>CALVZV010000045.1 GCA_944372665.1 uncultured Clostridia bacterium
CATTACGGAACAGGTGATAAAATGAAAATACTGGTGTTGAACGCGGGAAGTTCGTCGCTGAAGTATCAGGTCATCGACATGGCGGACGAATCGACGGTAGGCAAAGGCATAGTCGAAAAGATAGGCACCGGGCTGACCGGTAAGCTGAAACAGGACGTTATAGGCGCGCCCGACAAGACCACAGTCGTCGAACGCCTCATCAACGACCATACCGAGGCTTTCGAAATGGTGATGAAGGCTTTGACGGATCCCGAAAAGGGGGTCGTCGGATCGATGGACGAAGTGGGAGCCATAGGGCACAGGGTGCTTCACGGCGGCGAGGACTTCACTTCCTCGGTCATAGTAGACGATGAGGTGCTGAAGATATGCGACCGCAACACGGTGCTCGGACCTTTGCACATGCCTGCCAACATCGGCTGTATCAGAAGCTGCCTAAAGCTTATGCCCGACAAGATCAACGTCGCGGTATTCGATACGGTATTCCACTCCACGATGCCGGCATACGCATATATGTACGCCATCAAGTACGAGGACTACAAAAAGTACAGGGTCAGGAAATACGGTTTCCACGGCACTTCGCATAAATACGTGTCCGGCGAAGCCGTGAAGTATCTGGGATTTGCCGGCTCCAGGGTGGTCACCTGCCACCTCGGCAACGGATCGTCGCTTGCCGCGGTAGTGGACGGCAAATGCATCGACACCAGCATGGGGCTTACGCCGCTGGAAGGAATGGTCATGGGCACCAGGAGCGGCGACATCGACGCCGCCGCCGTAGGATTCCTGGCGGAGCAAAAAGGCAAGACGGCGTCCGAGATCGTCACGTACCTTAACAAGGAATGCGGTTTCCAGGGCATCGCCGGATATTCGGACTGCAGAGATCTCAGCGCGCTTTGCCGGCAGGGCGACGAACTTGCCAAGCTGGCTTTCGATATGTTTGCGTACCGCGTAAGGAAATACATCGGTTCGTACGTGGCGGCTATGGGCGGACTCGACTGCATAGTGTTCACGGGCGGAATAGGTGAAAATTCCTCTTTTGCAAGAGAACTGATCATGAAAGGGCTGGAGGTTTTCGGCGTCGGATTCGACTTTGAAAAGAACGCCTCCGGATTTTCGGCAAAGGGCTTGGTCGAACTGCACAAGCCCGGTTCGGCGGTCAAAGTGGTAGTCATTCCCACCAACGAGGAACTGGTCATAGCGCGCGACGCCAAGGAGCTTGCCGAAAAGGCGCGCAATATCCGCAAATAGAGAAAAATCGTTTGACAACCCGCTTTATATTGTATATAATAAACGGGCTTGATGAAATTTATACGTTAAAGATAGGAGGTGCAACATGGCAGTACCTAAATGTAAAGTGTCGAAGCAGAGAGGAAACACGCGTTTCGCGCAGTGGAAGCTGACCGCTCCCAACCTGGCGGAGTGCCCGCAGTGCCATACTCAGATACTCAGCCACAGGGTTTGTCCGAATTGCGGCTACTACAACGGCAGACAGGTTGTGGTTCCCAAGGAAAAGAAGGAAGACTGATTTTGTGGGAGGCCGCGGGCTTCCCATTATTTTTTTTAGGTGAAACATGAAGATAGTTGTCGACGCGTACGGCGGGGATAACGCTCCCCGCGAAATAGTAGCGGGCGCCGTGAACGCTCTCTCGTCCGGAGAGGGCTTTTCGGTTATACTGACAGGAAGATCGGACGAGATAAACGCGCTTTTGCGGGAATTCGGATACGACGGATCGCGTGCGGAAGTAGTCGAAGCCCCGGACATTATCACCAACGACATGGCTCCCGTGGAAGCCGTGAGGAAGATGAAGGAGTCCTCGCTCGTCAAAGGCTTTTACGTGCTTAATTCCGATCCCGACGCGAAAGGCTACGTGTCCGCCGGAAGCACCGGCGCGGTGCTGACCGCAGCCACGCTTTTGGTCAAAAGGAAACCCGGCGTGATCCGCGCCGCACTGGCTCCCGTACTGCCCACGGTAAAGGGCGGCAGAGTCGTGATGGTGGACTGCGGCGCAAATTCGGAGTGCAAACCCGAGATGCTGTATAATTTCGCGGTAGCCGGCTCCGATATGGCAAAACAAAGTTTGGGTATCCGTAACCCGCGTATAGGATTGCTGTCCAACGGAACAGAAGACAAAAAAGGGACTGACCTGACACGCGGGGCGTTCAGCCTGATCAAGGCGGACGAGACGCTTAATTTCGTCGGCAACATGGAAGCCAGGGAAATTTTATCGGGCGATTACGACGTGGTCGTGTCGGACGGGTTCAGCGGCAATATAGCTTTGAAAGCATTAGAAGGCACGGCTCTCGCGTTCATGACATTGCTTAAAGAAGGCATTTTAAACGGCGGACTGCGCGCCAAGCTGGGATATCTGCTGTTAAAGCCGGTGCTGAAGTCGCTGAAAAAGACTATGGATTACAACGCCTACGGCGGCGCTGTGATGCTGGGACTCGAAAAGGTGGTCGTAAAGGCGCACGGATCTTCCAAGGCGAAGTCCGTTTCCGCGGCGATACTCCAAGCTGTCTCGCTTGCCGAGGCGTCCGGAAAATGACGCCCGAAAGAAGAGCCGTCCTTTCCGAGGCGGAGAAAAAACTGGGATACGTTTTTGCCGACATCGCGCTTCTGGACGCGGCGCTGACGCATTCGTCGTACGCCAACGAGCATAAGTCGCATTCCTCCTACGAAAGGCTGGAGTTTTTGGGCGATTCTGTGCTGGGACTGATCGTCAGCAAGACGCTCATAAACAAATTTCCCGACAAGGACGAAGGTTTTTTGACAAAATTCAAATCCGCCGTAGTTTCCGGAGCAACGCTCTGCGGCGCAGTCGAACGACTGGATATAATAGGATACGTACTGCACGGCAACGGCAAGGCATCAGGCGATGTGGCTGCAAGCGATCACGTCAAGGAAGACGTTTTCGAAGCCGTAGTCGGCGCGATAATGCTTGACGGCGGCATCGAAGAAGCCGAGAGATTCGTTCTGCACGAGCTGGATCACGTATTGTCGCGCAAATCTATACCGCGCGCAGCGGACTGCAAATCCGATTTTTACGAATACGCCGCAAAACACGGACTGCACGGCGTTATAGTCAGCAGCGAAGCCGAAGGCGGCGCGCTGGCGGAAGGGTTCGTGGCAACGGCGTTTATCGGCGGCGAGGAACTGGGACGCGGCGCGGGCAGATCGAAAAAGGCGGCGGAGCAGCAGGCGGCATGCGCTGCGCTCAGGAAACTTTCCGCTTCCCGATAACGGTATCATTAAAATAAATCTTTCATATAATAGGGTTATGACCGAATCAGTTACGCCCTCCCTTCTTGTCGGAAACGGAGAGGAGGGGGAGCTAGAATATATAACCGGATCGCTCAGAGCCAAAGGCGTGGAAGTATTCACCGAAAAGCACAGACAGTTTGTCAAAGTCAGGGCGCTGCCGCCTGTTTCCGCCGGACTCATCGTTGACGTCATAGGCGAAACGGTTTGCGCGTTTTATAAATTCAGGGAGCTCAAACAACTAGCCGAGGAATACCGAAACAGGGATTATGAGATTTATGCGCTTATCGGCGCGCTGATGAGCGTGGAAAAGGAAGAAGAACTTGTCAGAGTCGCCAAGGCCGTGCGCGGCGAGAGAGAGATCGCCTTGAAAAGTCTTGTTGATTTCAGACTCGAGGCACTCAAGGAGGGCTGGAGCGGTCTTAAGGAACTGGCGGCTTTGCTGCTGAGACAGTGCTCGTCTGCGGAGGACGTCTACGCCCTGGTGCCGTATTTTCTGAATCTTGGCGACGATAACGGCATAGAGGTGGTTTCCGAAGAAAACATACGTATTTTCGCCGCGGACGGCGAACACGTGGTGCCGCGCTTCACCGACGTGCCGGACGTCAATGCCGTCGTCGAGGTGGTCAGGAGCCGTCCGACTCACGTCGTGGTCAAGGAAAAAGAGCGGCTGAGCGAAAAACTGCTCAATACGCTGAGAGCCCTGGGCGAATAGAGCCGGAAGAAGCATACAGCCCCATTTTTTAACGCGTACGCGCATTTATATTACGCAATATATTGACTTTTTTACGTATCTGTGATACTATATCTTGTGCTATTTTCATTTATCACTTCGGAGGAACGATGGCAAAGAAAATCGAAACTGCTCATTCCCAATACAATGCCGACGCGATAAACGTGCTGGAGGGTCTGGAACCGGTCAGAAAACGTCCCGGCATGTATATCGGTTCGACGGGTCCGAGAGGGCTGCATCATCTGATATGGGAAATCGTCGACAACGCTGTGGACGAAGTAATGAACGGCTTTGCCGATACCGTGGACGTAGTTATCCACGAGGACGGCTCCGCTTCGGTCAAGGACAACGGCAGGGGTATTCCCGTTGACGTCAACAAGACGCACAAACAGACGGGGGTCGATCTGGTGTTTACCAGACTGCATGCCGGCGGCAAGTTTTCCAACGACGACTATAAATACAGCGGCGGTCTTCACGGCGTGGGCGCGTCGGTAGTCAACGCGCTGTCGGAGTGGCTGGAGGTCGAAGTCTATACGGGGAAAAAGGTCTATTTCGAGCGTTTCGCCAGAGTCGACGGTCCCGACGGCACGGTGCATTCGGGCGTTTCGGTAGATCCGCTGCACGAAACAGGCAAGACCTCCGCGCGCGGGTCCAAAGTGCGTTTCAAACCCGACAAGGATGTTTTCGAAACCGTCGATTTCGACGCGAGGACGATACGTCAGCGTCTCAAAGAACTGGCGTTCCTTAACAAAGGAACGACGTTCACGTTCGAGGACAGGCGCACCGTGGACGAGGAAACGGGGGAAATAAAGCGTTACGAATACCGTTTCAAGGGCGGTCTCACCGATTTTGTTAAAAGCCTGAACGAAACCAAAGAGGTCCGAAGCGAAAAAGTCATTTATCTGGAGGCGGAATCTCCCGAAAACGGGCTTAAACTTCAGGTTGCCGTGCAGTATACCGACACTTTTGTCGAGAACATCATTTCATACGTCAACAATATCCCGACTACCGAAGGCGGCACGCACGAAACGGGCTTCAAACTGGCGTTCACCAAGGCGATGAACGAATACATCAAGCGCAACAAGCTCATCAAGGACAAGGATCTGCAGCTTGTGGGCGAGGATTACCGCGAGGGCATGACCGCCGTCATCAATCTTAAGCTCAAGCAGGTGCAGTTCGAGGGACAGACTAAGACCAAGCTCGGCAACCCCGAAGTAAAAGGCTTGATGGACAGCCTCGTCTACGAGAAAATGACGGCGTTCCTTGCAGAGCCGAGGAACAAGGATATAGCTCAGATGATAGCCAAGCTGGCGATCAACGCCGGCAAAACGCGCGCCGAAGAAAAGCGCGTCAAGGAGGCGATGCGTAATTCCAAGAACAGCATGACCGGCAAAAACGCCATCGGCAAGCTGTCCATGTGTTCCGGACGCGATTATTCCAAAAACGAACTTTTCATAGTCGAAGGCGATTCGGCGGGCGGCTCCGCCAAAAAAGGCAGGGACCGCACTTTCCAGGCGGTTTTGTCGCTGAGGGGTAAACCGCTGAATACCGAAAAGGTCAAAAAAGTCGATATTCTTGGGAATGCCGAAATAAACACGATAATATATGCGCTGGGAACCGACTTCGACAAGGACTTCAATATAAAGAACCTCAAGTTCGACAAGATCATAATCCTAGCCGACGCCGATCACGACGGCGAGCATATACGCTGCCTGCTGCTGACATTCTTTTACAGATACATGCGCCAGCTGGTCACCGAGGGTCACGTATATCTGGGAATGCCGCCGCTGTACAGGATAACCCAGAAAGGCGAAACGCGCTATGCTTACAACGACCAGGAACTGGATAAAATACTTTCGTCCATGCGCGGCAGTTATAATCTGCAGCGCTATAAAGGACTGGGGGAAATGAACGACGACCAGCTTTGGGAAACGACGCTGAATCCCAAAACGCGCACGCTCACCCGCGTTACCGTCGAGGACGCAGCCGAGGCGGACGAAATGATATCGCTTCTTATGGGCGCCGGCGCGGACAAGCGCAAAGACTTCATAAACGAAAAAGCCAACTTCAACAAGGTGGACAATTTTTCCGCTAAGCTCGGAGGTCAAAAATGAAAGGCAGACAGCTCAGCTTCGAACTCGATCAGAACATTCTGGAAAAGCCGATAGAGAATATAATGCCCGAGTCCATGATGATATATTCCGAACACGTCATTCTGGACAGGGCGCTGCCGCGCGTGGAGGACGGACTTAAACCCGTTCAGCGCAGGATACTCTATACCATGTACAACCTGAACATGAAGCCGAAGGGCGGCTTCAAGAAATCGGCGCGCATAGTCGGCGACTGTATGGGTAAGTATCACCCGCACGGTGACTCGTCAATATATGAGGCAATGGCGCGCATGACTCAGGACTTCAGCATGCGTATGCCGCTTATAAAGGGACAGGGCAACTTCGGCACGCTTACCGACCCGCCTGCGGCGATGCGTTATACCGAGGTGGAGATGGGAGCTCTGGGCACGGAGCTTTTAAGGGACATCGACAAGGATACCGTACGCTGGAACAAGAACTTCGACGACACGCTGGACGAGCCGGATCTGCTGCCGGGAAGGTTTCCCAATCTTCTGGTCAACGGCGCGTCGGGTATAGCGATAGGACTTGCCACCAATATCCCCACGCACAACCTAAGCGAGGTCATCGACGGCTGTGTGGCGATGCTGGATAATCCCAGGATAAGCGTCGAAGAGCTGATGAAATATATAAAGGGACCCGATTTCCCGTCGGGCGGCTTCCTGGTTGGCGGCGAGGAACTTTTAAACGCTTACCGCACCGGCAAAGGCAAACTCGTTTTGCGCGGCAGGGCGGAGATAGAAGGCGAGGGCGACAGACAGACCATAGTCGTCACCGAGCTGCCGTGGGGCGCCAATCCGCATTCGCTTATAGACAAGATTTATACTCTCCGCGAAAAGAAAAAGGAGATATTCGGTAACATTTCCGAAATATCCGACGAGACCACGCGTTCCATCCGCATCGTCATAAAACTGAAACGGGGCGAGGACGCTTTGAAGATCCTGGAAGGACTGTACAAACATACCGACCTGCAGTCGTCATTCAGCATGAACATGGTCGCCATAGCCGACGGAAAGCCCAGGCTGATGGGACTGAACAAGGTGCTGGAATACTATCTCAACTATCAAAAGCAGGTCGTTCGCAGCCGCAGTATCTATGAACTGGGCGTGGCTAAAAAGCGCGCCGAGATCCTGGAAGGGTACCTGACGGTGATACCCGATATCGACGAGGTGATCGCACTTATCCGCGGTTCCGCGAACCGCAACGACGCCAGACAGAAACTTAGAGCGCGCTATTCGCTCAGCGAGGTCCAGGCGGAGGCGATACTCAGCCTGCAGCTCGGCAACATCAACAAGCTGGACGTCGGCAAATACCGCGACGAACTGCAGGGACTTAAAAAAGACATCGCGCGCCTGACAAAGATAAAGGACTCCGTACGCGAACAGACCGCCGTGGTCAGGGCGGAGCTTTTGGAGATACGCGACCGCTACAAGAACGAGGCCGGCGCCAAGCGCATGACCACGATCATCGGCGATCTTAAGGATGTGGACGTCAAGCCGTTCGATCCCACGAAACGCACCGCCAAGCGTATGATCGCGGCGCTGTCGCCCGACGGCGGCGTCAAGTTCATGACCAGCCGCAGCTTCATAGCCGCCAACCGCGAAGCCGCCGCCGGCGGACTTCAGGCGGAGCATACCGAGCTGTGCAAGATAGAACCCGGTTTTGTGGCGCTGATTTTCGGCAGCGAAGGAAACTGCTATAAAGTGGATCCTTCGTCGATACGCGACAGGCAGTGGGGCGAAAAAGCCGAATCGCTTAAGGAATTGTTCCCGGACGCGCCCTCTCGGGAAAAAGCCGTCGGCATTCTTTCGTTCGATCCCGAAAATCCGCCCGATAACGAAGTGTATATCTATACGGAACAGGGTATGGTCAAAAAGAGCGAGTTTTCGTCGTATATCGTCAGCAAGAACATGTATCAGGTCATCGCTTTGAAAGACGGCGACCGCGTTACGGGCGTCGAAGCGGCCGTGCCGGGTTCGACGGTGCTGTTCGTTACTTCGGACGGGCAGTGCGTCAACACGCTGACGGACGACTATCCCGAACAGGGCAGGATCGCCGGCGGCGTTATCGGCGTAAACCTCAACCAGGGCGCCAAGGTAGTGTTCGCCGGACAGGCGGACGTCGAAATGGTCGAGGACGAAAACGGCGCCGAAGTGCCCATGCCTTTGGGAGAAATTCTGGTAGTGACCGAAAAAGGCACGGGCAAACGAGTCATCGCTTCCGAATTTGCGCCCATGAAACGCAACCGCAAGGGGCTCAGGATAATCGATATCTACGGCGAGGACAACCGTGTGGTGTTCGCCGCAAAGGTGCTGGAGAACTTCAAAGCCGTGTTCGAGGACGAGGAAGGCGAGCTGCATGCCGTGGATACCGAGGAAATACGTATCGAAAAGAAGGATACCAAAGGCAAGCCCGTTCTGCGCGGCGTAAAATTAAAACGCGTATTCAGACACGCGGAGGAAATCTGATATGGCAAAACCCGTAGTCGCCGTCGTGGGCAGACCCAACGTAGGCAAATCGACTTTTTTCAATAAAATGGCGGGACGCAGAGTCAGCATCGTCGACGATATGCCGGGCGTCACGCGTGACCGCATATACGTGGATACGGAGTGGTGCGGACACGCCTTTACGCTGGTGGATACGGGCGGTATGGAGTTGAAAAGCGAGGATTCGATGTGGAAACACATCAAGCGTCAGGCTGAACTTGCCGTAGACCTTGCGGACGTGATAATATTCTTTACCGACGGCAGGGCAGGCGTGGCGCCCGGAGATTACGACATAGCCTCCATGCTGCGTCGAACCAAAAAACCCGTGGTGCTGGCGGTGAACAAGATCGACGGACCCGATTCGTCGGCGATATACGATTTTTACGCGCTGGATATGGGCGATCCCGTCGCCGTATCCGCCGAACAGAGCCTGGGGCTGGGCGATCTTCTGGACGAAGTGGTCAAGCATTTCGACGGCGGCGAATGCGAGATTGCCGATGACGAAACCGTAAAAATAGCCGTTGTGGGCAAGCCCAATTCCGGCAAGTCCTCGCTGGTCAACAGGATACTCGGTTACGAACGCGTGATAGTGTCGCCCGTTGCCGGCACGACCCGCGACGCCATAGATACGCCTTTTGAATACGAGGGCAGAAAATACATGCTCATCGACACCGCCGGTATCCGTAAGAAAGCCAGGGTAGAGGAGGACGTGGAATACTATTCCGTAGTCCGTAGCATCGCCGCAATAAGGCGCGCCGACGTCGTGCTTATAATGGCGGACGCCGCCGAAGGCTTCACGGAACAGGACGTCAAAATAGCGGGGCTGGTCCACGAAGCCGGCAAACCCGGGATCGTCGTAATGAATAAGTGGGACGCCGTGGAAAAGGACGACACGACCATGAATCGCATGACCGCCGCGCTTAAACAGGATCTTAAGTTTATGGACTATTTTTACGTGCGATATATCTCGGCATTGAACGGACAGCGTGTCGGCACGGTGCTCCCCGCCGTTGACGAGGTGTATGCGCATACTTCCCAAAGAGTGACGACAGGGATACTGAACGATGTTATCGGGGATGCCATAACCGTAAATCCGCCTCCGACTCATAACGGGAAGCGCCTGAAGATCTTTTATTGCACACAGGTCGGCGTCAAGCCTCCGTCGTTTGTCGTTTTTGTCAACGACCCGAAGCTTATGCATTTTTCTTACAGAAGATTTCTGGAAAACAGCCTCAGAAAATCCTTTGATTTCAGCGGCACGCCGATCAGAATAACCGTCCGCGCCAAAGCCGAGGACGACGTTTGATAATCGAAATTAATTTACGAGAGGTAATTTATGAACTACCTGAAACTTACCGAAAGAGAAAAACAAAAATTGCTTTTTTCCGAACAGGAGCGTATGGCAAAATACGTTCAGAAAGGTCTGAAACTCGATATGAGCCGCGGCAAGCCGTCCAAAGAACAGCTCGACTTGTCCGACGGACTGTATAAAGAGCTTGATCCGGCTCTCGGATACGTCGGCAAACAGGATTACCGCAATTACGGCATCAACGACGGTATTCCCGAAATAAAGAAGCTGTTTGCGGAGCTTGCGGGCGTAGGCGAAAACGAAATAATCGTCGCGTACAACGCCAGCCTTAATCTTATGTACGACTCTATCCAGCGCGCCATGCAATTCGGTGTTTCCGGGTATGAGCCCTGGAACAAGCAGGGTAAAATCAAGTGGATATGCCCCGTGCCCGGCTATGACAGGCATTTCGCGGTAACGGAATTGTTCGGTATAGAGATGATAAACGTGGACATGCTTTCGGACGGTCCCGATATGGACAAGGTCGAGGAACTGATAAAAGATCCCTCCGTAAAGGGAATGTGGAACGTGCCCAAATACTCCAACCCCACGGGAGTCGTGTATTCCGATGAGGTTGTGGAGCGTCTGGCGCGTATGAAGCCCGCGGCTCCCGATTTCAGGCTGATGTGGGATAACGCATATATGGTGCACGCGCTGTATGCGCAACAAGAACAGGCGAACATTCTTACGCTGGCGAAAAAATACGGCAACGAGGATATGATATACGGTTTCGGCTCCACGTCCAAGATCACATATGCCGGCGCCGGCGTGGCGTTCATGTACTCGTCCGAGAAAAATATCGCCGATATAAAAAAGAAGATGAACATCCAAAGTATCGGACCCGACAAAATGGTGCAGCTGGCGCATTACCGTTTCCTGAAGAACGCGGAGGGCGTTTACGCGCTGATGGCAAAGCACGCCGAGATAATGCGCCCCAAATTCGAAGCCGTCCTCAGAATACTCGAGGAGGAGCTGGGCGGCACCGGTATAGCCGTGTGGACCAAACCCGAGGGCGGCTATTTCATTTCCGTCGATCTTGCGCCCGGCACCGCAAGGAAAACGGTTGAACTGGCAAAGGAAATGGGAGTTGTGTTCACGGGCGCGGGCGCCACGTATCCTTATAAAAAAGATCCGAACGATTCCAACCTCAGAATAGCGCCGTCGCTGCCGCCGATAGAGGAGCTGGTGGAAGCGACTCACATTTTCGCCACGGCGGCTAAGATCGCGTATCTCATGAAATAATAAGAACGCGTCCGTAACTCCGGACGGCGTTTGCATTTCCGCGATAGCGGTAAAAACGAATATACGTATAAATCGGGAGGTAGTTGTATGAAATACGATTTCACGTATTATAACCCCACAAGAATCCATTTCGGCAAAGAGTCTTTGAACGCGCTGGAACCGGAACTGAACAATTACGGGAAAAACGTGCTGCTGATGTACGGCAAGGGTTCCGTCAAAAAGACGGGACTATACGACAAGATCAAGGCTTCGCTCGACGCATGCGGTAAAAACACCGTGGAGCTTTCGGGCATAAAACCCAATCCCGGTTATGCTCAGGTGCTCGAGGGGGCGCGCCTTGTCCGTGAAAACGGCATCGACCTCATTCTCGCCGTGGGCGGCGGATCGGTCATAGACTGCGCCAAGGCTGTCTCGGTCACGGCGTACTGCGAGGGCGACGCATGGACCAAATACTGGATCGACGGCGAAGACGTTTCCGGCAGGATCGTTCCCGTCGGCAGCGTGCTGACGATGGCGGGAACGGGCTCTGAAATGAACGGCGGCTCCGTCGTCACCAACGAAGACGTTATGCTGAAAAACGGCAGGGTTTTCCCTCCTTCGGTATATCCGAAATTCTCTATTCTGAATCCCGAATTCACATATACCGTTCCCGTTTACCAGATGGCAAGCGGCATATTCGATACAATGTCGCACCTGATGGAGCAGTATTTTTCGGGCGACGACGACAACGTGTCGGATTATTTGCTGGAAGGGCTTATGCGCGCACTGATCGTTTCCGCCGGTAAAGCGATGCAGAACCCCAACGATTACGAGGCGCGCAGCAATATCATGTGGACGGCGACCATGGGTCTGAACACCGTCACGGGCGTTTCCAAGACCCAGGACTGGGAAGTGCACATGATAGAGCACCAGATCGGAGCATATACCGACTGCGCCCACGGCGCGGGGCTTGCCGCGATATCGGTCCCTTATTATAAATACATATACAAATACGGCATATCGAAATTCGTGCGTTTCGCACATAACGTATTCGATATAGAGATCTCTCCCGTGTCCGAAGACGAAACGGCGCTGAAAGGCATAGAAGCGCTGGGCGCTTTCATAAAAGGGCTGGGACTGCCCGACAACCTCAGAGAACTGAACGTGACCGCCGACATGCTTAAACCCATCGCCGAATCCTGCGTGACGGGCGGAGGATACTACGACATGCAGGCGGATGACATACTTAAAGTACTGGAGGCGGCGTTTTAGCCGCGTTAGGAGCGATATGACCAAAATTCTGGTAGCGTATTTTTCGCACTCGGGTCATACCGAAGCGGCAGCCGAAGCCGTTTGCGGCGCCGTAGGCGGCGAACTGTACCGCATTGAACCCGCAGCCGCATATCCGTCGGGATATAACGACGTGCTGGCTGTAGCCAAGCGCGAGAAAGAAAACGAAGCGCGTCCCGCGCTGAAGGATTCTCCCGCAGACAAAATTAAGGATGCGGACGTCGTGTTCGTAGGTTATCCGCTGTGGTGGTACGATGCGCCGATGATAGTGTATTCCTTCCTGGA
>CALVZV010000046.1 GCA_944372665.1 uncultured Clostridia bacterium
CGCTTTCCGACGTTTGCGGTGCAGCTCAGAAAGGGATTTTTCCGATATTATTTCGATGCAAACGAACTCGAGCCGCGTGTTTTTCCCGATAACGGTATATTGTTCCAGAAAATAGACTCCCTGAAAAACAACCGCTATCTGTTCCGCGTGCAGTACTTCAAAAAACGCATTTCGGTGGATTTTTTCCACGGGCTGTGCGATGGCACGGGCGCCATGGAGTTTCTGAAGTCGCTGGTGTACAGGTATCTCGACGAGTGCGGCGAGAAACTGCCGCCCAAGGGCAACGTCAAGGTCGCGGGCGAGCCGGTGAAAGAATCGGAGACCGAGGACAGCATTTCGCGTTATTACACCCAGTACAAACTTACCGGCGGCGTAGTAGGCAAAATGGCGGGCAAAAACTGCTTCGGCATCAGAGGCAAGCGTTTCAAGACGCTGGGCTACGGGCTGATACACGGCTATGTCGATACCGAAGCGCTCCACGGCGCAGCTAAAAAAATGGACTGCACCGTCACCGCGCTTATAGCCGGAGCGGCGCTTCTGGCGATCAAAAGGGCTTTTTATAAGGAAAACGAATCGGGCAGGGATATCGTGGCGATGATACCGATAAATTTAAGAAAGATCTTCCCTTCCGAAACGCTGAGGAATTTCACCACGCTGACCAAGTGCGCCGTCTGCCCCGCATATACAAAGGACGATCTTAACGCATACGTGGCGATATGCAAACGCGCGCTTTCCGAAGGGCTTTCCGACAAAAAGGAGCTTGCCGAAAAGCTGTCGCTGTCGGCGTTCTATTCCACCAATCCGCTGATGAAAGTGTTGCCGGTGGGGCTGAAGACGTTTTTCACCAAGTTCGGCAAAGCCGTTTCGACAAAGACCAAACAGACCATCATCATTTCCAACCTGGGCGTGGTGAAACTGCCCGAAGGCATGGAAAAGCTGCTGAGCAGGTTTACATTCAACATCAACATCAGCAAAAAAGTACCCGTCAACATGGGCGTGGTGTCGTATAACGGCACGACGGCGATATCCTTTACCAGGATGCTGGTTTCCACCGAGCTGGAGAAACAGTTTTTCGCAATTATTACCGAACTCGGGCTGGAAGTCGAGATCAGCTCCAACATGCGTGAGCTGGGAGCGAAAGGCGTATGAAAGCGCTGGTGCTGACGAACGCCTATTATTCTGCGCGGGAATATCTTTACGCGCCGCGGCGCATAGCAGAGGAGCTTAGGGCGCGCGGCGTCGAAACGGAGCTCAGGAAAAACGATTTTTTTCCTTATGCCGTAACTTGCGACGGCTCTCTCGCAGGAGATTTGGACGGGGCGTCCTTTGCCGTCTACTACGACAAGGACAAATACGTCGCCGCCGCCGCCGAAAAGGCGGGGGTGCGTCTGTATAACCGCGCCGATGCCGTAGCCGCTGCGGACGACAAGTTTTCCACGCTGCTATGCCTTGCCGGGCACGGCATACGCGTGCCGCGCACATTGCCGGGGCTATTGTGCTACCGCGAGGAGTACTTCGTCACGGACGCCGTTTTGGACAAGGTGGAATCGGAACTGGGTTACCCCGTGGTCGTCAAGGAATGCTACGGTTCCCTGGGACGCGGCGTTAGACTGGCGGCTGACAGGGAAGAACTGAAAGCGGCGGCGGAAGCGGTCAGGCTTAAGCCGCATCTTTTCCAGGAGTACCTCGGTTTCAGTCCCGGTTGCGACGTCAGGGTGATGGTCGCGGGCGGCAAAGCGATAGGCGCTGTCGAAAGGCGCTCCGCAGGCGACTTCAGAGCCAACGTGGCGCTCGGCGGCAGCGCGCGCGCTTTCGACGCCGACGACGCCACTCTTTCCGCGGCGGTTAAGGCGGCTTCGGTCATGGGTCTGACCTTTTGCGGAGTCGATTTTTTAAAGTGCGGCGACGGCTTCGTTTTAAACGAAGTCAATTCCAATCCCTTTTTCGGAGGCTTCGAATCCGCGACCGGGATCAACGTCGCAGGACGCATCGCGGAGGCTGTTCTGGCAGCCGAAAACGATAGGACGTTTTAATACCTTTTTCGACAAAATTCCGAGAAATATTCCCACGATTCGCGTTGAACCCCGTACGCTCGTAATGCTATAATTTTAGCAACAAGAAACCTCAAAAAATTACTTTTAAACGCATAAAAGCGGAATTTTTCAGCGTAATTGTCAAAATACCGATGAAACCGCATTCTGAGCGGCGGCTAAGCTAAGCAAAGATTTCAATATTGACCGGAGGGTATATATGTCCAAAACCTGTATTGCCGTAGGTTTTCCCGCGGCTGAACTCAACGCGCTTTTATTGGTGGATCCCGACAAGCTCACCGTGGTCGGATTTGCCGACGACCTCGGCGAAACGGCGGTATTGCTGGACGGGCGTGTGCCCGACGCCGTGGTGGTATACGCCATGAAGGAGCCTAAAGACGCCGAAGGCTTTTTGAAGCTTGCCGCTTCCAAAACGCCGTCACCGCAGGTCGTGTTCGCACTGCGTTCGGGATCCGTTTCCGTGCCCGAGGGCGTCTTGGCGGCGGATTGTTCCAAAGGCTATGCGGGGCTTTACGAAACGCTTTTGGCAAAACCCGCCTCGCAGGAGCGCGAAATACGCATCAACCGCGAAAGGGCACTGGACGAGCGCATAGCCAATATCTTCATATCCGCCGGCATACCTCCGCACATCAAGGGCTATCAGTTTCTGCGCGAAGCCGTCAAACAGACCGTGGACGTACCGGAGATGATCAACAACATCACCAAGGAGCTGTATCCCGCCGTGGCGCGCCGTTTCAACACCTCGCCGTCAAAAGTCGAGCGTGCCATACGTCACGCCATAGAGGTGGCGTGGTCCAGGGGCAAGATAGAGAACATCAACAACATTTACGGGATCAAGATATTCGCCAGAGGGGAAAAGCCCACCAACGGCGAACTGATAGCGCTGGTGGCTGATAAACTCATAATAGAATATTCCGTTTGATCACAGTTTATAAACGCGTTCCGCGTTGGCGCCGAGTATCATTTCGAACTGAGCCGAGGTGAGTTTCAGGGAGAGAAAGCGTTTCAGCTCCTCTTCCTCGTTCCACATCGGATAGTCGGTGCCGTACAAAAACCATTCCGCCCCGAAAAAGTTTATGAAGCGTTCCGCTTCGTCGGGACCGATGTACTCCAGCGTCGAGGAGGTATCCACAAAGACGTTGGAGTGGTTTTTGTAGCAGGCGATCTCTTCCCATCTGGACCAGCCGCCGAAATGCGCCGCCACGCAGACCAGTTTGCCGAAGCGTTCCGAAACGCGCGCCATGCGCTGAGGCGCCGAAAACTCGTAACGCTTGTCGCCGGTATGGAAAAGTATAGGCGTTCTTCCCGCCGCGGCTTCGTAGATAGGGAACGCTTTTTCGTCGTCCAGATAGAAGTGCTGAAAGTCGGGATGCAGCTTTATGCCGTGAAAGCCGCGCGAAAGATTCAAATTTATTTCGGAGTCGATTTCGGCTTCGCTCATGTCGGGGTGGAGCGCCATCAACGGTCTGAATTCGGGATGCTCAAGCGATTCTCTGTATAAAAATTCGTTTATCGATCTTACCTGATAGGCGCGCGTCGCCACGGAGCAGACCACGAAAGAGTCCGCGCCCGCTTTTTTACCCGTTTCGAGCAGCTCCTCCGACGAGCCGCTCTGGCGCGTGGCGTCCAGTGCGTAAAAGCCGGCTATCGAGCGCGATGCTTTTTCGGCGATCTTTAACGGATATATATGACAATGCGCGTCCACGATTTTCATATCCGAAATTATATGCGCGCGATTTTAAAGAGTCAAGCGTATGCGTGAAACTCGCGTTTTTTCGCGGCGCTTGCAAAAAAGCGGAATATTGACAAAACCGTCCATATCGATTATCAAAAATCAACGAGGAGGAATAAGATCATGAAAAAAATCAACTTATGTATTTTAGCTGCGGTCGTTTTGCTTTTAAGTTTTTGTTTGACCGCTTGCAACAATAAAGAAATAGACGAATTTTACGACAAGATCGTATCCGCCGATAGCATGGAGATCGTGATAGAAATTTCGACGTTGGGCAATGACCTGGATACCGTCATAAAAATGGACGGAGATAAAATTCATTACAAGTCCTTCGACAAAGAATGGTGCAGTTATTACGAGGACGGATACATGTATATGTATCTGAAAGAAGGCAGCACATGGAAAAAATATCCGGAAACTTTTGTGGGCGAAATAGATAAAATCAATAACGTAAAAGAAGAAGATTTCAAAAAGATACTTAACGGAAAAAACTATAAATATTCCGTCAAGGAAAAAGCGTATGTGGCAAAAGCGAACGCCGATCTGCCCGCCGGTTTTTGGTCGATGGCGGCTTCCGACTATGTGCTGAGAACGGACGGAGAAAGCCTGGAAATAGCTTACGTCTCCGTCGTGAACGGCGTGAGAAGCGACGTCAAAATGACTATAAAGAACCTGAACGAAACGGTGGTGGAGCTGCCTTTCTGAACGAGGCGATGCGACGCGCGCCGCGAAAAACCGTTCGATTCGATTGCGCCCGTTTCAGACGGGCGTTCATTTTCGGAAAGCACTTGTTGACGGAGAGGAGCGACGGCTTTATAATGAATTGTAAGCGTTTAAATTCGGAGGACGGCATGAGCTGTATAAAATTCGACAGACCCGCAAGAAAATGGAGCGAGGCGCTGCCGCTCGGTAACGGCAAAACCGCAGTGATGGTTTTCGGCGGCAGATCGCGCGAAAGGCTGGAATTCAACGACGCCGAGCTGTGGTCGGGATATCCGCACGACTTCGACAATCCCGGCGCCGCGAAGGCGCTTACCGAAGCGAGGGAGCTTTGTTTCGGCGGCAGATACGAAAAAGCCGCGCAAACGGTGTCGGAAAAAATGGACGGCAACTATACGGAAGCCTTCATGCCGCTGGGCGGTCTGGAAATAAAGTTTTCGAAAACTTCAAGGCGCGGCAGGTATTCCAGGTCGCTGGACCTGGACCGCGCCGTCGCGGAGATACGCTCAGGCGGCATGGAGAGGGAAGCGTTCGTCTCCTATCCCGACAAAGTGGCGGCGTATATGGTCAGGTGCGGCGGCGGGTTCGACGCCGCCATATCGGCTTTTACTCCGCTTAAGGGCGGTGTGAAAACGTCGCCGGACGCCGTGATGTCCGTATACGGCAACGCGCCGGACAAGGCGCTGCCCAACTACCTCGGTCCCGTTCCCGACGCAGTCGGATATGACGAGGGCAAAGCCATGGCTTTTTGTCTTTCCGTAAAAACGGATACCGACGGGGCGGTTATAGTATCCGAAAAAGGCATATTCGTAGCAAACGCCACTTATCTGAAACTGTACGCCACGACTGCGACCGGCTTTGCAGGCTGGAACAAAGATCCCGTCACTGACCGCGAAAAGCTGCGTTTCGGCACGGAGTCCGGGCTGCGCGGCAGAGACTTCAATTACGAAACGCTTTTGAAAAGGCACATACTCGATTTTTCGATGCAGATATCGGGGGAGACGCTGTATCTGGGAGAGTCAAACGCCAACGCGGACAAGCTGACCAAAATGAGGTCCGCCAAGGACGTCGCCGCGCTCACGGGGCTGATGTACGATTACGGAAAGTATCTGACGCTTTGCGCGGCGCGGGGGCCGCAGCCGATGAATCTGCAGGGGCAGTGGAACGATTCCGTGCGCCCGCCGTGGAGCAGCAATCTGACGACGAACATAAATTTCGAGATGAATTACTGGGCGACCTCGGCTTGCAATCTGCTCCCGTGTCTGGAGTCATACTTCAAGGCGGTCGAGGAGATAGCCGTGCGCGGCGAGAAAACAGCCCGCGTCAACTTCGGCGCGAAAGGCTTTTGCTGCAACCACAATTCGGATATATGGCGCAACACCTCGCCCGTAAAAGGCGATCCTTCGTATATGTACGCGCCGTTATGCGGCGCGTGGATGGCATGCGAGGCGTACAGACACTCGCTTAACGCGCCCGCGTACCGCCAAAGAGCGGCTAAGCTGATAGAGGGAGCGGCGCGCTTTATCCTAGATTATCTTGCCGAAAAGGACGGGAAGCTGACCGTAGCGCCATCGGCTTCGCCCGAAACGTCGTTTGTTTACGACGGCGGACGTTCGTCGGTGGGAGTGGGGTCGGCGTTCGAGCTGGAGATAGCGCGCGAAACGCTGAAATTCGCCGTCGAATGCGCTTCGGGAGCTTTGAAAAGCAGGGCGCAGGAGGCTCTGGGACGTCTTTCCGGGGTCGGCTGCGGCGGGAGAGGACTGTACGAATGGCAGTCGGGCTTCGATTCCGCCGAAAGGGGGCACAGGCATTTTTCGCCGCTGTACGGGGTGTATCCCGGCACGACCGTGACAAAGGGCGACGAGACGTTCGAGGCGGCGCGGAAGCTGTTTTACGACAGGCTGTCGCACTCCAGACCGGGGATAGGCTGGAGTGCTGCATGGGCGATGTGCCTTGCGGCGCGTTTTTCGGACAAACAAACGGCGGAAAAGACGTTAAAAAACTTCCTTTCGCGTTCCATACTCCCCAATCTTTTCGGTTTCCATCCGCCGCGCTACTTCCAGATCGACGCCAATCTGGGCTTTGTCGCGGGCATCAACGAAATGCTGGTAACTTCGGATAAAGGAGTTTTGACTTTCCTGCCGGCGCTGCCCGATGCGCTTAACGCCGGCAAGATACGCGGGCTTAAGCACAGAGGAGTTACGCTTTCGTTCGAGTGGCAAAACGGCAGGATCGTCCGTGCGGAGTCCGACGTCCCCGTAACGGCGTTTGCGGACAACGTCGCCGTCGGAGCCGTACTGGTCAACGTAAAAATACTTTGACGCCGCAACTTCGTACAAGTACGCACTTTTCAAATACGCGCGCGTGTGATACAATCGGAATATGAAAATAGCTGTTATAGGCGGGGGCGGCGTCAGAAGCCCGTTCCTTGCAAAATCCCTGTCGCAATCTTCAATTCGTCTGGGTATAGACGAAGTCGTTTTTGCCGATATAGATCCGAACAAGCTTCGTCTTTACGGCAATATGGCTAAAAGGACGGCGTATCTTAACGCGCCGCAGCTTAAATTCACACTGACCGAATCGGTAAAAGAAGCGGTCGAGGGAGCGTCGTACATAATAACTACCATACGCCCCGGCGGCGACGTAACGCGCATGCTGGAGGAGCGCGCCACGATAGCCGAGGGCGTCATAGCTCAGGAAACCGTGGGCGCGGCGGGACTGTCGTTTGCGATGCGCACTTTCCCCGCGCTCTGCGAGATAGCCGAACTGGCAAAAAAATACGCCTTGCCGAATTTCAGAATATTCAATTTCACCAATCCCGTCGGCATAGTTACCCAGGCGCTTTCGGACGCGGGCTACGGTTTTACTTACGGTATATGCGACGCTCCCACGGGCATGCTCGATTCCTTCGAAAAAATGCTGGGACTGAAAGAGGGGAGCCTGAAAGCCGAGGTGTACGGACTGAACCATCTTTCGTTTTTCAAGTCGGTAACTTTGAACGGCAAAGATATAACGACCGATATTCTTGCAAATCCCGCCGCTTACGAAAGAACCGAACTGGCGTTTTTCCCTGAAAGCGACCTTATACGGCGCGGATATATCCCGAACGAGTATCTGTATTATTATTTCTATCCCGACGAGGCGCTTCGGAACATGCAAAAAGCGGAAAAGCTTCGCGGCGCGGTGATTTGCGAACTCAACGCCGCCATGAGCGAGGAACTGAACAAGCTGGGCGACACTTTCGCCCGCTACGGCGAGGCGCTGGAAATTTTCTCGAAATACCACGGTGCCAGAGAAAGCGCGTATATGTCTCTCGAAACGGGCGTGAAACGTCAAAAAAAATGGATGTTCGACCCCGTCTCTCCCGAAAAAGGCGGTTATGCCGGCGTGGCGCTGAAATACTTGGAAATCGTGCAAAGCGGAAAGGAGGGCGAAATGATACTCTCCTGTCCTTCGGCGGGAGCTCTGGACTTCATGGCTCCGTCGGACGTAGGAGAATTCAGCGTTTGCGTAACCGCAAACGGAGCGGTGCCGCACCGCTTCGAAAACGTACCCGATGAATGCGCGCGTATTATTTCGGAAATGAAAAAATACGAAAACGCCGCTTCGCTGGCTCTCCGAACGCGTTCAAAGTCCGCACTCGCCGAGGCGCTGGCTCTCAATCCGCTTGTCCCCGCCGACAAAGCCGAAACGCTTGCGAAAAAATATGTGGAGATCAACCGACCTTATGTCGAATACGGGGAATGACAAATTTATCGCCGCGATCGGCAAGATAAACGTCGACCTGGTGTTCGGCGGCTTGAAAAGACTTCCGAATACGGGAGAGGAACTCTATTCCGAGTCTTTCGACGTGCTGCTCGGCGGCGGCGCTCCCGCTTCGCTTTACGCGGCGGCGGCTTTCGGTGCAAAAATAAAGTACGCCGGATATCTGGGCAGAAGTTTTTTTGCACCTTTTATCGAAAAAGAACTCGCGGCAAAAGGAATACCTTTCGAAAACGTGTATACGGGTACAGGCTCGGGAATCAACGTAACCTGCGTCATGCCCGTATCCGGCGAACGCAGTTTCGTCACGTATTCCGACGAAAGCGCGGCGGACGAAAAAAGGGTTTACGAGGCGTTAAAAGGCGCTTCGGTCGTAATAGCCGAATACGCTAAATACCTTTCCGTTTACCGCAGACTCAAAAAAGAAGGCGCCTTGATAGCGGGCGATTTCGGCTTCGACGAAAACATGGACATAAACGCTTACGCCGAAACCTTAAAGCTTCTGGACTACTATTTTCCGAACGAAAAGGAAGCCTGTCTTATGACGGGAAAAAGTACCGCAGCCGAGGCTTTGGACGAGCTTGGAAAATACGTTCCATGTCCCGTCGTGACCTTGGCTTCCGAGGGCGCGATGTATATTGAAAACGGGAAAAAGGTTACCGTACCCGCGCCTAAGGGCGACTGTATCGACGCAACCGGTGCGGGCGACGCGTTCATGGGCGGATTCTTGTATGCCCTCTGTGAGGGCAAAATATTATCCGAATGCGTTCGCTATGCGCTGATCGCGGGAACGGCGACGGTA
Organism: uncultured Clostridia bacterium; assembly: GCA_944372665.1. GTDB lineage: Bacteria > Bacillota > Clostridia > Christensenellales > DTU072 > Stercoripulliclostridium_A. The sequence continues at coordinate 9,068 of CALVZV010000046.1, forward strand.
GGGGTCAAAGGTTGTTACGCGCCGAAAGCGGCTTACGATGACGCCTTGGCGGAAGAAAAAATTAAGCAACTTATAAAAAATGCTTGACAGCGAAAGCGTTTAATCGATAAAATAATATCGATAAAAAAATATCGATTTCGTTTCACGACGGAGGAGCCATGTTCGGCGAAGTGTCATTACAAACATTCCACAGAATGCCGCAGTATCTGAAAACCCTGTACGAACTCAGGAAAGAGGGCAGAGAATTCGTGTCCAGCGTCACTTTGGCGGAAAGGCTGAATCTGACTCCGTCCATCGTCAAAAAAGATTTATCCCAGGCAAAAGTACAGGACGGAAAGCCAAAGGTCGGTTACGCGGTGAACGACCTTATCGACGATATAGAAAACTTCCTCGGCTACAACAACGCCAAGGACGCCGTACTGGTGGGCTGCGGCAAGTTGGGGCAGGCGCTGCTGGGCTACAGGGGTTTTGCCGACTACGGACTCAACATCATAGCGGGGTTCGACATTTCGGACGACGTGATAGGACAGAAAGTGCACGGCAAGATCATACTTCCCACGGGCAAAATGGAGGGCGCGATCAAGAAGCTCGACATCAAGATCGCCATTCTGACGGTGCCGCAGGAGCACGCCCAGGCTATGGCGGACGCCCTGGTCAAGGCGGGCATACGCGCAATATGGAATTTTACGCCCGCGCACATCAGCGTGCCCGAAAACATTGCCGTCAGGAACGAGAACATGGCGTCGTCGCTGGCGGTGCTCAGCGCGCAGCTTAGAGAGATCCTTAAAAGGGAACAAGACCTTAACAAATAAAAAAGAAAATACCATATCGGGAGATAATCACTATGGAAATCACAAGAGAACCGGTTGATTCAGTCGAAAAGCTCGAAGCGGAAATAGCGAAAGTCAGAGCGGCACAATCTCAGTTCGCTACGTTCACCCAGGAGCAGGTAGACAAGATTTTCTTCGAAGCGGCTATGGCGGCTAACAAAATGCGTATTCCGCTGGCGAAAATGGCTGTCGAAGAAACAGGCATGGGCGTCGTAGAGGATAAGGTGATCAAGAACCATTACGCCTCCGAATACATTTACAACGCCTACAAAAACGTCCGCACCGTCGGCGTTCTGGAAGAGGACAAGGCTTACGGCATCAAAAAAATAGCCGAACCTATAGGCGTCGTCTGCGCGGTCATCCCCACCACGAACCCCACTTCGACGGCGATATTCAAGACGCTTATCGCATTGAAGACGAGGAACGGCATCATCATCAGCCCGCATCCGCGCGCCAAAAAGAGCACGATTGCCGCCGCCAAGGTGGTGCTGGAAGCCGCCGTCAAGGCGGGCGCGCCCGAAAACATCATCGGCTGGATAGACGTTCCCAGCCTTGAAATGACCAATCTTTTGATGAAGGAAGCCGACATAATCCTCGCTACCGGCGGTCCCGGAATGGTAAAATCGGCGTATTCGTCCGGCAAACCCGCCGTGGGCGTGGGCGCGGGCAACACTCCCGCCATCATCGACGACACCGCAGACGTGGTGCTTGCCGCCAACTCGATAATGCACTCCAAGACCTTCGACAACGGCATGATCTGCGCTTCCGAGCAGTCCGTCATCGTCCTTGACAAGGTTTACGACGCGGTAAAAGCCGAGTTCAAGGCGCGCGGCGCGTATTTTCTTAACCCCGAGGAGACCGAGAAGGTCAGAAAGACGATAATCATCAACGGCGCTTTGAACGCCAAGATCGTCGGACAGCGCGCGCCCAAGATCGCGGCACTTGCCGGCGTGACCGTGCCCGACAGCGTAAAGGTTCTTATCGGCGAAGTCGAGTCCGTGGATATTTCCGAGGAGTTCGCCCACGAAAAACTTTCCCCGGTACTCGCGATGTACCGCGCCAAGGACTTCGACGACGCGCTGGATAAAGCCGAAAGACTGATAGCCGACGGCGGCTTCGGACACACTTCTTCCGTTTATCTGAACCAGATCACCGAACAGGCGAAACTTAACAAATTCTACGGCAGAATGAAGACCTGCCGCATACTGGTCAACACTCCTTCCTCCCAGGGCGGTATCGGCGACATCTACAACTTCAAACTTACTCCGTCGCTGACTCTGGGCTGCGGCTCGTGGGGCGGCAACTCCGTCAGCGAGAACGTGGGAGTAAAACATCTTATCAATATCAAAACGGTTGCGGAAAGGAGAGAAAACATGCTTTGGTTCAGAGCGCCTCAGAAGGTGTACATCAAAAAGGGCTGCCTCCCCGTTGCTTTGGACGAATTGAAGCACGTCATGGGCAAGAAGAAGGCGTTTATAGTTACCGACAGTTTCCTGTATAACAACGGCTATACCAAGCCCATCACCGACAAACTCGACGAAATGGGCATCACTCATACGACGTTCTTCGACGTCGCGCCCGATCCCACGCTCAAGTGCGCCAAAGAGGGCACTGCGGCGATGAGAGCGTTCAACCCCGACTGCATCATAGCGGTGGGCGGCGGCTCCGCAATGGACGCTGGCAAGATAATGTGGGTCATGTACGAGCATCCCGAAGTCGACTTCATGGACCTCGCCATGCGCTTCATGGACATCAGAAAGAGAGTTTACACCTTCCCGAAGATGGGCGAAAAAGCGTATTTCATCGCGGTACCCACTTCGGCAGGCACGGGCTCCGAAGTCACTCCGTTCGCCGTCATAACCGACGAGAGAACGGGTGTCAAATATCCTCTTGCGGACTACGAACTCATGCCGAACATGGCTATCGTGGACGCCGACATGATGATGAACGCGCCTAAGGGACTGACCTCCGCCAGCGGTATCGACGCGGTCACCCACTCCCTCGAGGCGTACGCTTCGATGATGGCTACCGACTATACCGACGGTCTGGCGCTCAGATCCCTGAAGATGGTGTTCGAGTATCTGCCCAGGGCTTACGACAACGGACCCAACGATCCCGTGGCGCGCGAAAAGATGGCAAACGCCGCTACCATGGCGGGTATGGCTTTTGC
>CALVZV010000047.1 GCA_944372665.1 uncultured Clostridia bacterium
GCGCGGACGCGCCACGCGGAATCGGCAAGTTCCTTGAAATCTTTGCTCTTGCTCCTTTCCGCCCACCAGTCCGTTATTACCGTGCCGGTATATCCCCACTCGCCGCGCAGCACCTCGGTGACGAGGTCGTAATTATAATAGCACCACGTGCCGTTGATTTTGTTATAAGCCGTCATTACGGCTTTGGGCGAAGAATATTTCAGCGCGGTTTCGAAAACCTTCAGATAAATTTCCCTCAGCGCGCGTTCGGAAACTCTGGAATCGTTTATCTTTCGCATAAACTCCTGGTTGTTTGCCGCAAAATGCTTTATGCAAGCGCCGACACCCTCCGACTGAACGCCGTTGATCACAGCCGCCGCCGTTACTCCTGCCAGGAACGGATCTTCAGAGAAGTATTCGAAATTTCTGCCCGCCAAAGGATTGCGGTGTATGTTGACTCCCGGGCCCAGCAGCAGATCCGATCCCGTAAGTTTCATTTCCTTGCCAATAAATTCGTACAAACGGGTTACCAAAGTCGGATTAAAGGTTGCCGCAAGCGCCGTTCCGCAGGGAAGTAACGATGTGACTCGTTTTAGTCTGATACCCGAAGGTCCGTCCGTGGTGATCACGGGCGGCACGCCCTTGGCGCGTAAACCTTCGCTGACCCCGCAGAAAGCTCCGGCGTTGCCTTTGGCGCCGAGAGCCGAATCCATTTTACCTTCGCCGTGCGCCAGCGCCCTCAGCTGCGCCGCATCGAGCCCCGCCACGAAATCTTCCGTCTTTGCTTTACCGGAAATCACGTCGTCAAAGGTGACGCCGGTAAGTTCTGAAACGACCTCGCCGGGGAGATTTTCGATTATTCTCTTTTTCAGATCCCTCTCTGTCGGGGGCACTGTTTCGTAAACGGGCTTGCCGTCGCGGTTGACAAGTCTTTTGAAAAGTCCGTCTTTTTCTACCGGCATTACCGTGCGGCAGCGTTTTACCTCTTTAAACGGAAATTCGCGCTCGAATACCTTTTCGGCGGCGCGGGAATCGGCGCCGACGTACAGCTCGTAAACTCCTTCTTCCGACACGTACGAGGACTTATGCCCCGTCACGCCGCTTTCGTCGTAAGAAGCGAAGTCGTCCGTGTCTATCACCGCTTCGGTCGTAACGGTTTCGCCCGCTTCCAGATAGGCCTTGACGAATCCGACCAGTTCCCTTGTCGGGTTGCCCAACTTGCCGCAGGGCTTTTTAAGATATATCTGCGCGACACCGCTGCCGGGCAGCGCGCCTGTGTTTTGACATATTATTTCCAGCGTTATCCTTGTGCCTTCGACCCGTTTGACGCGCGCGCCGTATCCGAAATCGGTATAGGACAGTCCGTACCCGAACGGGAAAAGCACTTTGTCCGGGGCGAAGGTTTCGAAATAGCGGTAACCTACGTAAACGTCCTCCCGGTACTCGTTGTATTTTACGCCGCCGAAACAGCTCGCGGATGGGTAATCGGAATAATTCACGGCGACGGTGTCCGGCAGCCTGCCCGACGGGTTCTCCTTGCCTGTCAATACGTCGGCAAGCGCGTTGCCGGATTCCATTCCGCCCTGCCATGCGTAAAGCAGCGCGCCGACATTGTATTTTCTGATCCAGCCGAGGTCTATTATGTTGCCGCAGTTCATTACGACGGCGACTTTTCCGAACGCTTTGCTCACTTTATCCAGCATGTCCGTTTCGGCGTCGGTGAGGTAATAGCTGCCCTTTTTAAGCAGGTTTTCCCTGTCCTCGCCGGCGGCGCGGCCTATGACCACCACGGCAACGTCGCTTTCGGCAGCCGCCTGACGGACGATATCGGAAGACAGCGGCATTTCGGGGAAACTCATCGGCCAATGCCCCCAAAAGCCCTCGTCCGGCTCGTTGCCTGGGAGCGCCCTCCAGTCCTCGTAAATTTTTATCAGCTTTTCGTTCAGCATTACTCCCGCGTTTTTCATGCCCTCCACGGCGTTGATTTTATACGGAGCTATTATGTCGCCGCCTGAGCCGTAGCCCACGGTAAAATAGTCAAACGCCGTTCTGCCGAAAACGGACACGCGTTCGCCGGGTTTCAACGGCAATACGCCGTCGTTTTTGAGCAGCACCGCGCTCTGCGCCGCCGCCGTGCGGCATAAAGGCGCGATTTCGGGAACGCACATCTTGCCGGACTGAGCGCGGTTTAATTCCTGCTCCAGCCCGTTGCCCGAAAATTTCGATATGAAAAATCTGACTATTTTGTTAAAAGTTCTGCCCATACTCCTGCTCCCCGGGGTATAATTATCGCACGCCAACGCGCGTTTATTAAATTTTAACATATCCGAGGCGAAAAAGGAACGGAAAAATACAATTCTAAGCGAATAAGCGTTTACATAAAATAAAGCGTGTCTATCGTAAAATCGGTGGCGACCGTAACGGGCATTAGCGTGCTGACCCGAACGCTGTCGTTTGTGTTCAAAATATATCTTTCGCGTGCCGTCGGCGCGGAGGTCCTAGGACTGTACCAGATATGCTTGTCCGTCTTTTTCCTGTTCATAGCTCTGACTACTGGCGGTCTCGGCACGGTGCTGTCCAGAAAGGTAGCCGAATCCGAGGCGCTGGGAAAATCCGAAAAGCCTTTGGCGTATCTGACGACGGCGCTGGTAATAGCCATGACGGCGGCGGCGGTGACTCTGGCGCTGAGCTATATACTTTTACCCGAAGCGTATCTGTTCATCAGCGACGAAAGAGCCGTTCCCCTTCTGAAGATCATGCTACCCGCGCTGATCACAACGACGTTTTATATAGTGATACGCGGCTGGTTTTGGGGTACAAAAAAATTCGGGATATTCTCCGCGACCGAACTGCTGGAAGAGATACTGCGTATTGCATTCACCCTCTTTTTCGTTTCCGGAGTAGTCTCGGGCATAGAAGGAGCAGCAGGCATAGCGCTGGCTTTTAGTCTCAGCGACGTGCTGGTCGCGCTGGCGGTTTTTTTTATTTTTGTCAAAAAAGGCGGAAAACTTAAAGGCGGAGTGCCTGCAAAAGAGCTTTTGAAACCCGCCCTGCCTCTGACGGCGATGAGAGTTTTCGGCTCTGCGGTCAGCACAGTTTTGGCGCTGATACTGCCACAGGCGCTTATCGCGGCAGGCTCGACGGTGGCAGACGCCACCGCTACCGTGGGCAGAATATCGGGAATGGCGAATCCCCTGCTGATGGCGCCCAACGCCATTATAGGTTCGCTTGCGATCGTTCTGGTGCCGGAAATGAGCGCCGACAACGCAAAAGGCGACTACGCCGCGCTGAACAAACGAATAGATTCCGGCATAGCGTTTGCGGTCACGGTTTCGGGACTGTTTATGACCGCCTACATTTCGCTGGGCGAAGAACTGACGTCCTTTCTTTATAACGACCTGCCTTCGGGCAGTTACCTTGCCGTGGCGGCTTGGCTGATGCTGCTGATACCCGTCAATCAGATCGTGGCGAGCGCGCTGAACAGCGTGGGCATGGAAAAAGAAAGCTTCCTGACATTCGTCCCGGCCACCGCGGTCATGGTTCTGGCGTGCGTGTTTTTGCCGCGCTATATCGGCATTTACGCCGTAGTCGTAGCAAACGCGGCTTCGGTGATAATAGAAGTCGCAGGAAGTCTGTTCTTGCTTAACAGAAAAATAAAATTACGTTTTGGGTTCCTTAAAGCTATAATAGCAGTTGCCGTTTTCGCATTTCCCGTCAAATATTTTATTCGCTCCGTCTACGGACTGACGCTGGGAACGGGCGAATTCGGCGCCTTGGTCTTTGCCGGAACGGCGGGTTGCGCGATGTATGCCGCTCTGGTCTACGGCTCGGGGCTGATAGATCTGTCCGCAATCAGATCAAGGCTGAAACGATCCAAAACCGTCTAACGCTTTTCGGAAGACGGGGCTTTCGTATCGGTACCGGCCGGCGTCAGACCTTTGAAAACGTACTTTGCAAAAGGATAGTACATTGCCGCCGTCAGCGCCGCGTTGACTACAAGCACCACCGACTGCAAAGCCAGTCTGCCGGCAAGGAACACGAAAAAGCTTTTGCCGCGCACATAAAACAGCCATATACCGAAGGAATTGAGCCCCGCAGTACAGACTATGAAAATCAGCGCGTAGGAAATCAACACGGAAACGAACGGATTGAGTTTGGCTTTGAATACCAGTCCGGGGATCACGCCCAGCATAACGGAACCGATCGTGATAAAGACGTTGAACGGTCCGGCGGGCTGAATTACCCAGCCGAGCAAGTCGCCCACGCCGCCTACTATTCCGCCGGCAACGGGTCCGAGAAAAATTCCCGCGAAAACGCAGACGATATAGTTAAACGACAACGATGCGGACGAACCGACGCCCATGACGGGCAGAAAAACGCTGAAACCGTTGGCGGCGATCGCCAGCGCCGCGAACAGCGCGGTATAAGCCAGCCGCTTCAGCGCGAGTTGCCTTTTCAGCTTTTCGTTCATGAAAAAAGTCCTCCTTGCAGAGAGAACTTACGCATAAATAGAGCTATATATTCTATTTTTCGCAACGGACGCGGCACGCCACCGCAGGGTTTTCCTTTCGTCCGCGAACGACATCCCATTTCGCGGCACTTAACGCGACGTACCTACTCTGCTTTTTTATTATACAACGCACTTTAAGTTTTATCAACCGAATTTACCGCGATTAAAAAAAAGTATTCCCGTATGCGTATGCGCGCATACGGGAACGGCATTATATGATGTTTCCTATTCTGACCGAATACACGGTCTCGAATTCGCGGCATGTCATCCTGATACGCGTCAGAAGCGCCTGAGCGGAATCGAAGTCCTCCGCGCCCACCGCACCTATCAGCTCCCCGAAAGTTATTGTGATCTCCAGTATTTGATTATGCGGCAGGAACAGCTCCAGCACCTTGTGCCTTCTGTCCCACCACTCACCCGTCGCTTTTATTTCGTCGAGATCGTAAACCTCGTCCTCCTCCACGATAAACGAATCGAGACGCGACAGCATTTCGTCCATTGTATCCTTTATTATAAATTGTTCCGCAACGCCCAGTCCTATTATCAAAGTCAGCAAGATAACCACTGCGGCGATTTTGTACTTCATAGCTTCCCCCTCACGCTTCGTTTCCGTTCAGACTGCCGCCGTTAAGCGCGGTTTCCGAAGAAATTTGTACGTTTTCTGCGATAAATCTGCCTTTTTTCGGCTGTAAAAACACTCTGTCGGAGTCCAGAGTCATCAATACCACGTCGTCGATTTTCAAGTCTTTTCCGGCTATATACCGCTCGACGAAGCCGTCGTCCACGCCGGCATAGTCGAAATTCGTACTCATTTTCCTGCCTTCGACCACCAGCGTCACGGGTATGCCTTTCGGCTCCGGAGCCGAGGAATTTTCCAAAATCGAAAGGTTGCCGTTGGTTTCCAAAACGGCGTATTTTATCTGCTCGATCGAAAAAAACTGCTGGGAACGTATCGATTCCAGCAAATCGTTTATCGTGAAATTTAGTTTTGCCATCGATTCGGAATCTATCCCTTCGGGAGTCACCACTATTATCGGCTTTCCGTTCAGGAATTTTCTGAATTTTACCGACTTCGTGGCAAGCCAGGTAAACGCGAAATGCAATAAAAACATCACGAAAAGCGGCACCAGTCCGTAAACAAGAGGTACCGCGATATCCTGCATCGGCATACAGGCGAGGTCGGCTATCGCCATGGTGATGACGAATTCGAACGGCTGAATTTCGCCTATCGTGCGCTTGCCCATGAGCCTTATGCCCAGAAGAAGCGCGAGATAAATTATCACCGTCCTTATAAATACAACCAGCATACGGGTAGTATGCGTGGCAAAAATCAATATATTCCGCCTCTCAGATCCTGTCCCTTTCCAACAGCGGTTTCAGGAATTTTCCCGTGTAACTTAACGGATTTTCCGCCACTTCTTCGGGCGTTCCTACGGCGACTACGGTTCCGCCGCCGTCGCCGCCTTCGGGTCCCAGGTCCACGATATGATCGGCGACCTTGATGACGTCGAGATTATGCTCGATGACGATAATGGTGTTGCCCGCGTCCGCAAGACGCGAAAGCACCGACAAAAGTTTTTCGACGTCGTAACTGTGCAGTCCCGTAGTCGGTTCGTCCAGAATATACATAGTCCTGCCCGTCGCGCGCTTGGAAAGCTCGGCGGCAAGCTTTACGCGCTGCGCCTCGCCACCCGAAAGCGTCGTCGAAGGCTGACCGAGTTTCATATAGCCCAGTCCGACGTCTCTGAGACACTTCAGTTTGTTATATACGCGGGGTACGTTCTCGAAAAACGCGCACGCAGTATCGACGGTCATCTCCAGCACGTCGTATATCGATTTGCCTTTATATTTGACCTCGAGAGTCTCGCGGTTATATCTCTTTCCGCCGCATACGTCGCAGGGTACGAACACGTCCGGCAGAAAGTGCATCTCTATTTTCAGGATACCGTCTCCCTTACAGCCGTCGCACCTGCCTCCGGACACGTTAAAGCTGAATCTGCCCGCACTGTAACCGCGCGCCTTGGCGTCCTTGGTGCCCGCAAACAGCTCGCGTATGGGAGTGAACACGTCGGTATAGGTCGCGGGATTGCTCCTCGGCGTTCTGCCAATGGGACTTTGGTCTATACAAATGACGTTGTCAAAGTTTTCCGCGCCCTCGACCCCGTCGGCGGCGCCCATCGTCTTGAATGCGCCGTTGACCTCGGACGCCAGAAACGGATACAGCACTCCGTTGACCAGCGAAGACTTGCCGCTGCCGGAAACGCCCGTGACCGCCGTGATGACGCCGACGGGAAAATCTACGTCGATGTTTTTAAGGTTGTTCTGTCTTGCTCCCTTTACCGAAACGAATTTGCCCGCGCCGGTGCGCCTGAATTTAGGAACGGCGATCCTGCGCCTTCCCGCGAGATAATCGCCGGTAATTGACTCTTTACAGTTTATTATGTCGGAAACTGTACCCTGGGCTACCAATTTTCCGCCGTTTTCGCCCGCGCCGGGCCCTATGTCCACTATGTGATCCGCAGACAGAATGGTTTCCTCGTCGTGTTCTACGACTATCAGCGAATTGCCCAGATCCCTCAAGCGCTTCAGCGCGTCTATAAGTTTTATGTTGTCGCGCTGATGAAGCCCTATCGAGGGCTCGTCCAGGATGTAAAGCACGCCGGTCAGTCCGCTGCCTATCTGAGTAGCTAAACGTATGCGCTGGCTTTCGCCGCCGGAAAGCGTCATCGCGGCGCGCGACAGCGTCAGATAATCCAGCCCGACGTTATTTAAAAATCCCAGTCTGGCTTTTACCTCTTTCAATATCGGAGCGGCGATCTTGCTCTCCTTTTCGTTAAGCACAAGCGTCTCGAAAAACGGCAGCAGCTCCTTGACGGGCATATCGCTTATCTCGGCGATGTTTTTACCGCCTACGGTGACGGCAAGCACCTCTTTTTTAAGTCTTTTGCCGCCGCATACCTCGCAGGGGCTGAAGCTCATATATCTTTCGATATCGGCTTTGACGCCTTCCGACTGCGTTTCGCGATAGCGTCTGGAAAGATTGTTGACTATCCCTTCGAACGGCGCGCGGTAAACGGAGCTGAAGCGCTTGGAATTCCACTCCATTTCTATATCTTCGCCCTTGGTGCCGTACAGAATAATGTCTTTTGCCTTGTCGGAAAGATCTTTAAAAGGAGTGTCCAGACTGAAACCGTACTTTCGCGCCACGGCCTGAAGCTCTCTTTCGTACATCTTTCCCATATCCATTATCGACCAGCCCGAAACACGGATGGCGCCTTCGCGAATAGACAGCGAAGGGTCCCGGATTATTTTGTTGATATCTACTTCGTGGCGCATGCCGATGCCGCCGCACGCTTCGCAGGCTCCGAACGGGCTGTTGAACGAGAAGCTCCTGGGCGTCAGTTCCTGAAGCGTTATACCGCAGTCGGGACAGCCGTAACGCGAAGAATATATCGTTTCCTTGCCGTCTATCTCCACCGCTACCATGCCGTCGGCAAGATTCATGGCGGTTTCCACCGAATCGGTCAGGCGTCTGTTGATATCCTCTTTCACCACCAGCCTGTCCACCACGACGTAAATGGTGTGCTTGAAGTTCTTGCCCAGTTCTATATCTTCGTCCAGAGAACGTATTTCCCCGTCAACCTTGACGCGAACAAAGCCCATTTTGCGGTATTTTTCAAACAGATTCTTATATTCGCCCTTTTTGGCGCGCACCACGGGCGCGGAAATGATGAGCCTGGCTCCCTGCGGCGCTTTCATTATCTCGGCGTTGATCTTATCTACGCCGAGTTTAGTTATCTCTCTGCCGCACACGGGGCAGTGCGGCACGCCTACGTGTGCGAAAAGCAGCCTCAGATAGTCGTGTATCTCGGTGACGGTTCCGACGGTGGAACGCGGATTCTTGCTGGTCGTCTTCTGGTCTATGGAAATGGCGGGAGAAAGCCCCTCGATGCTTTCGACGTCGGGTTTTTCCAGCTGACCCAGAAACATCCTGGCGTAACTCGAAAGGCTCTCCATATACCGCCTTTGACCTTCCGCAAATATGGTATCGAACGCAAGCGACGATTTGCCGGAGCCGCTGAGCCCCGTAAACACCACGAATTTATCGCGCGGTATCGTCACGCTGAGGTTTTTCAGGTTGTTTTCTTTAGCTCCGAAAACGACTATGTCTCCCCGCATTATTTTTCTCCTCTCAAGCGTTTAAGCTCGGCAATTCTGTCTCTGAGTTTTATTGCGCCCTCGAAATCGTACGCCGCCGCCGCAGAGCTCATAAGCCCCTTGAGGTGTTCGATCTCGGCGTTTATCTCGCGTTTGGACATCTTTTTATCGCTCTTTTCCGTTTCTTTCTTGCTTATCTGCAAGGTATTTACTATAGGCTTGACAATGGTCCTGGGCGTTATACCGTTAAGCAGATTGTAATTTATCTGTTTCTGACGGCGCCGGTCCGTTTCCTCTATGGCTTCGCGCATGCTGCCCGTGACCGAATCCGCGTACATGATGACGCGCGCGTCCTTGTTCCTCGCAGCCCTTCCTATGGTCTGTATCAGCGACGTGCGCGATCTGAGGAAACCTTCCTTGTCCGCGTCGAGTATCGCCACCAGTGTGACTTCGGGGATATCCAGTCCCTCCCTCAAAAGATTGATGCCTGCGATGACGTCGATATCGCCGCGCCGCAGGCGGTTGATTATATCTATGCGCTCCAGCGTGTCGATGTCGGAATGCATGTACTCGACCTTTATATGATACTCTTTGAGGTAATCCGTTAAACTTTCCGCCATTTTTTTTGTCAGCGTGGTAACAAGTACCCTCCCGCCCGCCGAAACGGCTGTATTTATTTCTCCGATAAGGTCGTCCACCTGCCCCGCGATGGGACGGATGCTTACCGGAGGCTCCAGAAGTCCCGTCGGTCTTAACAGCTGTTCGACGACTTCGCCGCCGGCTTCTCCCAGCTCGTAATCAGACGGAGTCGCCGAAACACAGACCATCTGCTTGATCCTGGCGTTGAATTCGTCGAAGTTAAGCGGTCTGTTGTCGAACGCCGCAGGCAGTCTGAAGCCGTAATCGACCAGATTGGTTTTACGCATCCTGTCGCCGTTGTACATGCCGCGTATCTGCGGCAGCGTGATATGCGATTCGTCGATAAACACCACGAAATCGCCTTTGAAATAGTCCAAAAGCGTGAACGGCGGCTCGCCGGGACTGCGCCCGTCGAAATAACGGGAATAGTTTTCTATACCGTTGCAGTAGCCCATTTCGCGTATCATTTCGACGTCGTAATTGACGCGCTCGCGTATACGCTGAGCCTCTATCAGCTTGTTCTCAGCGATGAATTCGCTTTCCCTGACGGCAGCGTCGTTTAAAATCGTTTCGAGAGTTCTTTCAAGGTTCTCCGAACCCACCACGTAGTGGCTGGCAGGGTATATCGCGACGTGCTTCAAAGCGTTCAGCGGCTTGTTGGATACGGTGTCGAACTCGGATATCCTTTCTATTACATCCCCGAAAAATTCGACCCTGACCGCCACGGTGGACTGGGAAGCCGGGAAAATTTCGAGTACGTCGCCGCGCGCGCGGAACGTGCCGCGGATAAAGTCGATATCGGAACGCGCGTACTGGATGTTTACTAGTTTGTCGATGACGCTGTCGCGGTCGATCTCCTGCCCCTCACGCAAGGATATCGTATGCTTGAAATATTCTTCCGGGGCACCTAAACCGTAGATACAGGACACCGAAGCCACAACTATGACGTCGTTACGTTCTCCGAGGGACGAGGTGGCGGAATGGCGCAGCTTGTCTATCTCGTCGTTTATGGCGATCTCTTTTTCTATATAGGTGTCGCTTCGGGGAATGTATGCTTCCGGCTGGTAATAGTCGTAATAACTGACAAAATATTCGACGCGGTTTTCGGGAAAGAGCTCCCTGAACTCGTTGCATAGCTGTGCCGCCAGCGTCTTGTTATGCGCGATGACCAGCGCGGGACGTCCGTAACGCGCTATGACGTTAGCCATCGTAAAAGTCTTTCCCGAACCCGTGACGCCCAAAAGCACCTGTGTGCGTTTGCCCTCTTTAAGTCCGGCGACAAGCTCTTCGATCGCCTCGCCCTGATCGCCGCTCGGCGTATAGGGAGCGGTTAATTTGAAAGGAATATTCTCGCCCATAAGTGTTACGCTATGATAGCCGAAATAATTTCTTTGACCGCCCAGCCCAGGAGCGCGCAAATGACCGTAAGCGCAAGACGGAATATCAGTTTGCGCCTGGATTTTTGCTTATCCCTTTCGTAAGACAATCCCTTTTCCCGAAGTACTATGCAATAAACCGTTTCGTTTTTTCTGGCGGCTTTGTCATATTCGAAATAACCCTCGACTTTCAACGCCTCCAGCGTCTTTTCGACGTCTTCCTCGCGGAAATCGTTTTTATACGGGATAAGCGAAAGCAGTTCGACGCCCGTCGCAAGGCACTGCCCTTTCGGGGCGGCTATCGAATACACGGCGTTCATCATCAACTTTTCTTTCTTACTGAGTATCATTTTGCCACTTTCAGACGAGTTTTATAATCAGATAAACCGCCGCCGCAAGCAATACGGCAAGCGCGCCGCCCAACATCCCGCCCAAGAACCCGTACAGGAAGTTTTTTTTGCCCGAAGCAACACAGGCAGCGACTTTTTCGTTCTCAGCCGTGGCGTCACCCTTGGCGGCAAGGATATATTCCATACCCTTTTGCTGCGGTTCCAGACAGAAATTTTCTCCGTCGGAATATTTAAGCTTTATAAACCCGTTGAGAGCAAGCTCCTTTATAGTGGCGGCGCTGACGTTTTGTTCGGCTTCGGCTTTGAAATCGGCTATATCCGCCACCGCGGGAGAACCTGGCGAGGATATTTTGCAAACGTATTCGAGAGCGGCGCGCGAAACCCTATCCATTACTTCACGTCCTTGCTTTCGCGGATCTCTTTGTGCTTTACCTTGCCCGAGATCGTCTTGGGCAGCTCTTTGACATACTCCACTATACGCGGATATTTATAGGGCGCGGTGGCGTTCTTGACGTGATTTTGTATTTCCTTAGTCAGCTCGTCGGAAGGAGTATACCCCTTATTCAGCACTATCGTCGCCTTGACCACCTGTCCGCGTATCGGATGCGGCGCGCCCGTTATCGCGCATTCCAGCACGGCGGGGTGCTCCATCAAAGCCGATTCCACCTCGAATGGTCCTATGCGGTAGCCGCTGGATTTTATGATGTCGTCCTTTCTGCC
>CALVZV010000048.1 GCA_944372665.1 uncultured Clostridia bacterium
TTTAAGGAAAAAAAACGGACGCGCACGCACGCGAGTCGGGAGACCGGCTGTTTTGCCATTTCGCCAAAAAAGCCGGCATGACGCCGGCTTTTGCTTTTCCCGATCGATCGGGGCGTAGTTTATTATTTGTTTTCGTTCGTCTTTCCGTCGCCGGCGCTGTCGGCGGCGCTGTCGGCGGCGCTGTCGGGTTTGCTTACGCTTATCTCGGTCAGTTTGCCGCTGCGGGTAAAATAGTTCTTTTTGATGAAGAACGTGGCTATGCCGGCCGCCGCGAATATTATCGCCAGCACCAGACCTGCCGGCACCGAAGCGATCATGACCAACAGGCTTATGAATACCAGCACGCCCGTAATCGCGCAAAGCGCGATGAGCCTTTTGTTCTTTCCGGGTTCGGGCAGCGTCTCTATCACGACAGGCTCGGCGGTCTTGACCAGCTCTTCGGCGGGCGCCGCGTTCTCGGTGCGTTCGGACACGCTTTCCTTATCCAGCTGCAGACGTTCTTCGCTGTATTTTTCCATTCTTACCAGATAGCGTTTCAGCGCCAGATCTTTTTCGGCTTCCGTCAACGTCACGGGGAAATTGGGATATTTTTCGTGTATCTCGGCTTTCTTTTTGTAGTTTTCCAGCGATAATCCCGCGATATCGTTCTCCATTTCCTTTTTCATTCTTTCGATCTGTAACGCATAAAACTGCTCCGTGATCGACTCGTACATATTGTCCGCAAAAGAAATGCTCTGAATATTCACGTCGGATATCTCGGCGCCGTATTTAGAGAGTTTTAGGTTCAGCGCGTCGGCGAGAGCCTCTTTCAGCTCGCCGTATTCGGCGCTCAGTTTATAAAATCCGATCTGCTTGGAATCTATGAAATCCTGAAGCACGCGCCTGTATTCGGTATTGATCAGGTCGAGTAACGCTTCCAGAGCGTCGGGCAGATTTACGGACGCTACCTTGACATCCAGAAACCCGAAAAATTTGCACGCATCGTTGAATTTTACGGAAACGCGCATATTCGTCAGCAGCGACGCGGGGATGCGCAAATCGCGGTCGAAATAGTATACTTCCTCTCCTTTATGCGAAACGTAATTCAGTGTAAGCACGAGTTTGTTGTCCATGCTCTGTTTGAGTCTGAACTTGTCGCCCTTCCATTTTTCGGATGTATCCTCGAACCGCTTTAACAGATAAATCTGCGCTATTTCGTCGAAATACTGCGGTTCACTAAGATAAATGAAATTGGAATACTTTTTGGAAACGGCGTCTAAAAGTATTTTTTTGCCGAATTTATCGAGTTTGCCTACCCCGGCAAGCAGCGACGGCTTCTCGGCGATCGCCGCTTCCAGCGCCTGTTTTTCGTAAATATCGTCGTAGTTAATTTCGCCAACGGCTTTTTTGCCGGCTATCAAAGCCAATGTAATTTGTTTTACGTTTTCTGCTTTTTTGTCGTTTTTGCTTTGGATATCCATGTCTTCTCCTCCCGTTTAAAATAAATAAGTGCTGCACATTCTGCATAAAGCGTCGTCCGCGTCGTTAGGACATCCGCATACCGGGCATATCTTTTTCTCGGATTCAGGCTCGGTACAGGCGGATTTATTCTTTAAGCGGTCGATCTCCTCGGAAAGCAGCCTGTTTTCGAGTTTCAGGTACTGCATTGCCGTCATGTCGTTATCTTCCATCTTTTCACCTCCGTTATCCAAAAAATGACTAAATCTATTTTAATCCCGCGTTCAACAGATGTCAACAACGAAATGCGACATTATTTAATCAAATCCGCCGGAACGCCATAATTTAAAAAAACCGCCCGCTTGTCTGCGGGCGGTTTAACGAGGATCACTCCGCTTTGTAATAAAGAATCTTGTCGCCCGTCCTGACGGGAAGCGTCATCGCGGGATTCATGCGCTTGAGCTCTTCTTCGTCGGAATTCAACGCTTTGGCTACCTCGAAAAGCCCTTCTCCGTCGCCTACGACGTAAAGACTTATCACCAGATCGTCGTCGGCGGGCTTGTCCGCTATCTCGACGACAGAGGCGAGATACTTTAATTCCTCTTTGGTTTCGGAATATACTGTCGAAACTATTTCGCCGGTGATTTCCACGGTCCCGCCCTGCCTGAGCCGCGCCGAATACTCCTGAACGGAGGCCGACACCATGACCGACGACGGGCATACGCCTTTGGCGGCGGTTTCGCTCCTGAACGGTATTTCCGCATAAACGCGCACGGGCTTGCCGGAATCGTCCTCGCAGATGATTTCCGCACCTATGACTCCTTCGATAACGACGGGATCGGCAGCCGATACCCCCAAAGCGCATATCGCGGGAGCGCCGAGCGCCGCTATGCTCCTGACGTTTTTGTCCTCGGATACGGCGGCGTTGCCGAAAAACTTTATCTTCTCGCTGATGCCGCATACGTCGCAGGTCACCTCGGCAACTCCGTATTCCGCTTGTGTCACCTTGGTGCGCGAGTACGCGTCGGTGACTATCTCGGTTTCGACCTCGTTTATCGCATAGCCCGACACGCTTACGGCGGCTTCGACTTTTAGCTCTCCGCCAGATTCCGTCGGAGTGAACACCACGCCGGCGTTCACCTTTACGGGTAACGGGAACACCTTTGAGCTTTCCGTGACGCCCGGGGTCAGCAATTCTTCCTCGAACGGAGTACGCATCACGTATCCGAACATTTTTTTGTCGGATATGTACCTGACATATGTATACAGAACGCCCCCTATTTTGGTTATATCTGTCGCTGTAGATACCGAATCAATCTTTATCGACGACTCGGTAAACACTACTTCGTCAACGCTTTCGTGTACGAAATCACCGCCCTCGACGATAAATTCGCCGCCTTTTACCGGCTCTGCGACACATATCGGCGCGGTTTCCTTTTTCAGACACATGTTGTCCGCCGTAAACGCGTTTTCGAATCCGGCGCTTTCTATCGCCACGCCGGACACTTCCAGCATGATGCGGACGCGGAGCTTTAACGTACCCACGAATTCCGTGGAAACGACCCCCGCCTCGGCTATAACGAAGCCGGATTCGTTCAGAAAGGGCGCGGACAATCTGACCGTTTCCGTCCTGACGTCCTTGACTGAGGCAAGTCCGTCCGCGCAGGCATAAATTACGGCGTAATCTATCGTAGTGACGACGTCGGCTGCGCCCTGAGAGGGCGTAACGCTATCCACGCGCGCTTTTGCCTGAACGGAAACGACCTCCTCCGCGTCGTTCAGTTCCATGTCAGTATCGACATAGGTCTGGACGGGCTGCAGTTTTTTGACAGTATCACATTTGACGTACATTCGATAACCCCCTGGATTTGGTTATACCCTAACATATTCCTGCATTCCACGGGATATTCTTGAATTTAAATTTTCCTTTTGAAAAACAGCACGTTTTTCGAAAGCACGTCCGCATAGCTGAAGCTCGAAAGCCCGCCGTCGGCGTGTCTTAACGTGAATACGTTGGGATAAGTGGCTTCGATCTCGCATTCCAGCCGCTCTATCCTGTTCCTTCCCCGGTTGATTTTTACGGTCAGCGGATAGCCTTTCAGCTTGTTCAGTCTGTCGATTGCAAAAGAGGTGTCGTTGATGTTTTGGTTGCTTCTCATAAGAGAAGTTTTACCCCGGAGACGATTTATAAACCTTTTCGGCATTAAAAAAGGCGCGCCGCCGCGCGCCTTAAATAAAATCGATCCGTTATCCGCTATCTGTTCACGGGCGCCAGCTTTACGGTGACGGTACGGTCCTGGATCGAGAACGACTGTTCCGCTTCAGGCGACTTTACGTCACCCGTTTCGCTTGCCAGAATATCGGCGGCGATCTTGTCGCGGTATTTTTCTATCGCTTGCAGCGCGAACTCGTCTTCGGTTTCGAACGACGCCACAATGCGTTGTTCGACGGCGAAGCCCGCTTCCTTTCTCATGACCTGGATAAGCCTTATCAATTCTCTTATAAAGCCTTCCGCGGCGAGTTCGTCGTCCAGTTCCGTATCCAGCGCAAGCGTGATCTCGGCGTCTTTGGCGACGACGAAATGCTCTTTGGGTCTGAAGTGGCGATCGAACAGATCGGCTCCCAGTCCGCTGAAGTCGCCGATGTCCACGCTGTCTGCGGCTACGGCTTTGTCCAACGCGGCGAAGCCCGCATTGTCCAGCGAATCGACCAGCTTTTTAAGGCGCTGCGCTTCGCCTTTAAGCCTTGCGCCGGCAACCCTGAAATTGACGGTGAAATAAACGTCGTTGT
Source organism: uncultured Clostridia bacterium (assembly GCA_944372665.1). GTDB lineage: Bacteria > Bacillota > Clostridia > Christensenellales > DTU072 > Stercoripulliclostridium_A. The sequence continues at coordinate 4,228 of CALVZV010000048.1, forward strand.
ATGCCGTTTCGTCGGCGGTAAAGCTAAGCTTTTTGACGTTGAGCTCCTCCTTTATCACGTCCGCCAGCGGCAAAGCGGCTTCCTTCACGCCGTCGGGAGCGGTGACAAACAGATTTTTCAAGGGCTGTTTGACCTTGATCTGCGCTTCGTTGCGCATACGCTGCGCGGCGGCGATTATACGGCGCGCGGTCACGGTTTCTTCAAGCACCGTCTTGTCTTCGGGAATTTCAGCCGGGACGGGATAATCCGTCAGATGCACGGATTCGGGAGCGTCCTTTTCGATCTCGCGTACTGTGTTTTGATATATATAATCGGTTATAAAGGGCGTGATGGGCGCCATAATTCCGATAACCGACTTCAGCGCGAAATACAGCGAAGCGTACGCGTTCATCTGGTCGAGTTTGTCGGTCGATTTCCAGAATCGCTTACGGTTGATACGTATATACCAGTTGGATACGTCGTCCACGAACACTTCGAATTCCTTTATCAGGGCGGGATGACGGAAAGTATCCATGGCGTTACGCGCGAACTTAATAAATTCGTTGGTGCGCTGCAGCAGCCATTTGTCGGAATGTTTCAGCGAAGCGTAATCGAGCTTGTGAGCCGCTATATCGGGGTTGTCGATGGAGGCGTACAGATTAAAGAAAACATATATGTTCCAGAATCCCAGTATCTTTCTTCTGGCCTCGTCCGCAAGCGAATATCCGAAACGCACGTCCGAAGCGATAGGATTGGACATAAACAGATATCTGACTGTATCCGCGCCCATCTTTTCCGCCGCGTCGTCGAAACGGATCATATATCCCGTCTTGCTGAATTTGCCGCCGTCTTCCTTTATGACGCTGGAGTGCGCGACAACCTGTTTATAAGGCGCCTTGCCGGTCAGTGCGACCGACATGAACAGCAGCGAATAGAACCACAGTCTGATCTGCTCTTTCATCTCGATGACCAGGTCGGAGGGGAAATTGTTTTCGAAATACTCCTTGTCCTCGAAATATTTTTTGGTCGAGAACGGCGTAATGCCCGCGTCCAGCCAGCAGTCGCCCACTTCGGGGATCCTTTCGACCGGCTCTCCGCACTCTTCGCAGTGGATCCTGATCTTGTCTATATATGGTTTATGCAGATGCGGCACGCCGTCTATGTTGCCGTGCTCGCTGCGCATGATAAGCTCTTCCTTGCTGCCGATGACCGTAACGTGTCCGCACTTTTTGCAGACATAGAACGGCAGCGGCAAACCGTAGAAACGCTTGCGGCTTATATTCCAGTCGCCCATATTGTTCAGCCAGTCCAGCATCCTCTTTCCCGCATATTCGGGTTCCCATTTCACGGTTTTGGCTGCCTCAATCATCATCGGACGGATTTCGGAAGTGTCGATGTTCCACTCGTCCACCAGTTTGAACACCACGGGAGTCTTGCACCTCCAGCACTTGGGATAGCTGTGGGTGTACATTTCGGTTTTGTACAGTTTGTTCTGCTTTTCGAGTTCGTTCACTACGTCGTCCACGAGGTCGGTGGTTTTCATGCCGCTGAAGCGGCCGAATCCCTCCGTGATTACGCCTTCGTCGTCTATGGGGCAGATAGCCGGAATACCGTTTTTCCTGCCCAGTTCGAAGTCCTCGGCGCCGCAGCCGGGAGCGATATGCACCACACCCGTGCCTTCCGTAGCGTCGACGTCCTCCCACGCGTAAATTTTATGAGTAAAGTTCTGAACTCCGAATCCGGGGAAGCAGGTCTCGTATTCCCTGCCCACCAGCTCGGCGCCCTTGAAAGGTTCTCCGACTTCGACGATGTCGCCCTTTAATTTTCCCAGGGCGTTCTTGCCGACGATGAGCGGCGAAGTATCGGACTTGACTTTCACGCGTACGTATTCGATTTCGGGGTTTACCGCAAGCGCCGCGTTCGCGGTCAGAGTCCACGGGGTGGTCGTCCATAAAATTATCTTGTCTTCAGTTCCCTTCACGGGAAGCTTGGCAAATATCGACAGATGCTCCATTTCCGCATAGGAGCCGCTCATTTCGTGATCGGAAAGGCTGGTTCCGCAGCGCGGGCACCAGGGCATCGGACGATGCGATTTCTTTATCCAGCCGCGCTCGGCGCATACCTTCAGAAAATGCCATATCGACGTGATGTTCAGATCCGTGTTCGTGAAATAGCTGTGTTCCCAGTCCATCCATTGTCCAAGACGCTTGGACTGTTCCGTGATGACGCCGGCGAATTTTTTTACGCGGTCCATGCACTTTTCGGTGAACCTGTCGACTCCGTAATTGACTATGTCGGATTTGACCTTGAATCCGAGGTCCTTTTCGGTTTCCACCTCCACCCACAGTCCCTGCGAGTCAAATCCGTTCTGGTACTGACAGGACTTGCCGAGCATGGCGTTGTAGCGGATATACATATCCTTCATCGTCCTGCCCCAGGCGTGGTGTATGCCCATCGGATTGTTGGCGGTTATCGGTCCGTCCAAAAAGCGGAAGCGTTCGCCGTTCTCGTTCTTTTTGACGAGTTTTACAAAACAAGCGTTCTTTTCCCAGAACGCAAGCATCTGTTTTTCGATTTCGACAAAATCTGTTTTAGCGTTTTCCTTTCTCATGCCGCCTATTTTAGCACATATAAAACGTAAAGTAAAATAATTTATATAATTTGCACGTTTTAAAGGGGCACGCCGCGCTCCGGAGTCAGATGCGTTGACAAAAAGCGCCGGAACGGATAAAATATCAGATATGAAAAAATTTCTCGGCTTGGTTCTGATATGCGTGCTGTGCGTTTCCACGGCGTACCTCGCGCTTGCGTGCAAACGCTCCGAACCTTCCGACGGCGATATCGCCGAAACGGTCTGCGAACACGATTTCGTCGCCGCGGAAAGCGAGCTGAACCGCCCCGCCACGCATACGTCCGAAGGCAGACAATACGTCGTTTGTTCTAAGTGCGGTTTTTCCAAACTCGAAATAATCCCGAAACTCGGCTATGAGTCCGGAGACAAAGCTCCCGAGTTCAATCCGCTTCTGGACGCTTACGAAGGCGTGCCCGCCCGGACGACCTTTAAACAATTCACGGAAAAATACCTTCCTTCGGGCTGGGCGTTTAAAAACGAAGACGCCGGCGCCGCGATCGCCGACGGCGAATACCTGCTCGTCTTTACCCCGACGACGGAAGGATATACGCCTTTCGAATCTACGGTCACGATAAAAACAAGGAGTCCGGAATGAAACTTCCATCTGGCAAAACGGTTGTGATAACCGGCGCTACCGCCGGTATAGGCAAAGCGCTCCGCGAACTTTACGAAAAAGCGGGGAACGTCGTCGTCAATATTTCCAGGCACGCTCCCGAAAGTTTGTCGGATTATGCCGCCGACATCGCCGACCGCGAAAGAATCGAGGCGATAGTCGAGGACATAGGCAAGCGTTTCGGAAAGATCGATATATTGATCAACAACGCGGGATACGGACAATCGGGTCCCCTGGAGCTGATTCCGGATACCGAAATCAGAAAGATCACGGACGTCAATTTCTTGGGAGCGGTATGGCTGACGCGCGCGGCGATAAAGCATATGCCGCCCGGATCCGTCATCGGTTACGTGTGCTCCGTCGGCAGCATAATCCCCATGCCCTACCGCACCATGTACGCGGCTACAAAAGCCGCTTTGGGCAGTACGGCTTTCGGGATGCGAATGGAGCTAAAGCCTTTGGGCATCAAGGTATGCGCACTTTACGTCGCGGCGGTCAAGACCGATTTCGCCGCACACCGCGAAAAAATACAGGTCAGCGAAGGGAAGTATTTCAAGGCTTTATCGGGAACGGACAGATTTATCGACGACAAAGGCGGCAAGAACGCGACGGGAAAACTTACGCCGGAAAGCGCGGCGATCAAAATGGCTAAAGCGCTGGCGCGGAAACGTCCTAAAGCCGAAAAGCTTATAGCCACTCCGGCATATTTTATGATATATCCTCTGGCGAAATTCTCCCCCGGACTCGCCATTTCGATAATCGAAAAGGTTTTCGGTGCACGCTGAAAACGCGCATCCTCAAAAAAACCCGCCTCCGGGCGGGTTTTGAATTTATTTTTTCTTTTTCGCTTCTTTTTCCGCTGCGATGCTTTTTTCCAGATATTCGCCTAAAGCCGTCATCTTCTCCTCAAGATAGCATGTTATGCGCTCAGTTTCCTGTTTCAGGGGCGCTTCGGGGTCGAATACGGTAGGCTCGCCCATCACCACGCGGCGCGATTTCGGATCGCAATAGCTGGGATAGAATTTCAGTATCTTGCCGGTTTCTTTATAATAATAGTACGCCGAGTACGCGAAACCGCGCTGAAAACGCTTTAAATACTTGTTCATCGGCGTATCTTTGGTTTCGGGCGTGATCATCACTTTATTGCCTTCTTTCAGCGCTTTTACGGTGGCGTTATACGTTTCCCTGACTCTAAGATCGTGCCACGCGGGAATGGTGTCATAGCTGACGAAATAGAGATTTATCAAAGGCATCAGGATATATGCCAGCGGCATCAGAAAGCCCAGCTTGGTTACTTTGGCAAGCACGTTCTTGAAATGGTCTATTCCGTCTTTATAAGTTCTGAGCTTGGCGTTCGACCAGAAATTGAGCTTGTCGCCGTAAAACAGCTCGTATGCGAACGGCGCCTGAAGCGTGGTGTGATTGCACAAGATTATGCATGGCTCGCTCGGCTTTTCCACCAGGAATTCAAACGTGGCTTTTCTGGCGAAAAAACCTATCGTCTTGTTCAAGCACGTAGCGAATTTACCGTATTTTCTTTTATTAAAGTTAAGTTTAGCCATCTGCACATACAAAAAACAGTTTATTTACCGCAAAGATCAAAGCATCGGATTCCGGCAGTTTGCAAAGTCAAAAAGGCGATCAGGATTTATTTTCCTTGAACCACCCTTCCGCATAGGCTTTCAAGCCGTCGATCAGCTTGTCTATATCGGCTCCCGCCGTATTTACCATCAGATTATACCCGCGCCTGTCGCCCCAGCGTATCGGCGCAAACGTGTCGTGCGTTTTGCGTCTGCCGGCGTCTATCTGTCTGCATTTCCTCAATATCTGTCTGTCCGTCGCCTCGGGATGCAGCTCGCCCCTTTCCCTGCACCTTCTGATTTTATGCTCGGGATCGGAATACACAAATATCTTCAGCGGATTCTTCTTGGCAAGAATGATATCGCCCATGCGCCCCACGATAACGCAGTCGCGTTTTTCGCTCAGCGCGGTAATCACCTTATGCTGCGCCGCCAGCACGTCTATGGCGGGCTGATTTATCGAAAAACCGAAAGTCCGTCCGTAGTGGAAATTGAAACTGACCGCGCCGTCGGAAACCTTGTCTATGAAACCGGCGTCGTAATCGGTATGCCTGACGATCTCCTTGATGATCTCGGAATCGTAATAAGCAAATCCCAGCGCTTCGGCGAGTTTTTTACCAAGCTCCCTGCCGCCGCTTGCAAATTCTCTGGATACGGTTATTATACGCATACCTGTCTCCCGCAATTATGTTTTTATTATGTATAGAATACATTTTTCCCCTGAAAATGTCAATCCCTAATAGCTATAGCCTGCCAAAACCTATATAACGTTTAAAATCGCAACTGATTCCTCAAGTCATTTTTTATCGGCAACGCACTTGAAATTTTTTTTCCGTGCATGTATAATAATTATATTGCAAAAATTTGTGAAACGGAGGTTTATATGGCTAAAAGTAAAGCTACTTCTGTAAATACCCGCAACGATACCGTTATGGCGGCGCTGGCGTTTATAATCCTCGGCACCATTCTGGTAGCTGAAAAATCGCTTAATGTGTTAAAACTTGCCGTAATCGTGTTCGGCGTCGCGCTGCTCACCTTGGGTTTATTGGAACTCATAAACCGTAACCTGATAGTCGGACTGGCGGAAATAATCGTGGGCGTCGCATTGATAATCATGGCGGCTCTGGTACCGGACATAGCGACGCTGGTGCTTGGAATAGCGCTGTGCCTTTACGCCATCTATTTCCTTATAATATATTGGAGCTCCCTGACCGGCGGCAAACTCACGCTCAGAAAGGTCATCATTATTCTGCTGATACTGTTCGCGTTTATTGCAGGCATCCTGCTGATAGTCGAATACTGTGTCGGCGTAGGCGCGGATCTGTGGATCTCCGCAGGCGCGTTCTCTCTGGGAGCAGGTGCTATGCTCATTCTCAAGAAATTCGTTTCCGAAGTCAACAGCAAAAAATAAAAATAGTTCAAGCTTTAAAAGCCGAAGCCTGCGCTTCGGCTTTTTTGTTGCATGTATCAGCACGAGCACGCCTTCGTGCTTTTAAATATTATCTAAAGCTTAAATCGTACCCGACAAAGGCGCCGAACGGGTATTTTGACCGAAAACGCGGAAAAGACGCTTAAAGCGCGCATGGATTTTTTGCACATTTTAACTACCTTATAAAATAAAAAAACGATAGAACTTCTATCGTAATTTTACCTATTTCGCCCGACAGACGCGTTCGGTCTGTCTGTTCTATACTAGTGTGCAAAAAATCTCACAGATGTCGTGTGCGGCTTGAAAGAACGCGTCGGCAGCGATTTAACGCGAATTTTTCGATGATTTCGCTCAAAACGCCGACCGAGGAGTATCCGGATACCCGACAAAGGCGCCGAACGGGTATTTTGACCGAAAACGCGGAAAAGACGCTTAAAGCGCGCATGGATTTTTTGCACATTTTAACTACCTTATAAAATAAAAAAACGATAGAACTTCTATCGTAATTTTACCTATTTCGCCCGACAGACGCGTTCGGTCTGTCTGCTCTATAATATTGTGCAAAAAATCTGAAAAGTCGAACAGATTGTTAAGAAGCGAGAAAGATTTAGGCACTCGGCATGACCCGTTAGTGCGACTCGTTTGCACGAGCC
>CALVZV010000049.1 GCA_944372665.1 uncultured Clostridia bacterium
AAAGAAGCTGTTGACGGTTACGGGTTTGAAATTATCGACCAACGGTTGCCAGTTGATTATTTTCAGATATTCGACGTTCGCACCGTATCCGATGGCGGAGAACAGCGAAGCCAACACGTAGCCCGCGGAAATACCGATTATGAAAGGTATGAGTTTCATCGTCTTGTTGCCGCGCATGGAGCAGTAAACCACCACAAAGAAAGTAACAAGACCGCACAAAAGGGCTACGAGGTTATAACTGCTGACCACTTCGCCGGCGGCATTGATGACGGTGTAACCGCTTGCTTTGGTTATGTCGCCCATCGCGTTGCCCGCGAGCGAAAGCCCTATCAAAGCGACCGTGGGTCCAATGACCACGGGCGGCATCAGCTTGTTAATCCATTTGGTGCCCGCGAGTTTGACGACCAACGCGATAAGAGCGTAACCCGCGGCGGCGAAAGCCGCGCCGAGCAGTACGCCGAAATAGCCGTAAGTAACCGCGCCGATCAGCGGGGATATGAATGCAAAGGAACTACCGAGGAAAACGGGGCTCTTGAATTTGGTGAACACTAAATAAGTCAGCGTTCCGAAACCTGCGCCGATCATAGCCGCGGCGGGATTCATGACTTCGCCGGCTGCGGTACCCGCGATACCGGGGGTGCCCGAAACGACCATAGGCACGGCAATCGTAGCAGTTATTATCGCCAACAACTGCTGTAGTGAAAAAACGACCAGCTTACCGAACGGCGGGCGGTCGCTTACGTTATAAATCATCTTCATTGGTGAGTTCCTCCAAAGTTTTTTTAATTATACCACCGCGGCGTCTTTTAATCAAGCGCTGAAAACAATAAACATTATAACAGTTGAATTAATCTTTTTCCGCGCACGCCGTGCGGGCGCATACAAATGCCCCGCTAAGCCGCGGGGCATATGATTAATCCGAAATTGCGAGTAAACATCATCTGAAACCGCCTCCGCCTCCGAAACGTCCGCCTCCGCCGCCGCGGAATCCTCCGCCGCCCCTGCCGAAACCGCCGAATCCGCCTCCCCTGCCGAAACCGCCGAATCCGCCTCTCCTGCCGCCTTTTAAAGCGCTTATCGTGTTGTTTACCGCGGATACGGTCTTGTTGATATGGTTTCCTATATCGAAAAATGCGCCGCCTCTTGGCGAACTCAGCGCGAAATACGCGAAAAGGTAGCTTCCCGCAAACCTGCCGCCCGGCGCGAACGCGGCCGGGTCGCTGAATTCGGGATACCGGGCTTTCAATTCTTTCAGCACCTGCTCCGAAATGCCCATCATGGTGGCGTACACCATATATTCTTCCCACAGTTGCAGCTGCGGTATCTCGTATTCCTTAAGATTGGAAAATTCCGTCATAAACCGTTTCAGCGCGTGCGCCTCGGAGTGCTTTTCTCTGCCTTTTGCGTTCAGTCTGGGTACCTTCGGTGAAAAGAAAGCCGTCACCAGTCCGAACAGTGCCATTCCCAGGCTTAGGAATATCGTATCAGCGATAAAATACCACAATACAACCGCGAAAGCGACCGAGAAAATACCGAGCGGATATGTCAGATTCCTGACAGGCTTGCCCATGTAGCCTCCCGTCCTGTACTCATGCGAAGCCCCGGATGCGAAATTCGATATGTCCGCCGATACCATGCCGGAACGCTTTTGGGCGTAATGGGAAAACTCGTCCATTGTGAAGGCTTTGCCGTAAAAACTCTCGGCTTTAAGCAGCATACCGTACACGGATTTTTCGTGCGGCTTCAAATCGTTCAGCTGCGCTTCGGGCACGGCGTTCAGATGAACGGTATAATCGTTGTTTTCGTCGGGTTTAAGTTCTATATAGCCGCGGCGTGTCAGATCCATAATAGTGGCCGAAATCAGCCTCGAACGGTTCTTGGACGAATCCGCCGTGCCGTCGTAATGATAGAAGAAGTAGCCCATCTCCGCAGGCGACCCTCCCGCAGGGATCTCACGCACATACTCGGGATAATTGGACGCGTCGTAGTGACCGAAAATAAATTTGTAATACACGAATGCCGCTACGGCCGCTACGGCAAACAGAATACCCAGCACGACTGAAACGATGTACTTTATGCGTTCGTTGCGCATTTCTCTCGTCCAGCTTTCATACCACGCCGTTTCTTCGTCCACTATACTCTGACGCGTGTCGATGCCGCGTTCTATGCCGAGTTCCGAAAAACGGTCTTTACCGGTAACGATCCTGACTTCGGTGAGAACTGATGCCTCGGAATTGGTATTTATGCCACCGGCGTTCAGCACCACGGTATCCGATTCGGCATAAGTATAGGAAGATTCTGCGTTGTCCAGATGCAGCCAAAACAGCGTGTCGGGATCGTTCTCTACTTCTGGGTCGCCCGGAAACGAGATACGGCATTCGTAGTTATCGATGTACATTCCGAAATCGGAAGAAAACTGCGACCAGTACAGTACGGCGCAGTCGTTGTAACCGATAACGGCGTCGGGCAGCGTATACTTAAAAGTAAACTGCTTTTCCGCATTGTCCGTAGCCGGGAACAGAACGCCTATTTCGACTTTAAAAGTGAAAATGTCGTAATACGCTATAGTATTCTGCGGCGACGAATACGACGGACTGCCGAGAACGTCCAGGTACGTGCCGGCTACACAGTCGTAGACGCGGTACTGAGAAATAAACTCGTCGACCTGCTTGCGGTTATCGAATTCGAAAACCTTATATAGGTTTTTTACGGGTCCGGAAGAATCTATCGTGACGGACCACGTTTCCTCTACGGAAAGGTCGCCGTTTTCGGTCACGACGGCGGAAAGCGAAACTTTATTCAGCCACGCGTCGCCTTTGTTCAGGCAGCCCGTCAGCGCAGCGCACAGCGACAGCAGTACTGCCGCAACGACGATCACAGCGGAAATCTTTTTCATAAAGACGTCAGAACGATACTTTCGGCGCCTCTTTCTGAGCCTGATCGATTTCGAAATACGGTTTCACCTTGAATTTGAATATTTTGGCTACTATATTCACGGGAAAAGTCTGCACTTTCTCGTTGTACTTCATGGCGGTATCGTTATAAAACTGTCTGGAAACGGCGATCTTCTGCTCCAGAGAGCTGAGCTCGTTCTGCAGCGACATGAAATTGGCGTTGGCTTTGAGTTCGGGATAACGCTCAGCGACCACAAGCAGTCTCGACAGCGCGCCGGACAGCTCGTTATTGGCTTTTATGGCGTCTTCCTGGGTCTTTGCGCCGCCTACCGACGCCCTGGCGCGGGTAACCTCGCCCAAAGTTTCTTTTTCGTGCGAAGCGTAGCCTTTGACGGTCTCTACCATATTGGGTATAAGATCGTAACGGCGTTTGAGCTGTACGTCGATCTGTGACCATGCGTTTTCGACTCTGACGCGTTTTTTGACTAAACTGTTATATAAACAGATGGTTATTATGCACATATTCCGAATGCTCCTTGATCGATTATTGATATTATAATACCATATCCGCCGAATTATTGCAACCGGAGCGGATCCGGGCGGTTTATCCCCTTTTGACCAGTTTGTATCCCAAAGCCGAAATCTCTTCGTAAATCCTGTCCAGATCCATATAATCGTAACGGTACAAGCTGTACAGCTCGGTCAATTTTGGATCGTCACGGGAAACGCCTTCGAGGGGCGTGCCGGGATACAAAAGCGAGAATTTGTATTCGATAAGCTCCTTTATGCCGTAATAGGTAGTCAGGCAGGCATGCTGCTTAAGTTCCGTATTCTTGTGAGGCACGCTGACGGATTCGGCGCCTTCGGCATCTTTTTTTATAACGGGGCGCATGTCCTTTTTCTTCATCTGGCGGTAATCGTACAATATATAAAGCGCGTTCCAGCGGGAATGCTCGATGAACGCCAGCACGTTGGACGATTCCGTTCCGAAATAAAAATCAATGTCGGAGTAGCCCGTTTCCCTGCCCGAATTGACGTATACTTTTTTGAATTCTTCTTCGGGTGCGCCCGAATCCGAGTCGCTCTCCTTTTTTACCATGCCGAAGCCCAGAAGATTGAGTTTGAACGGAAGATTAAGCGCGTGATAAAGATTGGACGCCTGCTCTATCAGCGGTCTTGCTTCCCACTGCTCCCGCACAAATTCGCGGTTCGATCTGTCCGTTAGATCGCGCTCAAACGCCGCTTCCCTTTCCGCCGCCGGAAGTTTTCTGACGGCTTTCAGCCATTCGGGAGCGTTGTCAATGCAGTTATACAGCACGTTAAGCCGCCGCGCAAGTTCCGAGAGATCGTCGTTGACTATGTTGTCATGCGTATACATGGATTCGACGCCGCCGAAATAGATGATTTTATCGCTTCCGAACAGTTTTTCGCTGTTTTCTCTGGAACGGACGAAGATACGGTAATTTTCCTCCCCTCTGAACAGTCTGACCAGAGTCTGCGCATAGGACGCGTCGCCGAGATCGTCGTTCAAAGATACGATAAAGTAAGAAAAGCTGTCCCCGGATACGAGTTCCTTGAAATACCTGCGCGCTTCGACGGAATTGATGTCGCTGCGGTTGACCGAAAGGCGGCAGATTCTTTCGGGCGCGGGAAAGTCGCAGTCTTTGAATTCCTCGTCGGTTTCATATGTCAGCCTCGAGAAAAACTCGTTATGCAATGCCGAATCGTCGCTGTCGAAAACGTGATAGTTGACCTGCTCCGCGCACAAAATCCCGTCCTTAACCGAAGCGAAATGGAACTGAGTGGCGCACATTCTGAAAAGCTGGTAATTCATTTTCCCGAAGCCGACGAAAACAACATTGATGCTTTTGCCCGTTTTAAGAGTGCGGTTTGCGTTATAGAAGTGCTCGGGGATGTATTTGGTTATCGGATGCTCCGTAACGAATTTGCGCGCTATAAGCTCGTGCTTGCTGAAGCAGTTGATATATGCGTTGACTTTGCCGTTCGCCGCCGCTATCAGCGCGTCCTTTATGACCTTTACCTCGCCAAGATTGGCTTCCAGGCTCAGCGTAACGGAATGTCTCGCGTTCTTCACCGCGATGAAACCTTCAAGAGCCGACGTATAGGAAATGCCCGTGCCGCCGAAAAGTATAAAATTGTATTCGCCGTTTCCCAAATTCTTATTCAGCTGCTCCGACGTGCATTTAATTACGGTAAAGCCGTTTTTGATAAGTTCGGCATACCTTTCGCGCGTTATATCGGATGCGAACATCATGCTGCCTTTGTTGGTTCTCAGATACCGCTCGGAATCGGGACAGTCGCCTATCACTATGTCGCAGCCGCGGCGGAGCAGTTTCCTGCAGCTGAAATAATTGCGTATTCTGGGACTGAACAGGCTGGCTACGCTCAATATTACCGTCGTACCGCTGGTCAGATACGCAAGAACGAAATCGACGTAAAATATCGGGTAAGCCCTGCAAATAGGCAGGACGACCGAAGTATCGACGCTGAATTTGGTGATAACTTCGAAAGCCGAACCGACAAGCGCGAAACATCCGAAAAAGTCCAGCGAATCGCCGTTATATACGCTGCCGGCAACGTGCAGGAAGAAAACGAGGACGAATGTCGGCACAAGATAAAGCAGACTTTTTTTGGAAATCACCAGTTCGCCGCTTTCTTTAACGCTCCGCGCGGTGGTAAAAATTATCGCCGCTATGATAACCAGCGAAACCAACAGCAAAGCTATGCCTATTGCCAAAAACATAATCGTCCTCCGCGATCTTCATTTGAATCCAGTCTATTTTACCACAGCGCCGAGGAATATTCAATACGCGATATTATAAATATCCGTTAAAAGAATCGGGGAATTATTGCAAAAACCGCAAAACGAGTTTATAATTGGCTTAACGTGAGGAGAAGTATTATGGTTTACTTAAGCAAACTGACCGACTTGTTTTTTGACAGCATCGAATATTGCGGCTTGAAAAACACACGCGACTCCGAGTCCGACAAGACCTGTTTCAGACAGGCGCTGAACGGATTTTTGAAACGCGGCGACAAAGAAGACGCTTTCGTGGTTTATTTTTGCTTCAGCGAGCTGTTCAAACTGTTCGGGGAAGGATACGACAACACGAAAAAGTTATTGGAAATGCTTTCCGACCACGAATACCATTCTGGCGAACTGCTATCCAAACACCGCGACCATTATTCACACTCGGTCTACGTCTTCGCACTGGGGCTTGCCGTGTTCGCGTCGGACACCGCTTTCCGCGACGCATTTTTGGATTTCTACGGACTTAAGCAAAAGGAAAACTTCCAAAACGATTTTTTATATTTATGGGGAATGACATCCCTTTTCCACGATATCGGGTACCCGTTCCAGCTGGCTCACGAACAAATCGTCGGTTATACCAAAGAGCTGTGGCCGAATAACGAAAACAATATTTACGTGTCGTTCGGCAACTACGACAAGTTCGTGGAACTGAGTGCCGACGAGGCCAGACGGGTCAGAACAGATCTGGCGGCCGACAGAGATTTCGAAACGCTGAACGACGTTTTCGCCTACGGACTGAACCTGAGAAAAGGCTACGACGAAAAACGCATGAGCGCATATCTCAAAAAGCGCATCGTTTCCCAGCCGTCGTTTCTGGATCACGGCTATTTCAGCGCCGTGATACTGGCGCGGCAGATATTGAACCGCGACGGCATCGCCTTCGATTTAAAGCGTCTGGACATACTTACCGCCATACTTCAGCATAACAGTCTGGCGCGATACGATCTGAAAAACGAAAAGCCGATGAAATATACCGAACATCCCCTCGCCTATCTGTTGATGCTAGCCGACGAGCTGCAGAACTGGGACAGGCTGGCATACGGCAAGGTCAGCAAACTCGACCCGATCGCGTGGAACGTTAAACTCGAGATCTCCGACGACCGCATCGATCTGGAATACATGTTCGACAGCTGCACCATCAAAGACGCGGAAGGCAAAATGCGGCTTAACAAAAGCTTCGAAATCATACAAAACGGCGTTTTCGGCGAAGGCATAACGGGTTCCGGTATAAAAAAAGGCATGCTTGCGGGTCCTCTTGTGCTGAACGCACGCGCCGTAGTAAAGCCTAAAACCAAAAAAAGCACGCTGTACGCTTCGGACAACAACTTTATCAACCTCTGCGACTTCGCACGCGCCGTGCACGCTAGCTATATCGATCTATGCCGCGAAAAAAGTCTGGATGCTCTGACCGAGGATTTCGAAAACCTGCCTCTGGAATTCAAGGTATCCAATATCGAACAGGCAAAATCCTACGCGTACAAGCTGGAACTGATAAACTGTTTTTACAGCAGCAAGGACCTGGATTATCCCGTAGTGGACGATTTCCGTTCCGCCTATTACGGCGAAAACGGCGCCGATAACCTTGGATTCCTCGCCAGAGAGGAGCACCTGAGGTGGGTGCGCGAAAAGCTGCAAATGGGCTGGAAATACGGTACCGACTACGCCTCCACCGCCGAACGCAATTCGAAAAAAATTCATAAGGACATAGTGCCCTACGAGATCCTGGAAGAAAGCGAGCGGGAAAAGGACGAATTGATGATAAACAACATCATTCCCTTCCTGAAAAAATTCGGGCACAACATCAGAATATACAGCTACCGCACCGGCAGGAAACCCGTCATGGAGATTGCCGGCATCGGGCACCGCTCTTTCAAGGACGACCCCGAAACGCTGAAGAGCAAAATCAAAAGCATACTTGCGGAATATTCCAAAACCAATCACGTTATCGTCCGCACGTGCTATGCAGCGGGAGCCGACCAGCTGATAGCGGAATGCGCCTGCGAAATGGGGATTTACACCAAAGCCGCCCTACCCGACGACTACGAATCTTATATATGCAGAGTACGCGACGACTGTAACGCTGACGGCATGCCGTTTACGTACGACGACGAACTGCGCATGCGGCATTTGCTGGCGCAGACCGTCGTCTGCAAAGTCTTGAAAGACGACGAGGACTATTACCGCGCCGCAGTCGGTTACCTGCTGCAGAAAAGCAAAAAGCTGATAGTCCTTGCCGACGACGACATCGCGATAAAAGAGAGTCTGTCCCGCGACGAAAGCGGCAGCGGCACAATGAAATGCCTGCGGCTGGCAAAGGAATACGGTTTAAGACAGGACGAAGATATTCACGTCATAAAATGCCACAGGTGGTAATTTTATCGCTGCAAACATCCTTTTAAACTTAACGGGGATTTAAAAACGGGAGAAATTTTCAGCTTCTCCCGTTTGAGTCTGGTGCCGTTAGTCGGGGTCGAACCGACACGATGTTGCCATCGAGGGATTTTAAGTCCCTTGCGTCTGCCTATTCCGCCATAACGGCAAAAAAAATTGGAGGCGCCACCCGGACTTGAACCGGGGGTAAGGGTTTTGCAGACCCGTGCCTTACCACTTGGCTATGGCGCCCCGTTGCTAAAGCAGTATAGCATAATTATATTCCGTTTGTCTATCATTATTTAAAATTTTTTAATATATTTTGTCTGTCTCCGATCTCAGCCGCGAACGCCGCGCGTTTCGGCGTTCGCGGATAGAAAATTCAAAAAATCGCCTTAATCAGGTATAAATTCCGCCATAAGACCGAATTTCGGATTCCCTCTGTTTATTATCCACAGGAAAGCCGCGTTCCCGTTAATGCTGATTTGCGTCTCATCCGTCAGCATTTTTGTGCTCAGCACTTCACATCTTGCGTTCAGCGCCGCGACGTAAACGTCTTCGTTCAATGTGCGATCACAAACTAGTTTCAGAGTGCCCGGCGAAGGAATCTTTATTAATAGCGCGCATGTATTGAATACGGTAACGCTTTCGGCTGTCGTATCAGTGAAATCGACCGCATCCGAACGCTTTATGACGACGTTGATACTTTTTTCGGAATCGGAGTTATTTGTTATGGCTACTACGAGAGGACTTGGGAAATTGCAGATAAACGAATTTCGAATAGTCCCCTCCTCTCCCGAAAATTCCGCAAACGGATCCGAACCGGTCAAATTATCGTATACTTTAAAACTAATTGAGGGATCGGCGTTGACAAAAACGTCGTACACGTTGAATTCATTGTACGTCGGCATCAAATTGTCGTCGAATTCATCATCTATCTGGATGTAACGGGTCTCGCCAGCTTTCAACGCTAAATCCATGCCGTTTTCTGCACCGATATAATCTGAAAGCGATTCGTAGCCCGCATAAACATTAAACGCTTCGTTGACGTCTGACACGTTTTTGACGGTCACACTGACAGTGCCGGAAGCCACGAAACGCACGACGTTTTCATTGCGTCCCTCATACGAAGCGGCGATGACTATGCCGTTTTTTCTCACAACCACGGTGTTGCCTACGTTGCCGTAAGTCTTTAACACGATGTCGCTGTCCGGAAACTCAGGCTGGAGCGTAAACACGCATTCCTCGCCGGGATAAGCGTAGATCTTTTCTTCTTTGAACTGGGAAACATGCCTCACGGAATCGGATGCGCAAAAGATCCTGATGGCGTTAGACAGAATATTATAATTTCCGGATATTTCCCCAGTATATTTTACCGTCAGCAAATACGCATTGTAAAGCTCGAGCGCCCCGAGATAACGCGGCCATACGCCGTCGAGGGCGACTTCATTGTCCCAATAAATATTCTTCCAGCCGTATGTAAATTTTTCCGACTCAAGTCCAAGGTCCTCAGGCTCGTAACTTTTTCCTTTGGTAATATCGTACAGTACCGCTTTTATTGCGATATTTCCGTCGGGAAGCCTTATGCCGGCGGAAGTAAACAGATTTTCGCTGCCGTCGGGCGACACGACGCCGATAATAAGCGTAGAAGAATCCTGGCCTTCTATCTCCCATGGCGCCAGACCGAACTTTATTGCAGTATAAGTCCAAAGCGTAGCGAACGCGACGAGTGCTGCAAACAGCAGTACCATAACAAATTTAAAAGCTTTAGCTTTCATGTTCATCCTCATATTTTATCGAAAGACACTTAATACTCTCGTCCGTCTTTCTTTAATACTAATATTTCAAACAAGTACTGTCAATAAAAATTATCCCGAGTAAAACGATCGGGGAACGCCGAATAAGCCGCTGCTGTGCGTTAATGTAACAATATTGTTGCATTTTATTGAATAATATGGTAATATAACCTCAATCTTACTTTAGGAGAGTGCTATGGAACTTACAACCAACAAGAACGTTCTCGATTTCGTACAGAAATACGTTGACCTCATGAAACCCGACAAGGTCGAATGGATCGACGGCAGCAAAAAACAGCTTAACGAGCTGACCAAAATTGCCGTATCGACGGGCGAGATATATAAATGCAATCAGAAACTGCTGCCCGGATGCCTGTATCACCGCACCGCCGTCAACGACGTGGCGCGCGTGGAAGGCAGAACCTTCATCTGCTCCCGCGAACAGAAAAACGCAGGTCCCACCAACAACTGGATGGATCCCAAAGAAGCGTATGCGAAACTGGATGCGATTGCCGACGGTTGCATGAAAGGCAGAACGATGTATATCATCCCCTTCAGCATGGGCAAGATCGGCTCCAAGTTCGCAAAATACGGCATCGAGCTGACCGACAGCATTTACGTCGTGCTGAATATGGCTATAATGACCCGCGTTTCTTCGAAAGTATTGGTCAAACTCGGCGATTCCGACGACTTCGTGCGCGGCATCCACAGCAAGGTCAAACTCGAGGAAGAAAACCGCTATATCTGCCAGTTCCCCGAAGACAATACCATTTACAGCCTTAACTCCGGTTACGGCGGCAACGTGCTTCTGGGCAAAAAGTGCTTCGCTTTACGTATAGCGAGCTATCAGGGCTGGAAAGAAGGCTGGATGGCTGAGCACATGCTGATCCTGGGCGTTCAGAAACCCGACGGCGACATCAAATACATCACCGCGGCATTCCCCTCCGCTTGCGGAAAGACCAACCTCGCAATGCTTATTCCTCC
>CALVZV010000050.1 GCA_944372665.1 uncultured Clostridia bacterium
CGGCTATTTTTTCACCTTTTCGGGCAAATAAAATTATTCCGTTAATTGACGTGCACTACCCACCCGAACGGATCGGCGTAACGTCCGGTCTGTATTCCGGTCAGTTTGTCGTACAGGAACGCGGTGATCTTGCCCATTTCGAAGTTGTTGATGACCATGTCCTCGCCGTCGATGCCCAGCACGCCCACGGGGCTTATGACCGCCGCCGTACCCGAACCGAACGCTTCGTCCATGTGACCGCTCTTTATGGCGTTGCGGATATCGTCCACGCTGATACGGCATTCCTCCACGGGCATACCTTCGTGCTCAAGCACTCTGATAACGGAATCTCTGGTAATTCCGGGAAGTATCGAACCCACGAGCGCGGGAGTCTTGACAACGCCGTCGAACACAAAAAACATATTCATCGCGCCCACTTCCTCAACGTATTTTTTCTCTTTCGCATCCAGCCACAGCACCTGTTCGTAGCCGTGTTTGTTGGCGATGTCGCCCGCAAGCAGACTGGCGGCGTAATTGCCCATGCATTTGGCTTCGCCCGTGCCGCCCAAAGGCGCGCGGACGTATTCGTTTTCGATCATTATCTTGGTCGGAGTCAGACCGCTCTCGTAATAGCTTCCCACGGGCGACAGAATGATAAAGAAACGGTAAGTGTGTCCGGGATGAACGCCGAGCATGGGATCGGTCGCTATCATCGTGGGGCGGATATACAGCGCGGTACCGGGTTCGGTGGGGATCCAGTCCTCGTCTATCATTATCAGTTTTTTAAGGTTCTCGACGGTTTCTTCGATATCCAGCGCAGGCATGCAAAGTCTTGCCGCGGAGCGGTTCATACGTCTGAAATTGTCATAGGGACGGAACATCGTGATCTTGCCGTCCTTATTCTTGTACGCTTTCAAACCCTCGAAAATGCCCTGTCCGTAATGCAGTACGCAGGTGGACGGATCGAGAGCGAAAGGCTGATAAGGCATAATTTCGGGTTCCTGCCATTTGCCGTCCTTATAGTCCATGACGAGCATATGGTCGGTAAAATACTTTCCGAAACCGAGCTTCGAATAATCGGGCTTTGCCTTCTTTTGCTTTGTGAGAGTGATTTTCATAATACTACCTCTTGTATGTAAAGTATTTTGATTTTAAGTATCCGATTTTGTCGGGTCTGCCTTCGGTCAAAGCCCTGAAGCCTGACTCGAAACGCTCCCTGTTGACTACGGGAACGGCGATCTCCGCAGTCGTGCGTTCCGCATAGTTTATGTCGTAAATACGCGCTTCAGTCGCCTTTAACAGAGGATCCAGTAACCTGAACTCCGAGTAATCCAGCTCCGCCCGAAATATCGCGGACAGACGGAAACGCGCTATCGACGCAGCGTCGGCGGCAAGCGCGGCGGCGTGCGAGTATGCCTGAACCAGCCCTCCCGCGCCCAGCTTTATGCCTCCGAAATATCTGGTCACGACGATCACGGTATTGTAAAGTTCCTTCTTTTTCAGCACGTTCAGTATCGGCGTACCCGAAGTGCCGTGCGGCTCTCCGTCGTCAGAAAAGCGGAATGCGCCCGATTCCGGCGAACCCGTCACCGCGTAAGGATGATGCGTTGCGTCGGGATATGCTCTTTTTACCGCCGCCACGTATTCTAGTCCAGCGTCCACGCCCTCGGCCGGGGCTATGCGCGCAATAAAACGGCTGCGGCTTATTTCGTACTCGACCTCGGATTCCCTTTCGGCTCCCAGGTACTCCATTATTTGACGCTGACTCTCAGATGCTGTTTTTTACCCTTGTGCAGGATAAAGCCTTCTTTCAGCATTTCGGCGGGTATCTCGGCGTCGAAGGAAGCGACTTTTTCGTCGTTCAAACGTATTCCGCCGCCCTCGATGAGGCGTTTGGCTTCGCCCTTGCTCTTGCTCAGTCCCAGTTCCACGAGCGCGTCCGCCACTTTCGTAGTCGAAGCGGAGATCGTGCCCTCGGGCATTTCGCCGCCGCCGCCGAAAGCGCCTTCAGCCTGACGTTTGGCTTTGTCGGCTTCGTCCTCGCCGTGTACGATCCTGGTGACCTCGTACGCCAGGCGCGCCTTGGCGTCGTTGATCCTGCCGTCAAAGTGCTTCACACCCTGTTCGTCGGCAGTATAGCATGCGCACATTTCCCTTATTTCGTCCATGGGCAGGAAAGTCAACAGCCCCAGGCACTTTTCGACGTCGTTATCGTCGATATTGCGCCAGTACTGATAGAAGTCGTACGGAGGCGTTTTTTCCTTGTCCAGCCATACGGCTCCGTTCATGGTCTTGCCCATTTTTTTGCCCTCGCTGGTCAGCAGCAGCGAAAAAGTCATTGCAAACGCGGGCACCTGTTCTTTCCTGCGGATGAGATCCACGCCCGCAAGCATGTTCGACCACTGGTCGTCGCCGCCGCACTCCAGCACGACGCCGTATTTGCGGTACAGCACCAAAAAGTCGTATGCCTGCATCAGCATATAGTTGAATTCCAAAAAGCTGAGTCCTTTTTCCATTCTGGTCTTGAAGCACTCCGCCGTCAGCATACGGTTGACCGTGAACATGGAACCCACTTCACGCAGGAAATCAATATAGTTCAGTCCCAAAAGCCAGTCGCCGTTATCCACCATCTGCGCCGCGTTTTCGCCCTCGAAGCTGAAAAATCTGGACATCTGCTTTTTAAAGCACGCCACATTGTGCGCTATGGTCTCGCGGGTCATCATCGAACGCATATCGGTTCTGCCGGAGGGGTCGCCTATCATGCCCGTACCGCCGCCCAATAGCACTACGGGTTTATGCCCCGCGCGCTGCATGTGAGCCATTGCCATCATCGCCAGGAAATGCCCGACGTGCAGACTGTCGGCGGTGGGATCGAAGCCGACATAAAAAGATACGCTCTGTTTGCCTAAAAGCTCGTAAAGCTCGTCACCGTATACGGTTTGTTTGATAAATCCGCGTTCGGAAAGCGTATCGAATACGTTTTTTGCCATGGAAAAATCTCCTTGTTTACTTTTATAAAAGTTTATCACCAAAAAAAAGTTTTCGCAAGTTTTTTAAAATAAAATATATCTTCCGCGCAGCCTATGTGCGTATGCGCTCGTTTACGGAAGAAAGTTTCAGATTTTTGGCACTTGCCGCTATTGCCGACCAGCAGCCGAGGAACAACCCGAAAGCCGCCGCCGCGACCACGATAAGCCACACGGGAACGGCAGTCAGCGCAAAATATTTGCCTATTATCGAGCCTAATGACGGCACCAGCATGTTTATTCCGTACCCGATGACAAAGCCCGTCACCACGCCTGCGCCGCCGGTGATCAGACCTTCGCCCAGCGAAAAACGCATATAATCGGAATAAGTCATTCCTGCGATCTTATATAATTTAAATTCGTTTCTGCGGTCGAAGAAGGTCACTGCGGCAATATTGATTATACCTATCACGGCAACGACGTACACCATGGTCTGAAGCAGATTGAGCAGCGAACCCACTCCTTCCAGCGACGAAGAATCGGCGTATGCCCATTCGTCGAATTCCAAAACGAAAGCCAGCGGGATGTTCAGCTCCTCTACATTCGCCCTAAGGTTCACGAACACCTCGTTTACGTCCGCGCCGGGCTTGACGTCGACAAGATAGGTGCATGAGTCGCGCATGGCGGCTATGACCGAATATCTGACGTAACCCACCCTGTCGTATTCCGTCACCGTTTCGTCGATGCCGACCACGGTGAAAGTCTGTACGCGCGAAGCGTAGTCCTTGTCGGACGGGGTCACGGTGAGCCGGTCGCCTATTCCCAGCCCGTATCTCAACGACATATCTTTGGAAAGCACTATCGGGTTATCCGCCGCGTTCCACCTTTCGGCTATCAGCGAGTCTTCGGACACGATACAGTGGTATAGCGTTTCCATATCCGTTACGCCGTACGCCGTCCATTCGTCCGACTCGGAATCTGGCAGATAATAATCGAAATAATTGAAACGTCCCGACCACTCCACGCCGTAGGTACTGTCTATGACCCCGTCCAGGATCTCGGGAGAATAATTGCCGAAATCCCTGCCGACGTTCACCACTATGTCGGCGCGGTAACGGCTTTCGAAGGGCACTATCGCCGAACGCACCAACCCCACTACCTCGACCACCAGGAAGGAAAACGCCACGACCACCGATACCAGCGTGGTCACCGTCCTCATGGCGCGGTTGCGTCCTATGCCCGTTCCCGCAAGCGCGAACGCGCCGCCGGAGCGGTTGGAACGCGTCAGGAAAGAAAACAGCTTTATCAGATACGGCACCGCCGTGTACGCAAAAAACGCCGCCGCCGCGACCAACGCGATCGCGGAAACTACCAACGCTATCCCTTTTGTCAGTACATATGCGGTTACAGCCCCCGCGGTTATCAGTGCGGCAACAGCTATCATATACGGCTTATGCTCTTTACCGAATCTGAACGACTCGGAGCTAAGTTCTCTGACCGTTTTCTTGCTTACCGAAATTACGGGTCCCGAAGTCGCCAAAACGGTAACCGCACACGCAATAACGAAGCTGACGATATATTTCCATACGTCATACGTCACAGCGCCGGAAGCGTTTGGCAGCAATATGCCTACCGCCAGCGTCATGACAAATCTTCCCAGCACCAGACCTATGCCGCCGCCGATGAGGGCATACAGCATGACTTCGCCGAACATTATGCCTGCCACCTGCGTCGGAGTGGCGCCGGCGGCCTTGAAAACTATCAGCTCGCTCATGCGGTTACGGGAGATTATGAGGTAGGAAGTAAACAGTATAAGCGACATCGTGACTATCAGAAACGCCAGTCCGACCGCCAAAAGCAGTGTATTGTTGCGGACAATGGTCATGACCTCGCCCGCGTTGTTGCCCTCATCCACGGTTATCGCCGGGAATGCCTCCTCGAAGTACGGCAGATACTCCTCGTACATGCCCGGTTCCGCAAACGTGATGTATGCCGCGGTTATTGAGCCCATGTTGCCCACCGCCGAAAAATCGACCAGAATATTCACGTCCGCCGCCGACGAGAAAATGCCTTCGTTGACCGCTATGTACCTGACCAGAAGGCTGGTATAGCTTTCGTATAACGGCAGATATATCTGCACTATATCCCCTGCTTTTATGCCGTTTTCTTCGGCAAAACGGCTGCCGACGACTATCGGGGAATAGGCGCTGACGGTCTCTTCGTATTCCGCCTGTCCCGAAGTGTCCTCGACCGAATACACGTCGGCGTACCTGACGGGGTGACGGTTTAGGTAATCGGCCATGTCGGTGGCTTCGATCAGCACCGTTTTGGAGCGCGTTTCGGTTTTAAGCACGCTGGTCGCTTTATAAAAATAACTGACGTCAGCGACCGTTCCCTCGGGCAGCGTGGCAACGACGGCTTCCGTCCTGGAAAGGCTGAACGCGGTGTTGGAATTGAAATTGGAGCCTATCAGCATGTCGGCGCCCTGCGCCACGCGGTCGTACTCCGCCATGTTCACGTTATAAAAGACGTCGGACATCGAAAAAGCTATGAAGATCATAGCCGTAACGACGGCTATCGTTATGATTATCACCGTCATCTGCCCTCTGGATTCGTCCGCGCTGCGGAAGATATGTCTCAAAAACGCTTTCATCCGTTTTCCGCCGCTCCCCCGCCGGTCGGCTGAAGCCGCTCCGGTCTATCGGCGCGGTTTTCGGCTCCGTCCATGCCGGCAGGACTTGTCTCCGTTTCCGAAGGCGTTTCCGTCTGCGTTTGTAAAGCGGCGTATCCTGTTCCGACCTCGCTAAAAGTCACAGCGCCGTCTTTTATCGAAATAATCACGTTACCGAACCCTGCGTTGTATTCCGAGTGCGTGACCTGAACTATCGTCGCGCCCATCTCCTCGTTAATCTTTTTCAGCAGTTTCATTATCTCCAGGCTCGATTTGCTGTCCAGATTCCCCGTCGGTTCGTCCAAAAGGATCACCGACGGATCGAATATTAGTCCGCGCGCTATCGCCACGCGCTGCTGCTCTCCGCCGGACAGTTTGGACGGCAGTTTCCCACGGCATTCCGAAATTCCGAGGTATTCCATAAGGTCGGCGGCTTTTTTCCTGTGCCCGGCGCTTACCCTGCCCGCCAGCATCAGCGGAAGCAACACGTTTTCCTCCGCCGTCAGATACGGTGCCAGATTGAAAAACTGGAACACGAACCCTATTTTTGTGCGTCTGAGTATCGCAAGCTCTTTTTCTGTTGCGGAGGAAATTTCTTTGTCCTCCAGAAAAACCTTGCCTGACGTGGGCTTGTCAATGCCGCCTAAAATCGTCAAAAGCGTGGATTTGCCGGAGCCGGAGGAACCGACTATCGAAACGAAATCGCCTTTATTTATCTCCAGACTGACGCCGTTCAGCACGCGCTGCTGCCCGAATTCCTTTACTATGTTTTCCGCTCTCAATACTGCTGTCATCGGTGTGTATCCCTCTGCCGGTTGTTTATTTTATGCCGACCGTTTCCAACGCGGTTGCGAAAAGCCTGAACGTCAGATTCGCAAAGATCGTGGAAGCGAACGTGTCCGCTCCCGGAATTCTTATCTTGCCCTCTGCCGTCAGCGACTCGACGTAATCGGCAAATTCCCTTATCCTAGCCCGCTCCGAGGCGTCCAGCGCGCGGATGCCGCCGACGTCCCGTATGTCGGAAAATCGCTCCGCGACGCTCTCGACGTCGTTGAACAGTTTTTCAAGTTCCTCCCTGCCTACGGACGCGGCGGCGTTCTCCTCCAGCGCCGCTATCTTTTCGAAAACGTCCGCGAAAGCCTGAGCCGCCGCCGAAGCGTCGGTCAACGCCGTTTCGGAATAAGCCGTTTTAAGCCCTGCTGCGACACATTTGGCCGCAAGCACAGCGAACAGGTCGCCGTAATCCTCGCGTTCCGCTTCCGTCTCGGCGTTAAACTCGTAATACAGCGCGTCGAACAGCGGCGTGTCCGTGGACAACAGCGTCTCGGTCATACTATATAAAAGGAAATGCGCCACCTTGTCCGTTTCCCTGAGCGCCGCGTTCATGGATTCGAAATCCGCCAGTTCGTCGGTGTTGATGCCGTTCTCCTCAAGGTAATTCATCATTTCGTCGGTCATCTCGGCGCCTGTCAGCCCGAAAGTTTCCAGCAGCGTGTCCGCGCCCACCTCGGAGGCGACCTTTTTCAGCATGTCTCCGAGCTCATACGCCAGCGCGGCGGTAGCGCGCGCTTCGATAAGGCTGCCGCCGCCGGAACGGAATCCGTAATAGCTTTCCGTCAGCGCCGCCGCCGAAACGACAAGGTTGGAAAAACGCGTCCTGCCCATAGCGGAAACTATCTTTTTGCCCGCCTCGTCCTGAAGCATGTAGATTAATTCGTATACGATCCGCGCGCCTTCTTCCTTAGTAAGCAAGGTGGCACCGACGAAATCGCTGTAGACGGCTCCGAAATCCAAAGCGCCCGCTCTGAGGGCGAGCTGTTCGGGTGACGCGTATCCCAGAATAAACTTCTTTTTCTCGGTCGGAGCGCCGCATACGGGACATTTCTCGTCCTCGGTCTCCCTGGTATCCACTATCGTTTCGCATACCGAACAATACGAAGCCGTGGCTATCGTGCCCGTATCGCCTTCGTTGTATTCGCCGAAATCCAGGAAAAACAGGATCGTATCCATTTCGGCGTCGGCGACCTCGTCCACGCTGAAGCCGGCAAGCACTTTACCTAGACTTATCAGTTTTTCCGCAGGTATTCCGGCGTTTGCGTACAGCGTGATCAGAGGGTCGGATACCGCAGACGAATTGTTGATCTCCACGGGAAGATTGTCGTCGTCGAATTCGAAGTCCTGAAACGTCAGCCGGATAAATCCCGCCAGCACCGTTTCCAGGAACCTGCTGATATATCCTTTGAATTCTTTTTCGGCTTCGAGAGAATATCTGATGGGTCCTTCATATGAAAAAGCCGCGCCGTCGACAACGCCCTCGGAGTCCGTTTCGCGCGGCAGCGCCAAAACCACGGTAGCGGCTATAAGCGCCGCCACCAAGAGCGCCGCCGTAACGGAAAGTATTATGCCGCCTGCCTTTCTTTTTTCCATACGCGGACATTATATCATACCCTTTCGAACAAATACAATAGCGGTATTGTGTTCGTATTGTGAACGCGCGTGCGTTCTTGGCGGAAAAGTGCGGGCATTCTGTTGCTAAGCGGCAAATATTGTGCTAATATTGGTGGAGTAATATAAAAACGGCGAGGAAATTTTAATGTCCGAAAAATACGATTTCAAAAAAGTTGAGAAAAAATGGCAGGATTACTGGTATTCCGACCGCGTTTTCGAGGTTAAGGAAGACCCCTCAAAAACCAAATTTTACGCTCTGATAGAATTCCCGTACCCCTCTGGCGCAGGACTGCACGTCGGCCATATACGCGCGTTTTCCTCGATGGAAGTCATAGCGCGCAAAAAAAGGCTCGAAGGATATAACGTGCTTTTCCCTATAGGTTACGACGCGTTCGGACTGCCTACCGAAAACTACGCCATGGCGACCAAACAGCATCCGCGCAAGGTCACCGACGAAAATATCACAAAATTCACCGAACAGCTTAAGGAAGTCGGCTACAGTTTCGACTGGTCCAGAGTCGTTGACACCACCGACCCCGACTATTACAAATGGACGCAGTGGATTTTCCTGCAGCTGTTCAAAAAGGGTCTCGCGTACAAAGCCACCACCACGGTCAATTTCTGTCCCAAGTGCAAGGTCGTTCTCGCCAACGAGGAAAGCCAGGGCGGAGTGTGCGACCGTTGCGGCTCCGAAGTCGTACAGAAAGAAAAAGACGTGTGGTTTTTGCGGATCAGAAACTATGCCGAACGCCTGCTGAAAGGGCTTGAAAAAGTCAATTTCCCCGAGAGAATAAAGACGGAGCAGCAAAACTGGATCGGTCGCTCCGAGGGCGCGGACGTCACTTTCACCGTAAAGTTCGACGGCGGCGAATATCCGCTCGTCGTTTACACGACCCGTCCCGACACCGTTTTCGGTGCGACTTTTTTGGTCGTATCCCCCGAACACCCCCTGCTGAAAGAGCATTTCGACAAGGTCGTGAACAAGGCCGAGATCGAAGAATACCAGCACCAGGCAAAGCTGAAAAAAGAATTCGACCGCGTCCAGGTCAACAAAGATAAGACGGGCATAAAAGTCGAAGGAATGTATGCCGTAAACCCGATTACGGGAACCGAAATTCCGGTATTCACGGCGGACTACGTTATGATGGATTACGGCACTGGCGCCATCATGGCTGTGCCCGCGCACGATCAGCGCGACTGGGATTTCGCCAAAAAATTCTCTTTGCCGATCATCGAAGTCATCAAGTCCGACGTCGACGTGCAGAAGGAGCCGTACTGCGCCAAGGAGGGCGCGGGCATAATGGTCAATTCCGACTTCCTGAACGGGCTGAAAGTCAAGCCCGCGATCAAGAAGATGATCGAGTATATGGAAGCGAAAGGCGTCGGCAAAGCCAAGGTCGACTACAAGATGAAGGACTGGGCGTTCAACCGTCAGCGCTATTGGGGCGAGCCGATACCGATAATCAACTGCCCGCATTGCGGACAGGTACCCGTACCCGAAAGCGAGCTGCCGCTGAAGCTGCCCGATCTTAAGGACTTTACCCCCACCGACGACGGCACTTCTCCCCTCTCAAAATGCACCGATTGGGTCAACACCGTTTGTCCGATATGCGGAGCGCCCGCAAAGCGCGAGACCGACACGATGCCGCAGTGGGCGGGTTCCAGCTGGTATTTTTTGCGTTACGAATCCCCGCGCGATCCCGACCACGCCGTCAACCCCGACGCCAACCGCTACTGGGGACAGGTGGACTGGTATAACGGCGGAATGGAACACGTCACGAGACACCTTATCTATTCGCGTTTCTGGAATCAATTCCTTTACGACATCGGCGTCGTCAAGGACGAAGAACCGTATATCAGGCGTTCGGCGCAGGGACTTATCCTCGGCTCCGACGGCGAAAAGATGTCCAAGTCGCGCGGCAACGTCGTCAACCCCGACGACGTCGTAAAGCAATACGGCGCCGACGTTCTGAGACTGTTCATCCTGTTTATCGGCGACTACGAAAAGCCCGCTCCCTGGTCGCAGGAAGGCATCAAGGGCTGCAACCGTTTCCGTCAAAGGTTCTGGGGACTTCTGGACATGGTATCCGACAAGGCGGACACCTCCGACCTCAACCTCGACGCGCTGATAAAGAAAGTGGGCGACGACTACGAGGCGTGCAAGTTCAACACCGCGATCGCTCAGATAATGACTGCGCTGAACACCGTTTACGCGCGCGGCTCCCTTACCAAAAAGGAATTTAACACGCTGTGCCTTTTACTGTATCCCGTCGCTCCGCACATCACTTCGGAGATGTACGAGAAATTAAACGGCGGCGCGAAGATAGACCGCGCTTCCTTCCCGACCTACGACCCCGCGAAACTCGCTTCCGACAGCATCGAGATCCCCGTTCAGATAATGGGCAAACTGCGCGGCAGAGTGACCGTAAACGCGGGAGCAACCGAAGCCGAAGTGCTGGCGTCGGCAAAGGAAGCGGGACTTATCGGAGATCAGGAAATCGTAAAGACGATATACGTTCCCGATAAAATACTCAACGTCTTGATACGCCGTTAAAAAAACGGGATTTTACCGCAATAAAATACCGAAATGCTTTCAAACAGTTGCAAAACGGCGTTGAAACCATTAAAATAAACTTAATCAAAAAAAATTAACTCTATGGAGGTTAAATCTATATGGCACAAAACGTAAGAGTGGCAATCAACGGATTCGGCAGAATAGG
>CALVZV010000051.1 GCA_944372665.1 uncultured Clostridia bacterium
TATCTTAAAAAACACGCGCGATATATGCATACTAATATTTTATATTCAAACGTGCCTTATGTCAACTTAATACGTGTGCGCAGAGGACGTTATAAACAATATACGCGCGGATATCCGCGTTGAATAAGGAGGCCGGAAGGCCTCCTTGTCCGTCAGCGTGCGACGGCTCCCGTCACATCTCGCGGTAAGCGCCCAAAAAGACGAACTTTACGCATTCCGTTTCCAGTTCGCTCAACAGATTTTTGACTTCCTCCCTGTCGACGCGCGCCTCGAAATCGAAGTAGAACGCGAACTCGAAATCGGTGTTGCCCATCGGTCTGCTTTCAAGTTTGGTGAGGTTGAGTCCCAAAGTCGAAAATTTATTAAGTATGCGGTTCAGGCTGCCGGCTTCGTGCGGAAGGTTTACCATAACGCTGATTTTATCGGAATCCTCAAACAGATGCAGATCCTTGGAAATGGCTATGAACCGCGTATAATTTACGTTGTTGTTCTGTATGTTGGGCTGCAATACCTTCAGCCCGTAAATACCTGCGCAGGACTCGGAAGCTATGCACGCAACGCCTCTGTCGCTGCTTTCCTTGACAAGGCGCGCCGCGACGGCGGTATTCTCCACAACGGTCACTTTCACGTTTTTCAGCGTCTTGAGAAAATCGGAGCACTGATCTATCGCCTGCTGGTGCGAGAATATCTCGGTGACGTTTGCGGCATCGGTGCCGTTCTTGGCCATAAGATAATGCTGCACGCGCAGCCTTATGGCACGCAGGATATAGCAGCTGTGCTTGCGCATGAGGTCGTATACGGCGTTCACCGAGCCTACGGAACTGTTTTCGATGGGCAGCACGCCGTAATCGCACAGCCCCCTTTCGACTGCGCCGAATACGGCGTCCCAGTCTTTGAAATAAAGTATGTCGTTTATCGGGAACATTTTGTCGGCGGCTATCTGTGCGTATGCTCCGGGCGCGCCCTGACAGGCAACCGTCGCGGAAACGGGAAACTCCTCCCTGCCCTTGGCAAGAGTCGCTTCCAGAACGGAACGTATCCGCGAAGGAATACCGGCGCTCTGCGCGCCGTATGCGCGCGCGGTATTGAACAAAGTGTCGTACAGCTGTTTGGCGTACATTTTCATGTTGTCGGGCATGCCGTAAGTAACGCGGTTGACGGTGGCTTTTTCGACAAGCGTTCCGTCCGTGGCGGACACATCCCTGGCGGTATCCGCATTCATTATTGCGGCAAGCTCCATACGTTCGGCGTAAAGCCGCGCGATTTCGTCGTCGATAGCGTCGATCTTGAGTTTGGCCTCGGTTGCAAGCATATGGTTTTCTCCTTGAAAAAAGCCGCCCGTTCGGTGCGGCTTTCGTTATATCCTGATTTTTTCGCGCACCTTCAAGCGTTTGCCTTTTGACAACCGTAAAATCCGAAAAAGCTAAAGCCGAAGGTAAATTCTTTTTTCACAATCAAATGATATTCCTTTTCAAAAGGTTTGTCAACGGTTTTTTTACGCTTTCTGCTCGAAAATGGGCAAAGTCGAACCGCCGTAAGGCATGACGTAAATCGTCGATCCGGGTCCGTGCTTCTTCTCTGCGGCTGCAAGCGCTTCGGCGGGAGTTGCAAAAGGAGTAAAACCCAGTTTCCCGACGAATACGGGATCCAGCTCCGACACAAGATATACGTCGGCTTTTTTCATGACCATGGCGATCGCGGCGGCTTTATGCGCACCCAGTTTGAACTCCCTGCGGATGTTCTCTATCATTTCGTCGGGAGTGTAGGAAGTCATCCATTCTTCGAACAGCGTGCTGCCCAGACCCTCTTTACAGCCTGCCACCCATATTATCGTGCCGCCCTCCCTGACGGCATGTTTGGAATTGTCCAGCGCCTTCTGAGCCTGATACATGTTCTGATCCTTGGGATAGCCTCCCGCGCTGACGACGACGATGTCCGCTCTGACCGAAAGCGGTATGCGGTACAGCCTGTCCAGAAACTTTACGCCCTCCCTGTGCGCGGCGGTCACGTCGCCCGCAACCGCGTAGATGATGTTTTTATGCTCGTCCAGCACGGCGTTGAGTATATAGTCGACCCTAAGCATCGCTGCGGCTTGCTCGATGTCTTTCCTGACCGGAGAATCTATATTGCCGGCATAAGAACTTGGATCCGTCATCATCTTGTGGTTGACCTGGATCGCCTCGGGCGTTGAAACGCCGGGCATGACGGCTTTGGCACCGCCCGAATATCCAGCAAAATAATGGTATTCTATGTTGCCGGTGGCGATTTTGAAATCGGCGTCGACGACGCGCCTGAAAATATCCACCGGGGTGCCCGCCTCGGTAAAGCCCAGGCGTATGGTATCGTCGGGATCGGAGTCGATACACTCCAGTCTGTCGTAAAGTTTCCCTGCCAGACGGCGTTTTTCATCCTCGGTATGTCTGCGGTGCGATCCGAGACCGAACACTATAAATATATCGCTGTCGGGTACCCCCGCCCTGTTCAGTCTTGCCACCAACGGCGGCAACGCCACTGCGGAAGGCATGGGTCTGGTGATGTCGGAAGCTATTATACACACCTTTTGCCCGGGCTTGACCTTTTCCTCCAGCCTAACGTCGCCCACGGGGTTGTCCAATGCCGGCTCCACCGCTTCGGCTCCGGTAGCCGACACTTCCACGCGGTTAGGCGTGAGGACCCCCAGCAATCTTTCGGGCGCCGGGTCTATTTCGAACTGTACGCGGTCGTATCCTATCTGCATATCCTACTCCAAAGCAATTACGTCAAGGCGTCAAAATCTGTTTTTCGGGTCTATGACGCGTTCGTCGATATAATACTTGCGTTTCGCCACGTTGAAATATCCCGTCAGCGCTATCGCGGTATACAGGACGAACGAAGCCGGGATCACAGCTATGGGCAGGATCCCCAGGGTCTGAACGGCTGTCGCGCATACCGTGCCGCAGACAAAGATAAGCATAAACAACAAAGACGGATATACTTCCTTTACGAACATAGCGTCGTAACGCAAGAAAAACGCTTTGACAGATTTTTTGAAATTGAGGTTCTCGGCGATCATTTCTGATATCCATCTGGCTGTCAGCGCCATTCTGAGCGCAACCAGCGCCAGCACCGCCAGAACCGCCACCGCCACTCCTGCGACCCCCAGAGCACCGCCAAGCCAGTTCGCAAGATAACCTCCGCCTAACAATATCCCGATGTCGACGGGAGCGGTCAGAGCAGTGAACGTCAGCGCGAACAACGCGGCTTTACCGCCCGTGGAAACCGTGGCGTTGATAAAACCGCAGTTGAAGTTGGCGCTCATCTTATTATAAAGGTAAAACGCCACGGGCACTATGGCGAACGCGACGCCCAGTTTCAAAAACATATACAGCAGCACATACAATACGGCAGCTCTGGCAAGCGAATCGACGTTTTCGTTGACGAACTCGCCTATCGAACCGCCGCCGTGACCTATGCCCAGCAGCGCAGCAACGTCATCCTCGAATTCCTGCAGCAGGTCTACGTCGGAATCGACCGCCTCGATGATGGGCTCGGTGATCGCGCTGAACAGCGCGAACCCGATCAGCATAAGCACCGTGGTATAGATCAGCACTTTGAGTATGAGTCCGGCATTGGATACGGTAAGCGATAAAGAATGTCTGAGATTCATTCAGCCTTTCCTCCGAGGTTTATAATAGAAATAGTCTTTCGGATAATCCTCGCGTACCAGCCCAAGCACTTCGTAATATGTTATGAAAGCAAGCGCGACATAGTACGTTATCAGCACGCTGTTAAGTAGCGATTCGACCGCAAACGACGCGACGGCGTTGCGCGCGACGCCCACGACGAACGAAAGCGCGAACGCAACCGCTGTCGGAACGGCGACCGAAAGGAACACGCCCGTGAATTTTTTGCCCGAAACGGAGGAACTTGCCGCCGTATACGCGCTGAACGAATTAAGCCCGTTAAACGTCATGTACGGCAGATAAGTGATGCCGATGCTCATCAGCAGCATCATAAGCGCATATGCCAAAACCATAAAGAAAACGGACAGAATTGCCGAAAGCACGATATTGGAAACGCCCTGCGCCAACAGCATCAGCGCCGTCATCACTATCTTTATCAGGAGCGCGGTCAGCGTATAACCGAAAACCGCCTGAAGCACGGGGATAAAGCCCTCGTTAAA
Source organism: uncultured Clostridia bacterium (assembly GCA_944372665.1). Taxonomy (GTDB): domain Bacteria; phylum Bacillota; class Clostridia; order Christensenellales; family DTU072; genus Stercoripulliclostridium_A. Next base: position 4,163 of record CALVZV010000051.1, read on the forward strand.
ATCGCGGAAAACTCCTTTTATACCGAAGACGCCGACTCTGAGACTGCGAGAAACGACGGTGGAGGACACGGACATGAAAAACAGCATTAGTACGAACGCCGCTGCTATCCCCACGCCGGTATGCAGAGAAGATACGGCGCTTTGAAAACACCATACCTCGGCAAAGGACCCGATACCGGTAGAATAACCGCTGAGCCACACATACAACCTGCCCACGGGAGAGGCAGCCGCCAAAGCTACCCCCACAGGCAAACTCAACAGGAACAAAGTCAGAAACCTTTTGCCTTTTTCCAGTTTGAAAAGATATTCCGCCGTTGCTTTAAAATACTTCATATATCTCTTCCGTCATACGGGACACCTCCCGTAATTTTTCAAAGTTTTGTTTGGGTTTCGTCATCGTCGTTTTCGGGCTCCTCAACCTCGCGTTTATTCTTTTTACGGATAATACCTTTTTTGTAAAGGACAAAGAGTATGACGCAGATTACGACCACGAATCCGACCGCTCCCAGGGATATCCACAGCGCGTTGCCGCCGCCCGTCGGAGCGGCTTTTTCTACCAGATAGATATCGCCCGACAACCCGTCGGGTTCAAAGATTATAAAACCCGTGCCGTTAAAGAAATCAGCCACCGAAAAACCGCCTTCGGCATTACCGTACACGACCACGTATTCGCTGCCGGGATCGAAATCCATTCTCAGCACGATTTTGTTTTTCAGCTTATCGTCGGAGAGTGCCGCGCCGTTCAACTCGGTGACGAAACTTAAACGTATGACGCTGCCCTCGCAGTCGGCAGCCGCCAGCACGCCGGCACGGGTACCGCTGCCCTCGGGCAGTAGCGCGAGGTTGAGCTTCAGCTCTATGGAATCGCCGCCCACGGAATCGACCGCGTCCGAAAGATTGTCCGCGCTGAACGACACGCCTTCCATCAGGTCGTTATTTGCGACCGAAAGCACGCCCTCGCCCTTTCCTGCGGTGACGGCGGCGTATGCGCGGCTGTAAACGCCGTTATAGAAAGCCCAGTACAGCTCGGTCAGCGTGTCGCGGTCGGTGCCGTCCCTGAACGCCAGAGTCAGATTGGCGTATTCTTCCACCAGCCTGTCGTAAAGATCGGCGTTTATTTTGTCCCCCTCTCCGTCGGGGGCGTTTTCGGCTATCATAACGGAACAGTCGTTTATAAACTCCTCGACGTTGAGCGTGGTGGGTTTACCCGACGGGAAATATCCGGTGATGTCGTAAGCGGGGTTCGTCTGTATCTTGATCTTGCCGTCGGACAGCGCGCCCAAAGCGGAGTTTGCGATCGCATCCATGACGAAGTAGTAATAATATCCGTCCTCGACGATATTGAAAACGAAGCTGAAGTCGCGCTGAAGCGTAAAATGCGTCAGATCTATTTCCCGAACGGTATGATCCTTAAGGTAGCCTTCCAGTTCGTCCGGATCGATGCTTTCGTCCGTTCCGTCGTCGCCCGTAGTCAGCTCGGAATCGAAACGCAGTATCCATATCCCGGTTATACCGGAACAGGCGGAATACGGAACGCCTGCGGGGAAATTGTCTGTAAACTTGACTCTGACCTTGTATGAGCGTTCTCCGTTTTCGTCCGTAGACAAAATCCCGCTCATCAGTCTGCCGTAGGAATCGTACACAGGTTCGGGATGGCGGTAATCTATGCTGTTCACGATCTGGCTTTCCCGTATCGACATGGTTTCACCGCCGCCGCCGAGTTCGACGTATATCATAAGCTCGCCCGTCACTCCCAGAGTGACCTCGAAATATTTGCGGTTATCCCCGTCTGCGGTTTCCTTGATCCCCGTCCAGCAAATCGGATAAAGCTCACCCGTAGCGATTGTGCTGTTTCCGAAAACGTCGGTATAATCGCGGTTGTTGCCTTCCGTTCCGTCGTGAAGCATATACGGAATGCCGTCGATAACGTGCTCTCCGCGGATACCCCACACGTCCATATTGAGATCTAGGTCGTAAGCCACATAAACCTTTTCGGCGTATGCGGGAAAAGTAACGCGGTATTTTATGCCGCCCTGCACAAAATACGCGCCGCCGCTATCGGTATTCCACAGTCCGCCGTTGTAAAAACCGCCGTAGGCACCCTCATACGGAGTAACGTCTTCGATGCCTATGGTGCCGCCGCCTGCACCGATTTGAGACGAATTATCGGCTTCGGCGGCGCTGTCGGCTCCCGTTACGAATACGGAAAACACTGCGGTCGCGGCGACCAGCAGCGCCAACGCGATCACCGCCGCCGCAATCGGCGCGCGGCGATCTTGCTTTACAGATTTCAATATCTCCATTTGCGCTTCCTTTCCTCAATCCGCGCCTGTACTTTACGCTTGTATTCCTCCTCTACAGAACCGGAATTCTCCTTCCAGCCGTAGATCTTCCTGGCTCCGCGCGAAACGCGTTTGCGCTTCCTTAGCGGCGCTGCGATAAACGCCATTATCACACCCAGTATTATTATGACCACTGCGGCGATAACGATTATCACCCAGTACGGGAAGTCGTTGGTATAGAACACTATTTCGCCCGAAGAATTGGCATAGAAGGTTATATAATTGCCCTCTCTGGTAAAGCCCGTGACTTCCGCAAGATTGCCCAGTCCTTCGACGACGAGGTTTTTGCAGTTCAGATATTCGTCGGGTATCTTAACATAGAACTTCACGCGGTCCTTAAGCACCGTGCTCAATCCGTTTTCCTTTATCTCGATGACCTGGACGGTGGCTTTCTGACCGAGCATTTTGGTGAAAATGTTAGTCGCGTTCACCGTATCGTAGACGTTTGCGAAAGATACCGTGATGTTGGAACTGAATCCGCCCTCGCTGGAAATATACGATTCGGTGGCGGGATCGGTTATCTTGTTGGTGCTTATCGTCGCGCTTAGCGCGTACACCGGATCTCTCAGGGTATAATTCGCGGCATGCAGTCCGCTCAGCGACCAGCCTGTCAGAATGACTCTGTGCGTACCTATTTCCGCAGAACCGTCCTGGGTTGCCGCCGTCAGATGCAGCACGACCTCGTCGCCCACCAGCACGCCCGTCAGCGTTCCCGTGACCGATATATCCGCAAGCCCGTCGTACGCTTTTCCGTATGCGCGCAGATTGTCAATCGAAATCTCCTTGGGCAGGATACGGAACGTCGCTCTCTGGGTCGTGGGCATATAGTTGTCGTCCACTACTTCGGCGGTAACTTTATATTCGCCCACCGAGGTCGGCATCACGTTGCTGTCGTAGCCTTCGAATCTTACCACAACCTTGACCCCCGCAGGCGACGTGACGACCGTGGGCATGGTGACCGAGCCGTAAATCTGGGTCGAAAGCGACGTGGCGTCGAAGTTTATCGAGGAAACGGTGCCCCTTCTGATAACGTAGGACACTTCGGAGGTCTCCTGGTCCAGGTAATAATTGACGTCGTTCATCGTGGCGACGGCTATATAGTCGCCTACGGCGTCGGGTACGTTCAAACTGCCTTTTGCAGTAGTTATATCCGCGCCGGCAGGATAGTAATAGATCAGGATCTTGCTTTGCAGCGCGTTCAGCTGCGAGGAATCGCCGGCAACGACGTCCTCACTGTTTATCTTAGCCACAACGGGCGAAACGCTGCCGTAATAATACGTATACGTTTCCGTCAGCGACGTCGTGCCCTCGTGAACGATATAATAGCTTAATCCCAGCGGACGCTTGGTTATTGTTACGGTATAGGTCACAAAGCCTTCGTAGTTGGTGTCGGAAATTTCGGCTCCGAAAGTATAGGTGCCCACTTCCGGGGTCGAGATTGCGAACTCCGTGAACTTGGGATCGTTTATAACGGTCATGTTGGCGGGATTTGTCGAGAACGAAGGCGCGGTGATCTCGTTGCCGTAAACGAAATTCGTATTGCCCGTAACGTATATCGCGGCGGAGGTCTTCACCACTTCCACGCTGAGCGTACCTATATATATATTATAGTTCTGCGTATCGTTGGGCGTGAACATGAATTCGACGCCGGAATACGTGCCCACCGTTCCCAGCACTATGCTGGGCGAAACGTACGAGAAGCTGCCCGAAACCGCACTCTTGCCCGACACGTAGACCATGCTGCCGCCGCTGAACGTGCCGCTGGCAAGCGACATGCCGTACCTGACGGACGACGGAACGGGCATCACGGAATCCTCGACGCTGAGAGAAGCGCGCTGGATAGTAAACGAAGCGCTCAGCTTGCCCACGTAGTTGGGATCGTTGATCTCTATATAGATATCGTAAACTCCCGCGTTGACCGCCTGGTACACGGTTGCGCCGGAGGAGTTTGTCAGCGAATAATTGAAGTTGAGATTGCTGTTCAGCCCGGGTATCTGGTGTTCGCCGTTATATATCAGCGAGTTGGAAATAAGCTCGAGGCTGACGGGCGACGGCAGCACCGTAATAGACGCAAGGCACTGAACGGATGCGTAGTTGCTGCTGTCGGGCACGAATATCATTGCTACGGAATACGATCCGGCATTGGGCTTTACATCGGGTTCGGCGAACACGAACGTGCCTTTGACCTCGCGGCTGTTGGACAGCGCGACGCCGCCGGTCACTATGGAGCTGCCCAGGTTGGAGCCGTAAACTATATCCGAAAGTTTGGGTTCGGAGCCGGCCTCGACGGTCACTTTAGCGGCTACTATGGTCAGAGTCGTGGAAGCCGTGCCATGGTAGTTTGCGTGATTTATCTCGACTACCACGTTATACGTGCCGATATTGCCGGGGAAATAGCCTGCCTCGAAACGGTTGCCCGTCTTGGGATCCGTATAATACAGCGTATAGTCCTTGGAGCTGAGGTTGTTGGACAGACTGACCTGAATCTGCGCTTCGTAGCCGCCGTCAGGATCGTACTCGAAAGTATACGAAGCCGATCCGTCCGAATAGATGAACGATACGGTTGCCTGACGCTTCAGGACCACGTATTCGAATTCGGCATGACCCGAATAATAGTCGCTTCCCGACAAGGTCACTCTTACCCAGTAGTTTCCTGCGCCGGCAGGTTGCAGCGAACCGTAGGACATCGCGTAATCGAAACTGAAGTATTCTATGCTGAAATGTTCCGAACCTATATCGTCATAGCCTTTGACGAACACCTTGAGCGGCACGTTCTCGGCATAAGTTTTGAAATTGCCCGAAACGCCGATATCGGAGCTGAGATCGAGTTTGTCTATCACGTAATCGAAAGTGAATATTCCGTAATAATTGCCGGTATGGTACAGACCGCTTTCGTCTGTCTTGCCTTTTTCGAAAATCTGAACGGTGAACGTATATACGCCTGACGAGATCACGTTGGCGAAATCAGGTTCGATCTCCGCGCCGTCCTTTTTCAGCGAAATCAATCTGAAATCGTCCGCGTCCAGCTCGTATTCGGCGCCTATCGCTTTGATATTAAGCGCGCTCATGTCCGCCGCCAGTCCGTCGTAAGGCTTGCCCTGCGAACGCACGATCTCGTTTATCAGAGTATACGCGAACACTCTAAGCGACAAAACGCCGCTGCCGCCTTCGGGAGAGAAGACGTAGTTTTTGTGGATGAAAGTCGTCTCGGCGGTCACGCCGCTGAGATAGCTTCCCGCTGTAAAGCCTTCGGCAGATCCGAAAAGCTCCACGGAATAATCCACTCCGGACAGCAGCCTGCCCTCGGAATCGTACGCTTTGAATACGATGTTGACGTTTTCAGCCGTGCAACCGCTCCCCGTGAATATATAAGCGAAAGCGTCGATATACATGGGTGCCTGCCGGATATTCGGCGTCACGTTTCCCTTGGTCACGTTGTATTTGCCGTAATTTTCGTCGAAAGGCACGAACACGTATTCCGCTTTTTCTCCTACGCCGACGATCAGCGATTCGTCCGTCCAGCGCACCGTGCCCAGTTTAGCCGCCTCGGAGCCTTCCGACAAAGTTATGCCTATCTCCGAAAGAGCCACACCGTACATCGCGCTGTCGGCACCGCCGGGATAGGTCAGGATAACCGATTGCTCCAGATCCTCCACGGGCTGGCCGTAAACCATTACGGTAAGCACGGCATACACGTTGACGTACCTGTCCTGATCGGAGGGCTCGAACCAGATGCCGACGTAGTTTTCGTTGGCGACGGTAAACGTAATAACGCCGTCGCCGTCGTCGCCGTCGTCAAGCACCCATCTGCCGGATACGGTGTTGAGGCTGTCGCCGCGGTAAGCGAAAATGCTGTTGACGACTATGTTGTCTACGCCGAACTCGGTATTTATCGGGAAAGTCGCCGATCCGCCGCTTCCGTCTCCGAGATCGAACCTGACGTTACTCAGATCCAGCCTGGGCGCGCATTTTTCTATTTCCAGCGTCAGCTCGTAAACTTTTTCGACGCCGTCTTCCGTCACGATCACGCCTGCGAAATAGCCTTCGTAGTTGGAGTCGTTGATCTCGGCGGTCAGTTTATAACTGCCCACTTCCGTCGGAGCCACCGAGGAATTGTCGTAAAGCATGTTGACTTTGACCGCGCCGTAGTCTTTCATGACCAGCGCCTGACCCTCTTTGCTGAGCGAAGCGGTCAGCATTATGCTGGAGGCGGAGTATTCGCGCCTGACAAAATAGCAGAACTCGTCTTCGATCA
>CALVZV010000052.1 GCA_944372665.1 uncultured Clostridia bacterium
GCTGAGCGAAGCGGTCAGCATTATGCTGGAGGCGGAGTATTCGCGCCTGACAAAATAGCAGAACTCGTCTTCGATCACTTCTTTGATCACTTCGGCGTCTATGACAATATATCTGCCAAGATCTTTTTTGGAAATATTAAGGTTGATGGTCGCCGTGATTTCGCTGAAATTGGACGAATACGGGCGGAAGGTGACGTCTATGCTGTATGCGCCCACTCTGTATCCGCTTATATCCACACCGTCCGCCAGCATAAACACGCCGTCCACTGCGGTGCCCGTCTTTTCGAAAATAACGGTGACGTTTTTGAATCGCTCCGCAAAATCGGCGTTGACGTCCTCTACGGAAGTATTGAACTCGATATCCGCCGAACCGAGCGTGCCGACCATTCTCACCGATGCGGGCAGTATCGTCAGGCGCGTATTGCCGCTGCCGATATAGTTTGGATCGGTGATCGTTACCGAAACCCCGTAGACTCCTGCGTCGGAGGGCGCGCCGTCAAGAACGGTTTCGCCGTCGGAATATTCGAACACTATCCGAGTGACGTTATGCGGAACGGTGATAAGCGCTGCCAACGAAACGGGCGTAGCCGAATATTCAACGGTATAGCCCTCGTCCGAGAACGCAAAATCGACCTCGTACGGATCGATGACCAGCGAACAGTCGTATGTCCAGTTCAAAAGACCGTTTTCTTTATAAACGATCTTTACGGCATATTCGCCGGCGTTGACGGGCAGCTCCGTCGAAAGCTCGCCCGCGCCGCTATCGTAATACACTGAGTATGGGATCTGCGGGTGCGTTTCCGAAGCGTAAACGGGATAGACGTCTTCTATACGCATCGTGGTATCCGCAGGAGCGTAGGTCTGGGCGACGTTGCCCGCGTAAGCTATATTCGGCGTTATCTCCAAAACGGCGTGAAGCGACCAGAAATCATCCATCGAAACGACGTAATTTTCATCGGTCGATATTACCGACATATTATATCTGCCGATATTCGTCGGAGGCGCGCTCATGCTTACGCTCGTAAAATAAAAGTATTCGATTTCGTATGCCAGATTTGATAAATCGACTCCCGGAATAGCCGTTTCGGGTGACGCAAATTCAAATTCCGGTATAAAGGAAAACTGTTTCCCGTTATAAGCCGACTCTATATACGCGAAATTGTATATAATCGAACTTTCGTCCGTGACGATCCCTTCCATGAACTCGACGACCCGGACCGGAACGGGATCTATGACCAGCGTCAGCGTCTTGGAACCGCAGAATTTGCCGTTTGGTTCTATCTCGCACACGACTTCGTATGTGCCTGCGTTTTTGACTTCGGTCTCGGAGAGCGTTCCGTCGATATTGACGTAATACATGAATTCTGCGCTGAAAGTCTCGCCTGTCAGCGGATCGTCGAACACGGCGTCCGCATGTAAATCGACGCCGAGACGGTTAAGGGAATTGTATATAAGCGCGACCGTTCCGTCGCCGTCGCCGTCCGCCGAAACGGTTATGTAATCGGAAATATCTTTTGTGACTACGGTCAGTCTGTATGGCGACTCGTACGCGACGAAATTTCTGTAATAATCGTCTTCGCTGCTCGCAGGCTTGAAACGGATAAGCGTGTTAGCCAAGCCGTCCTCGTCGAATTCGTTGACGGGCAACGCGGTGTAAGAGTCGTACTCGGTGCCGTCCGCCGCCACGTAATACAATTTGAAAGTGCCCGTAAACGTGCTGCCCTGTCCGCCTTCCGGCCAATGCCCCAGCGATACTGTGCCGAAGTCCACGTCGGCTATGTCGTCCAGGTATTCGGTTTGCGCCGAAGGCAGCTCGCCGAGGGAATAATTGAGCTCCGCCTTTATGACGAAATACATGCCGAACGTTTCACCCGTATAGTTAGTCGTCGAAACGGATATCAGCACGTAATATTTTCCTACGCCGGTACCCGGCTCCATGGACACGAAAACGTACTCTTCCTTTATTCCGTCGCCGTCGCCGTCGTATTCGAAAACATCGCCCGAATAACCCGCAGGTTTGGGTATATAGTATGTAAACGTGATCGTGAGCGATTCGACGGGCACGGCTTCGATGATGCCGTCCGGTTTCAGCGGATCGGCAAAAACGGTAACGGCGGGATTGGCGTATTTGGTGCCATATGTTCTGAATACCGCCCCCGCCAGCTCCGAACTGTCGTTCCAGTCGCCGTCGTTAAGATATTCGGGAGAAATATCGCCCGTTGCCGTCGGCTTCACCTGAACATTGCGCCTCGCCACGTATATAGACAGTTTCGCATCATCTCCGGACAGAGTCAAATAACGGCGCGTAAAATATTCGTCCGTCTCCTTGCTTGCCGGGTTCAAGCCGGGCACGAACTCACACATGACGTCGGAGTGTTCGCCGCCCGACGGCACGATATCCTCTGTGCCGGGACGCAGATAAAGCGAATATTCGCCGCTTTGGAACACGTAACCGCCCGCTTCTACCCAGCCCACGAACGAAGCCTCGGAAAGCTTTTGTCCGTAAACGAGGTCGCTGAGGCGGATGTTGCTGAAATCGGCTTTCGCCCTGACCACATATAAAGGCACTGTCTGGACGTAAGTACCGTAGTTGTAATCGGGCACGAACTGACCCGTCTTGTCGTAACTGCCTGCCTGCCAGTATATTCTGACGGAATGATAGGTAATGCGTTTGTTGTCGGCCTGATACAAAACGTCCAGTACCGTATTGCCGTTCACGACGCCGACTTTATCCGCGCCGGCACGGGCGGCGTATTCGGTTTCGGATTCGAAGAAGAATCTGCCCGGAACGTTGGCGGCAGTCAAAGCGGTGACGTATCTGGCGCTGCCGTCGTCGTTCATGATGTTTTCGGTCGCCCACTCCAGCGTCAGCCCGAACTCCAGGTGACCCGTTCCAGAGCCGTATGTGGTTCCGTCGAGAGAAATGTTGGCAAACTCCTGCTTTAGCGACGGAACGGCAACCGTAAGCCCGTCGCTGATCGTGGGCTGTCGGACAGTCATCCGAACATAGATACCGCCGTAATAGTTATCGTTATAAATTTCGGCGTATAACAGATAGATGCCCGAGCCGAATGCCGAAGAAGCTATTATCGGCAGTTTTTCGGTGTACTCGGGGTCGTCAGCGACGACGATGCCGCCGTCATAATCGAAATACGCGCTGCGCCACACAGAGTACAGCGTCTGCAGCCCCACTACGGGATTGCCGGATATATCGGTAAATAAAAAGTCGGCGGTTTCCAAATGTCCGAACAGGTATTCTACCGCGCCCGTGACGTTATAGGTCTGGTCGCCTATCGTCATTTCTCCCGTATACGAGGCGTCGCCCGAAGCGGGATCGAGAGAAACGCCGAGCTGCTGTTTGAGTATTTCCAGACTGAAACGGTACTCTGCGGAGACATAGTTGCCGCCGAAGGGATTGACCCTGACTCTGACGTCGTACAGTCCTGCTATATTAGGCATATTAAGGACGTAACTGCCGTCGTCTTCCCCTGCTTTCTTGTATTCGATATAGAGCGTGAAATCTTCCGAAACGGGATTTTGCAAGCCGTCGTCCAGAAATACGCTTATAAACGCCTGTTTCTGCAAGCCGTCGTAGGTGTAAACGAACTTGCCCGATCCTCCCATGGGATCCTCTACGTAGGAACCGCCCGCATTCTCGGCGGAAGCGGTATCCGCCACGGGATATACGGTTTTGGGATCTACCGTCAGCGACACCGTAAACCTGACAGAGTTGAAGTTGCCGCTGTGCTTTCCGGCGGATTTAAGGATGTAGGTACCGCCGGTTTCGGATTCGGTATAGAAATAGTTGAAGAATTCTTTATAATACTCCGAGATAGTTTTCGTAGAGAATATCGACAGATTTATGGGCAAGAATTCGACCGCTATGGAAATCGTGCCGCCCGAAGGTTTGATGTAGTCGCTCGTGCCCGCGGCGGGCGAAACTATGCGGTACGTACCGTACACGCCGCCCGCGGTCAGATAATACACGACGCCGTCTATCTCCACCGCGCCGTAATAGTTGATGCCTTCGATGTTGTATTGGGAATCCCCCGTGATGAGCACGTTGGTCGCGGAATAGCTTGCGAACTGCACGCTGTCCATGCTGTCCAGATAAGTGATCGGAGCCGCGACGTGCAGGTTATTGACGGTCGGTACGGCTTTTCGGATATAGTATCTGCCTATCGTTTCGCCGTAATAGTCGGATTCCGTCGAAGCGTTGACGAACAGGCGGTAGAAATAGTCGCCTGCGTCTATATAGCCCTCGCTGCTGGGAGAGTCCAGATTGAGGACGTAGAAAGAACGCGTCGCCAGCGAAGTATCCCCCGAAACCAGCGTCCAGCTCCCGCCGCCTACGCTTTCGTAAACGTAATATCTGCCGTTTGCGGTCTCGATCACAGTCCCTGCAGAAGTGTAAGTGTTCATGGATACGCCTTCGGGCACCTCTATAAGAAGCGTTCCGTCCGAAAGCTCTATCCAGCCGCCCGTGGTGATACTGCCGCCGGCGGCGTTGGAGAAATAAACCAGCGTTTCCTGTTTGAAATACTGAACGCCGAGAGTGGGTTTGACCCCTTCCATTATTTCGCCGGTATCGGCGGTATAAAGCGTAACGTCGTCCGTATCGAAAGTCACCGCACGCGAAGTATACGTATAGTCGGTGACGTTAGGCTCGATATTGATGCGCTGTCTGAAATAAAGAGCTACGTAGCGGTCGAAGTCAGTGGAGTAGTTCCACCACATGTCCGTGACCGTGATGGTGATGTCCAAATATTTATAGGCGATCTCGCCGTAAACGAACTCCTTGAACGTCAGGCTGTAGCTGGAGTTTCCTCCGGGCACGCTGTAGCCGACGACCTCGAAATAATTGTACTGGTCGGGCTGCATCTGTACGCGCAGCGTGACGTAATTGACCCTTACCGTAGAAACGGAGCGCTTGTCGGCGTTGTATACGTCGGAAGGAACTTCGGCTTCGACGATGCAGTTGCCGTTGACGTCGTGGAACTGCGAACCGGCAAAAACGTAAATATTTGCATAACGCGTATAGTTTTTATATCCCGTCGTGCTGCCGGAGGGCAGATACGTCCCTTCCGGTGTATCCAAAAGCGCATATACGTTGCGCTTGGTCGCGTCGACGCGCACCACGTTCCTGCCCTGAACGGTGCTTACCGACGAATACAGCGTGTATCCGGACACGTTGCCCGCCGAATCCACCGCGACCAGCGCCAATCCCCACGTGCCCGGCTCATTGAACACAAGAGCGCTTTTGTCCTTACTGCTGCTTTGCGTGAACGTGCCCAGCTGCTGCCGCGTGGCGGTATATTCCTGAGTCCCGATGAAATATTTCAGGCCGAATGCGATATCCGACGGATTGTTGCTGGGCGTAAAATCGTACTGGACCAAGTCGATCCTGGCAGTATCCTTTTGTAAAACGAACGCATAGACTTGCTCTTCGGCGGACTTGTACTGCGTCAAAGTGGAATCGAATGTCGCGTTGGCGTAATCCAGTACCATGGAATTGCCGGCGGTATACCAGCTGCCGTTGACTATCGTCTTTCCGAAATCGGAATCGGGACTTATCACGGGCGCCTGAGGGCTGACGGCGTCCACGCGGAGCGATATGTAATTGCCGGAAGTCGTATTGGTCAGATCGAATTCGTTGAAGAACGTCAGTTCGCCGTTGGCGTTTATGCCGCTGGGGAAAAGCGGCACTATGTTGAGCACTCCGCCGTTGGCGTTGGCTGCGCCCGGCTGGACGACGAACGTCACGGAATATCCGAAATACCGATTGTTGTTTTCTACGGCGTTTTCGTCGCCTTTATAGAAGCTCTGCGTTTCGCTGTCGAAATTGAGATACGTGGTCGTTGAATTGGGATTATTGCCCGCAAACGTGCGCCAGTAGACGCACGTATTCTCGCCGTAATACCCCATCGCCGCCGTAAAGCTCTGGTTGAAATTGACCGCGCTACTGGCGACTTCGGAATATGTCAGCTCCAGCCACAGCTCGATTTTGTCGCCCGGTTTCACGAACAGTGACTTGTTGATCTCATCGCGCGTCTTTGGAATATTGATGTTGGAATATGTTATTTCTTCGCGGTTTGTGCCGCTGACTTTCAGCGCAATTACGTTGTTTATAACGCTGGCGGAAGCGGCATTCACCGTGGAAGAAACGGTCACCTTCGGGGTATCGATTGCAAGAGCGGAATTTCTGGGGGTGATCGTTATGCTGATATAGTCTCCCGAAACAAACGAATGATAGCTTACGTCCAGGGCAACGCTGACCTGACCGCTTATGTTCTCGGTGCGCGACGAAACGGGTTTGCCGTTATAAATGGGAGTATTGTTCGCAGAAGTTTTATAAGCTATCTCGATGTCCGCATAATCGCTTAATACTGCACCGAAAACGAATCTGACGGATATGTCGGGATTGTATATGGAATAAGCGACGCTGTGATTGTTGTCGTAATTTCTGTACAGCCCGTTGTCAAGCTGGTTGTAATTTGACGCGGCGGGAAGCTCCACCCTGAACGTGGTTGCGGCGGAAATGCTCGTCGAATAGGATTGGAAAAGATTGACGCCGAAATCAGGTTCGGCTATCTTGTTCAATTCGTCCGCGGCATACGCGGCTGAAGGAGAGCCCGAAAACGACGGATCTCCCGAAAAAGAAACTGCCGCAACCGTAACGAGTACGGCAACGGCAAAAGCTATGGCTAACGATTTGAAAATATTTGAATACGAATATTTGGAAACTTTCGACATTCGGTACCTCTGAAGTATTGTTACGCGCTCCCGCGATTTATATATATAATAAAATACACCGGCGCACGTGTCAATACAGAAAAAGATAATTTACTAATTTAAAACTCGACAGATACCGATTGTAACCGAAAAGACGCCCAAGTTCCTCAGTTTCAGCGCGATGCGAAAACCATGGCACACATCGCGTATCTTAACACCGGCAGAAATTCGTCCGGAGAATACGCGCCCGAGACTACGGCATCGGCGTTAGAAAAATACGCGTCCACGATACGCAGCGAATCGCCGTCCGGATTTTCGACGGCGGCGTTTTTAAGCATCAGCATGTCGTTTCTGAACGGAGTGAGCGCGGATATTGCTCCCGACACCGAGATGCCGCCCGCGGCAAACTCGGTCTGCACTGTTTCGAATTCGGCATAGACCGCTTTGAATTGCTTTTTCGCGTCCGAAGCAAAACTTTTGTCGGTTTTATCCAACGCGGAATATTTCGCCGCCACTTCCATCACTTCCGTGCCCGGGTTTTTGTCGTGCACGCTCTCGGCGTCCTCTCGGTTTGAATATGTAGCTAAAGCTACTAAATATTCCTCATTTTCCTGAGTGACAAATCCTGCACCTCCGGAAGAGCGCACTATAGTAGCGTAAGCTACAGCTTCAGCCTCGGACGAGTGCTTCGAGGCTATTAGAACGTAATAAGATTCAGCTCCGTCCGTGCCGCCCAGCCAGCTGCCCAGGCGCGAAAACACTTCGCCGCCCGTAAAAGCGTTTGCGGCTACGATGGCGGCGATGACGGGAACCACCACCGCAACGAGGAGAAGCACGTTGCTTATCCCCTTTTTCCTTCCTCTCGGAACGCGTCCCGCTTCGGGCTCCGGGTATTCGGGGCGAACGTTCCTGTGAAAATAATAAGGAGAATAATCCACAAGAATTTATATGTCGGAAGAATATGCGATAATACCTTTGTTTTCCGACAAATAAATAAGGAGCGCACGCGCGCTCCCGGATATGCGGTTTTCCGCGGTCAATTAAGATCCGAAAATTTTATCAGTTCAACGCCGGCTTTTTCGAACAGCTCCAGGCTGAATTCGTCGGGATAACCCAGGTCATAAACCACGCGCTTTATCCCCGAATTAATGATCAGGCGCGAACAGATGCTGCATGGCTGGTGCGTGCAGTACAGCGTCGCTCCCTGAAGCGACAGACCCAGCTTTGCCGCCTGGACTATGGCGTTCTGCTCGGCGTGCACGGCATAGCACACTTCCTGTCTGGTGCCGGAGGGAATACCGTTTTTCACGCGCAGGCATTCGCCGCGCTCCACGCAGCTGGACACGCCCGAAGGGGCGCCGTTGTATCCGGTGGTAAGGATACGTTTATCGCGTACCACGACCGCGCCCACGCGCCTGTCGGGTTTATAGCAGGAGCTCCACCCCGAAACGAGGCGCGCCATATCCATAAATCTAGAATCCCATTTATCCATCGTAATTTCCTCCGTTACAGCATATCATATTTAAGTCGGCATTTCAACAAAAAAAATTCACAAATATATTGCTGCAGCACTTGCAATATGGATTTTTTAGTGATATAATGCACAATGTTAGCACTCGGAGTGCCCGATTGCTAAATCCAATCAGAAAATCAGGAGGCAGTTATATGAAACTTATTCCTTTATTCGATCGCGTAGTCGTACAACATATCGAATCTCACGACACCACCGCCAGCGGCATAATTCTGCCCAGCTCCGCCCAGGAAAAACCCCAGATGGCAACCGTCATTTCGGTGGGCGAAGGCGGCGTAATCGACGGCAAGGAAATCAAAATGGTAGTACATTCCGGCGACGTAGTGCTTTACAGCAAATATGCCGGTTCCGAATTCAAAATCGACGGCGAGGAATACATCGTTATTCGTCAAAGCGATATTTTGGCAAAAGTCGAAAAATAATTATCCGCTAAATTCCAGGAGGCATATTTATGGCAAAACAATTTAAATACGGCGAAGAAGCCAGAAAGGCATTGGAAATCGGCGTAAACACCTTGGCGGACACCGTCAAACTGACTCTGGGACCCAAGGGCAGGAACGTCGTGCTGGAGAGAAAATACGGTTCTCCCCTCATCACCAACGACGGCGTTACGATAGCAAAGGAAATCGAGCTTAAAGATGCGTTCGAGAACATGGGCGCGCAGCTTATCAAGGAAGTCAGCGTAAAAACCAACGACGTGGCCGGCGACGGCACCACGACTGCGGCGGTACTGGCGCAGGCGATTATCCGCGAAGGCATGAAAAACGTAGCGGCGGGCGCCAACCCGATGCTGCTCAGAAAGGGTATCCAGGACGCCACCGAAGCCGCCGTCAAGGCGCTTCAGGAGATCTCTAAGCCCGTACAGGGCAAGTCCGAGATAGCTTCCGTCGCGGCGATAAGCGCTTCCAGCGACGAGATCGGTCAGCTGATAGCCAACGCCATGGAAAAGGTCGGTAAGGACGGCGTCATCACCGTCGACGAAGGCAAGTCCATGGAGACCGAACTCAACGTGGTCGAAGGCATGCAGTTCGACCGCGGTTACGCCAGCGCATACATGGTGACCAACCACGACAAGATGGAAGCCGAAGTCGAGGAACCCGTCATTCTGATCACGGACAAGAAAATCTCCAACCTTCAGGAGATCCTGCCCCTGCTCGAACAGGTAATAAAGAACGGTTTAAGGCTCGTCATCATCGCCGACGACATCGAAGGCGAAGCGCTTGCCACCATCGTGGTCAACAAGCTGAAAGGCGTATTCAACTGCCTGGCTGTCAAAGCTCCCGGATTCGGCGACAGAAGGAAAGCCATGCTCCAGGATATCGCCATACTGACCGGCGGACAGGTCGTCAGCAGCGAACTCGGCATGGAGCTTAAAGACGCCACCGTCGACATGCTGGGCAGAGCCAAGCTCGTCAAGTCCGACAAGGACAATACCACCATCATCGGCGGATACGGCGACGCGGACGAGATCAAGGGCAGGATCAACGCCATCAAGGTACAGATCCAGGAAACCACCAGCGATTACGATCGTGAAAAGCTTCAGGAACGCCTTGCAAAGCTTGCGGGCGGCGTAGCGGTCATCAACGTGGGTGCGGCGACCGAAATAGAGATGAAAGAGCGTAAGATGCGTATCGAGGACGCGCTCGCGGCGACCAGAGCGGCTGTCGAAGAAGGCGTCGTTCCCGGCGGCGGCATAGCGCTTCTGAGCGTCATCAAAAAGGTCAAGGTTGCTACCAAGGGACTGACCGGCGACTATCTCACCGGCGCCAACACCGTCGTCAAGGCGCTGGAAGCTCCTCTCCGTCAGATCGCTCATAACTGCGGCGTGGACGGCGGCGTGGTGGTCAATACCGTCACTTCCTCCCGCGTACCCAACTACGGCTATAACGCGCTCAGCGACGTATACTGCGACGTCATGAAAGCGGGCATCATCGATCCCACAAAGGTCACGCGTTCGGCCCTGCAGAATGCGGCGTCCGTGGCGGCGACCCTGCTGACCACCGAAAGCCTGGTAGCGGACATACCCGAACCTCCCGCTCCTCCCGCTCCCGGCGGAATGGGCGGCGACATGTATTGAGATAAAATTTACCCGAAAAGCCGCCGTTTCAGGCGGCTTTTCGCATATAAATAATTATGAGGATCTTTGAACCTTTCAAAAAAGCGTTTATTAAAGACTACCGCAACGTGACGTCGCCTGCCGTGCGTTTCCGTTACGGGATGGCGGCAGGTATTTTCGGTATCATAACCAACGTGATACTGTTTGCGGTCAAAATTGTTTTCGGTCTTATCGCAGGCTCTATCTCGGTAGTCGCGGACGCCGTGAACAACCTTTCCGACGCGGGTTCGTCGGGAGTTACGGTCGTGGGATTCAAGCTGAGCAACCG
>CALVZV010000053.1 GCA_944372665.1 uncultured Clostridia bacterium
TGAATTTTTTGGCTTTGATAAATCAGTTTGTTCATAATGATTTCCCCCAGGCTTGAATTTTTTCTGCAAGACTTCTGACATAGTCGCAGAATACGTCGTTTCTTTTGTCGAGGTTCTGTTCCCATACCAACAAGTCGGGCAAAGACACGGCAAAATAATCTATTATGCAGTGTTTGTTCTTGTTGACGTTATAGTAATTCGTAAATGCTTGCTTTATTTCTTTTGCACAAGACTTATTGCCGAGTTTTAGCTCAGCACGCGCTTTGTAATAGATGTACTCGATAGGATTATCGTTGTAATACATATCGTCGGCTACGACTGCATTGCCCCTTGCCGCCATCTCGAAATATTCTTTAGATTTTGAATCTCCGAATTTTTCCGCAAGTTCTCCGAGTTCGTAAATATTGTATCATAATTTTTAAGTAAAGTAAAGATTTCAAAGTCGGCTTTTAATTACACTCATAAGCATAACAAAAGAGGCCGTGTTGTCACGACCTCTTTTCTTCTTCCTTTCTTTGATTTTCCGGCTTTTCCTGTTCCAGCATATCGTATATGACAAGCTCAAGAGAAAACACCAAAGATTCCAGAGTATGCTTTGGTATTTGGGTGATTAAGGGTTCACCGTCAACCTCTGTTTGATAATTTGTCGGTTTTCTTTTTCTCATAGCTCTCGTGAAATATCTTATCCGCGACATCATTCTGTACAATGATAAAATCATTATCAACTATTACTTCTCCGATCCGCTCAAAAAACACAACAACTCAATCGAATCGGTAAAGGAAACGGAAAAGCAGTCCAAAAAGGCTGCTAATTTATCTGACTTTCAAGTTCGTACAAGGGCGACAACTCGCCGCCAAGCAAATCCTAAATCGAACACCTGAATTCGGTTTAGGATTTTTTCTTACCTAAAATACGGTATTTGCTCTAAAGCAAGCATTTTCGAGAGCTTTTTTACCTTGACGGGGGTTCGGATAAAAGCGGTAAAATCCTGGGTTTAGCGGATGAAATGCTAACCCTCTTATTTGTGGATTTTTACGTAGCATGTACAGTCAATAATTTAAATCATTGAAAAACAAAAAACGAGCCGATATTATCGATTCATTTTTTTCCACTATTCCACAACCTCTGCTATACTTGACCCACATTTTGGGAATATGACGATTGCCCTATCTTTCATTACTCTTATCGCGCCCGCGATCTGTCGGATTATCACGTCAACATATTGACTGAAAAAGGTCAATATCACAGAAAAGTCACGTTTGAAATTTTTTTATAATAATCTCGCTTTCGCCGGGCGGCATCCGCTTCGAAGCCTGGAACAATGCCGGAGAAAAAGTCTTTGATCGGCATTCAGATCTTTGATTTTCGGATGCCTGAATCCGCATATTACAGTTTATGAACGGCGTAACGGAAAAAGCCTTCGAAACCTTGATAATCCCTCTGCCCCGCGCAAAATGCGCGGGGCAGAGGGTAATCTAAAAATTTTATTCCGCCATCACGCTTTCACGGGGGTTCCGTAGTAAACGTGCATGAACAGCGCCTTCATCTTGGCGGGAGTTATCGGACGCGGGTTGGAGCCGGTGCAGGCGTCGCCTACCGCGAGTTTCGCTATATCGTCGATCTTAGAAAGGAATTCCGCTTCGTCGATGCCGTACTCCTTAAGCGAAGAAGGAATATTGAAGTATTTGTTCATATCCCTTATTGCGTCGCAAAGCGCGTTGACCAGCGCGGAGGCGGACTTGCCTTTCAGACCTATTGCTTTGGCTATTTCGGCGTAACGCTCTTTCGCCCTCTTATTCACCGCGTTATATTGGATAACGTAAGGGAGATACATCGCGTTGGCTAAGCCGTGCGGTATATGTCCCGTACCGAACGCGGCTCCCGTCTTGTGCGCCATTGAATGGGTTATCCCGAGCAGCGCGTTCGAGAACGCCATGCCCGCCATACATTGCGCGTAGTGCATGCTCTCTCTCGCCATCATATCGCCGTCGTAGCTTGCCTTAAGGGTTTTGTTTATAATCTTTATCGCTTCCATCGCCAGCGGATCGGTGAACGGCTGCGCCACGGTCGAAACGTAAGCTTCGACGGCGTGGGTGAGCGCGTCCATACCGGTATTGGCGGTAAGTTTGGGCGGCATGGTTTCCGCAAGCTCGGGATCGACGATCGCCACGTCGGGGGTGATATTGAAGTCGGCAAGCGGATATTTTACGCCCTTTTGGTAGTCGGTTATCACCGAAAACGCCGTAACTTCGGTAGCCGTGCCCGAGGTTGACGGTATGGCGCAGAATTTGGCTTTGGTCCTCAGCGTGGGGAACGAGAACGGCGTAAGGAGTTTTTTAAAGGTAGTCTTGGGATATTCGTAAAACACCCACATCGCTTTTGCCGCGTCGATAGGCGAACCTCCTCCTATGGATACGATCCAGTCGGGCTGAAATTCCCTCATCATTTCGGCGCCTTTCATGACCGTTTCCACCGACGGATCGGGTTCGACGCCCTCGAAAAGTCTGGTTTCGATACCGGCTTCTTTCAGATAAGCTATCGCCCTGTCGACGAATCCGAATCTTTTCATCGAACCGCCGCCGAGTACCATTACCGCTCTTTTGCCGGTAAGGTTTTTGAGTTCCTCAAGGCTCCCCTTTCCAAAGTACAGATCTCTCGGTAAAGTAAATCTTGACATATAATTCTCCTTTATTGTTTCGCCCGCAGGCGTAGTTTGCGGATTTCAGCTTTCGGCACAAAACCGATATTTTTATTATAACCGATATGCGCTTAAAATGCAAAGTTAATGTTTATCGGGTTTTCAATCGCTTCAAGGTCGTTGACGCAATACCGTCCGCGCGCAAAAGCGACAAGCCGAAATATATGCGTTATTCGATCGGTCAGATTATACTTTTTGCGTTCTTGCGACGAAAAAGCCGCATAATTGCGGCTTTCTACCTGAAAAACAAAAACTTGTTTTTCTATTATCTGTTCCCGCATAATATATAAAGTTCTTCCGCAAGTCCGTTTGAATAGCCGCCGATATAGTAAGACGATAAATGCACTTTATCTTCGCTTCCGACAATTACGAACACGTCGTAGAAGAAATCGTCCTTATTCGCGGACGGGTTTACGCAGTTTTCCCTTTTAATTATATACGCACAATGATATTCCTCGTCCGATACATAGCCTCCCGGCTGAACTTTACCGACCGCAACCATTTTTCCAAAACTTTTTTAAAAAAAACGGGCAAAACGCCGTCCGCTTACCGTAAATCGAATACGTTTTAACTCTCTTGAACGACCGCGGCGTTTACCGGAAACTCGCCCGTCAGCGCGCTTATCTGATACAGCGCGTTACCGAGAGCGCTCGCCTCGGCGTATCCGGCGCGCACGGGAATACCCAGTTCTTCCGAAATGAACGAATTCAGCAATCCGTTGTTCACACCGCCGCCGAGTACGTGAAGTTCGTCGTACTCTTTGCCGATAACCTCTTTTAAATCCCTGTACGCTACCGCATAGGCTTTGGCCATGGAACGGAAAACGCATCTTGCCAGAGCGCCGTCGTCTTTCAAGTCCTTCCCGCACTCTGAACGCACACGGTTTCTGACTCTCTCGCACATTTGGCCTGGCGGTAAAAAAAACGAATCGTTGACGTCGAAATACGCGCCCCCGTCGTCGGAGACAGCGGCAAGCTTTGTGATTTCCGAATAATCGTATCCTTTCCCTTGTGCTTTCCATTCGCGCATGCACTCTTGAATGATCCACATGCCGATAATGTTTTTTAACAGCCTGACCCTGCCGTCGGCGGCAAGTTCGTTGGTATAGCCGCTGAGAAACGCCCGTTCCGTGATCACGGTGCGGTCCGTCAAAGTTCCGAATAACGACCATGTTCCGCTGATTAAATACAACGGCAAATAATCCCGCGATCGGCAAAGGGTGGCGACGGCGCAGGCCGTGTCGTGTCCGGGACAAACCGTGACCGGCACTCCGTAAGGTAAGTTTAGCTCTTTGCACAGTTCGCGTTTTATTCTTCCCGACACACTCCCCGCAGCTGCGTTCGGCGGGAACAGTCCGCTGTCCAAGCCGCATTCAGCAAGGAAACTTTCATCGAACCCCTTGTCCTTCGTATAAAACCCGCTTGTGGAAGCTATCGTGGGTTCAGTTATCCTTTCTCCAGAAAACAGATACCCTATTAGCTGAGGAATAAACAACAGGCTTTCTGCGCGCGAAAAGTCGAATCCCTCCGCCTTGCGCGTTAAAAGCTGATAAGTCGTATTAAAATCGTTGTCCGAAACCCCGGCTATTTTATAAAATTCAAACGCTCTGCCGCGCATCTCGCGCCGCATGAGGGTATGCGCTGGATCGCGGTAATGACGCGGCGCGCATAGCGGTTTACCGTCTTTCCCTATCAGACCGTAGTCCACGCCCCAGGAATCGATGCCTATTCCGTCAAGCCTGACGCCGCGGGCAACCGCGGCTCGCACCGCGGCGCACGCGCCGTCGAATAAAGCGTCGAGATCCCATTCCAACCTGCCGTTTCTTTCCTTAGCGCCGTTCGGGAAACGGTATACCTCCTCGGTCCTTATTTCGTTGCCGTCGTAACGCGCCGTAATACCTCTGCCGGAACTTGCGCCGAGATCGATTGCCAGAACGTTCACTTCCATCCTACCTCACCAGCCGTCGAATACGGCGTTAATTTCCTTTACGCTTTCGTAGCTTATCGGGGTGACTTCTGCCACGGAGCGCGTCATAATAACCGAACGCGCCGAATAGTCCAATACTTCCAGACGATCGAAAGCTTTTGTGGCGTTTTTCCCTATCGCGATCGCGCATTCGTTGTCGATTATCGCCACGGGCGCGGAAACGGACAACGCTTCGGCTACGCGTCCGTAGTCCTCCATGACGGAATGTTCGAGGCGGGTTACGTCGCGTAACATTATATAGCTTTCGGGAATCAGTTTGGCGTCGAATTTTTTGTGTGCCAGCGCAAACCCCATCGTCGCCGCCGGAGCGGAAACGAAAACGGCCTTAGCCTCGGGATTTCTGTCAAAGACTTTAAGTATAAGCTCAAGATATCTGCATTTGAAGCTAACGGAAGCTTTACCGTCGGAATACCTGACTATATCGCTTTCCGTCAAGTCCGCCGGAGCGGTGCCGTCCGCGTTGAAATAAACGCAATCGTCCGTTCTGACGGCAAGCGTTCCGAAACCGTTGCCCGTTAGCTTTCCCGCATAAGCGCGTCTGACGAACGAAACTATAGTGCGGCAAATCTCGGGATCGTCGGGAAGCGAATCGGAAACTTCGTAGCGCGTAACGGACGGCTTTATCTTTTTCCCGGGCAGTCGGGCGCCGCCGAGCACCTCGGCGTAAAAAAGCGCCTGCGTCAGAAAATCCAATGTTTCGTACATCGACAATGCCGTGCCGAGATCTTTTGCTCCGACCGTGGCGCCGTGATTCTCCATCATCACCGTGCGATAGCCCTCCCGGAATTTTGCTTCGACGATTTTTCCGAGTTCTTTACTGCCAGGCAATGCATACTCGGAGGATATGGTTTCACCTAAAATTTCCCCGTAAACACCGGCATATTCCGAAGAAGGCGCTTTATGCATGCACGCGTACGCCACTATCGCGGGAGAATGAGCGTGTACTATGGCTTTTACGTCCTTACATGCGCGGTAAACGTCGCCGTGAAAAGGCAGCTCCATCGACGGCGCGTATTTGCCGGACACTTTTTTGCCGGGCGCGACCACTGCAATGTCGTCGGGCGTCAAAGAGCCTTTGTCTATTCCGCTCGGAGTAATGAAAACGACCCCTTCCTCGTCGCACGCGGAAATATTACCTCCTGACGTCGTGGTCAAACCGGAGGCATAAACGCGTCGCATAGCCTCGGCAACCTGTTCTTTTAAATTCAATTCCCTCAGTTTCATTAATTTCGCCCTTCCTATTTATATAATGCGCCGTATGCCGCACACGCACGGTAATCCGCACTTTCCGTGCTTTCCGTTCCGAACGCCGTCCATGCGTGAGGACGGAAAATCTTATCGCGAACTACGTTGTGCATGCTTACCGGAATTCTGAGCATAGAGCAAAGCGTTATTATGTCGGCGCCGATATGTCCGTAAGTGAAAGCGCCGTGGTTGGCTCCCCAGTTCGCCATAACGTCGTATACGCTCCCGAATGCGCCCTCCCCCGTCAGGCGCGGCGCAAACCACGTGCTGGGCCAGGTCGGATCTGTGCGATCCCACAGAATTTTCTGGACTTCGTCGGGTACGGTAACGGTATACCCTTCGGCAATCTGTACTACCGGTCCCAAACCGTCCACGACGTTCATTCTCATCATCGTCACGGGTATTTCAGCCTCTGTCTTGAAATGCGAACTGAATCCGCCGCCGCGGAAGTATCCAAGGTTTGCCTGACACCAATCGGTGGCTCGGAGGCATCCTTCGATGTCTTTATCCGTCATTTGCCACCACGGCTTCATACACGCTTTCCCGTTTTCGTCCACGGATGCGGCAGTACCGTCCAGCGCCGCAGCGCCGCTGTTTATCAGATGTATGAATCCGCCGGACGCTTTACCCTCGGGTTTCCAGCCGGTAACGCGCTTTATCGCCTCGGGCGACCAATATGTTCTCACGTCAGCAAACACGCTCGCCCTTTGGTTCAGCAGCTTTTCGAAAAGCATCGACATTCCGTTGAGAGTATCGTTTTCGGTCGCCAGGACAAACGGTTCTTTCTTCCCGTTCCAATCGAACGAAGAATTGAGTATGGATTCCGTAAAGTCGCCGTTAGGAAGCCAATCCGTCCACATTCTTTGACCTTGGAACCCGCCGAGTGCCGCGTTCCTGCCGTGTGATTCTTCCTTGAATCCCATCTTCTCCAATACGGGATTTCCGAGCATTACGTCCTTTATTATCAATGTCATTTTTGCAATGAATTCCCATTGCTTTTGCTTGTCGGCGGCAGAGTGCGGAACGGCGTTTATGTCCTTTCCTTCCCTGCATTTTAGTCTGATCCATTTCAATTCCTTTTCGTATTCGGTTCTGTCGTAAATACCTTGTTCTATTCTGCGCGTGATCTCGGTCATATCCACCCATTCGGCGCGGATCCCGAAGTATTTTTGCATAAGGTTACCGTCCAGAAACGATCCGCCTATGCCCATCGCCACGCCGCCGAGTCCAACGTATGCCTTGTTGCGCATACATCCGACGGCGATTGCGGCGCGCGCAAAACGCAGTATCTTTTCGGCAACGTCTTCCGGAATAGTATCGTCGTCGATATCCCGGACATCCTTCCCGTAAATTGCAAAAGCGGGAAGCCCGCGCTGAGCGTGTACCGCCATTGCCGCGGCAAGATATACGGCGCCTGGTCTTTCCGTGCCGTTCAGTCCCCACACGGCTTTTACGGTGTACGGGTCGAGGTCTATCGTTTCCGAACCGTAACACCAACAAGGAGTTACGCTGAGAGTACCGACAACGTTTTTACGGGAAAAGCTATCGGCGCATGCAGCGGCCTCGGCGCCCCCGCCTATCGTACCGTCGTTGACAACGACTTTCACGGGCGTGCCGTCGGTATAAAAAAGATTGTCTTCTATCAGCTTTTTCGCTCTCAGCGCCATGCCCATTGTCTGTGCTTCCAGACTTTCGCGGATCCCGCCCTGTCTGCCGTCGATTATAGGTCTGATTCCAATTACGGGTTTCATATTATTGCTCCTTTTCATTGTTTTTTTATTTCCTGTCAGCATCGTCGGAATCGTCGTTCCGTACAACGCTTTCTGCGCCGAAATCGCCTTCGTCCGCTACGGCTACGCCAGCGAGTCTGTTTCGCTCGCGCTGTGCCTCGAGGGCGATATTCAATTGACGTCTTCTCTCGGTATCAAGCTTGTATCCGAGCATCGGGAACAGCGAAACGAAGAAGAATATTCCCGCAAACACGTGGTTACATCGTCAAACCATCCGCTTCTGAACCAATATTCCTGGCACGACACGTCGCCGCAATCCGTAGAAATACACGCGTTGCCGTATCCGGGTTTGTTCTCGTCAAGCCGACGTGCCGTAGTCATCGAGATCCCCCTGCATTTATCGGATTCATAGTAGCGGTTGACTGTATCTTTATGCAAAGGATTATATACGGAAAGCGCTATGGTGTAATCCAAATCCTCATTTTCGGTATTCTGAATCTCAAATTCAAAAAAGGCCGCCGGAATACTGCTGTCGCGTTCGCAGGTCGGAATGAAAGGATTAAAAGCTTGCATCTTTACGTTACCGGGGAATTTTTCGTCCTTGAATTTAATTTCCGCCAAAGGATAAAATCCCCCGAAACAGCATTCTTTAAAATGTTTCAACCCCGCTAAAGAGGTGCGGCTAGGTCCGTGCCCGTATCCCCAGCTGTGGTAGCCTGTATGCATTCCGCCCGTGAAATCGCAGACGGTATCTCCCTGCAACAGCCTTGCGTCCGAAACCGTGCCTCCCCTTTCGGCTTTGATGGCAAAATTGGTATATCCGTTTACCGACTGTTTGTTGGGTCTGTTGAAGATTTCCCGGTCCGTCAGCCTGCCGTTTCCCGAAAGGCCGATGCTGCCCGAACCTATTCCGCCGAGCGGAAAGGAGATCTCGCGTAAGAACCTGCCCTCATATTCCCTGTGCATATTATTCCCTCACAGACAATAAACTCAGTGTTTATGCGCTCTTAACAAGCCTTCGATAAAATTATATAATATATTTCGGGTAAATACTATATATTTTTGCGACGTAAATGAGTAAAATATTTTCACCGATCTGCATGACGCAGCGCCGCTTCGGCTTTTCGCCTCTGAATAAGATTATATCTTTCTAAAAAACGCAGGCCTGTTAATCGCAGTATTCCGAACAAAAGCCGAATTTTTTAACGGATACAGGGGCTAATATCTGTCGGCGTTTTGATCTGATTTTAGGAGCGCGTTCGTTAGAAACGGTTATTTTTGTCGCTCGTTTTCAAATTGCCGCCGACAAAATCGGGATATTCGCCGCTTAATCCGTTATTCCGCCGTTATTCAAATTTGTTTTATTAAGATCCGCCGAACGAAAGGATATTCTTCAAGCAACCTCGACTTATTATCGGATCTTCAATACCCCTTTTCTGGGAGTGACTCCGAAAAAGTCGGCAAGCTGCACGTAGGCGACTGCACTTCAAAGTTCGTTCTCGACGTCGCTAACTACGTTCAGAAACACATTTCCGAGTCGCTTTTCACCGAAGACATCGCAAAAGCGCTGTATATGAGCCGTTCGCGCCTGTCCACGCGTTTCAAGGACGAAACGGGCAAGAACCTGTCCGATTTCATAGCCGAAAAGCGCATTGAGGAAGCCAAAAGGCTTTTGGAATTCACGGACAAACCCATCGTCGCCATCAGCGCGTACCTGGGCTTTTCTTCACAAAGCCATTTTTCGAAGGTGTTCAGAAAACTGAGCAAAATGACGCCGGCAAGCTACCGTGAGAACATACTAAAATAGCTTTATCCGCCGTCAGACGAAACCGTCTTTCGGCACAGTTCGCGCCAGGTGCGGATATGGTGGACGGCTATGCCGAAACCGTTCGGCAGATTTTCGCGCACCGCCTTTAGCTCGTTTTCCATATATTCCGCGCCTTCTTCGTAAAACGTCACGATATCTTCGTTTTCGCCCGTTTCCACGCCCAGGTTCATCGGTTTACCCGTTTTTGCGGCGTAATCGGCTTCCTCGGAGGCGCAATCGAGTATTTTGTCGGCGCCGTCGCGGTAACTCATGACGGTCACTCTGTAGCTGTTATCGATGACGAAACGGTACGCGTTTTTCGATACGCCGCCCGACGTGACCTCGTCGTCAAGCCAGAACGGTATGTCGTATTCCACCCTCAGTTCGGGATAATCGCTTTTGATCCGCGCCGTAAGACAAACGAACGCCGTTATCAGTTCGCTGCGCCTAGATCCGAATTCGGGATGCTGGTGCGGTTCTATATCGAAATGCACGCCGACGAATTTATATTCCGAGTTCTGCTGAAAAGCGTTAAACGCCTCCATTTTCTCCTGAAGATCCGCATAATCTTCTATCCATTCGTATTTACCCTGAAGCCACAGTACGTCTATTCCCCTTTCGGCGGCATTGCGGATAAACTCAACGGTTTTTTCGGAAAACGACGAGTAATACGCATAGATTTCCGTCACCCCTTTCTGCGCGGCAAAGTCCAGGTATTCGTCGCCGAGTCGGTTATCCCACCACCATACGCCGAGCGCGCGTTTTTCCTCGCCGGGCTCCTCGGACTCGCCGTTTTCCCCCTCCGTAGCTAATGGCGTCTGTCGGGCGCATCCGCCTATGCATATACTTATCCCGCATACAAGCGACACCTGCAAAGCTATAATGGCTACTGCTGTCAATGCCTTTTTGATCAAAGCCGGTTTTTTGCTTTTCATACAAAAATTATAGTTTAATTTTTCCGCTCCGTCAATAACGCTCCCCGTGAGTAACCGCTGCACCGGGATCACCGCATGACCGCTACACTAGGATCACCGCATGACCGCTGTATCGGGTGCTTTTTTTCTAAATAAAAAACCACCAGCCTAGCTGGTGGTTTTTAATTTGAGGGCATAGCCCTCTGATGCTAGCTTAGCGAAATCGCTTACCCATAG
>CALVZV010000054.1 GCA_944372665.1 uncultured Clostridia bacterium
CGATTACTCTTTCCATTATTTTTCATAGACTATTATTAAACAGGGCAAATAAGTATTTTACTCATTTCAAAATGATTTTAACATAATCAAAACAAAATTGCAAAATATATAAAAAAATACCTTTTAAGTATATTTGACCAACGGGACCCGTTTACGGGTAAGTAGGTAACAAATGCATGACCGGCAGGTCAATATAAGGGCGCTTGTGCCCCGCCGGTAAAGATTAGGGTTATACCCGAAAATGAAAAACCACCCGCTTGGCGGGTGGATATTTATTATTCGGAATCGAAAAAATCTATATCCTCGATATCCAATAATAATCAAATAAGGCTTTGAAAATAAATACCGAAACAGTACGGCGTTTTCCCGGTAATAGTTTTAAATCCCGTTTCCGCTTCCGTTTTCGGGAGGAGGGAACAGGGGAGTTTTGTTTATCAGGCGGTTAAGCGACGTAGTCAGAGGCTTAAATAACAACGGGAACAATACGAGGTTGCACACTATTTGCGCAACGTAAAACCAGGTGCCGCGCAAAAAGTAGATCGTAAAACGTTCGCCGAAGTTTTCAAAGTTGCCCGACGTCAGCCCCACGTCCACCAGCGACGACAAAACGCAGAACCATACAGTCAGTATAAACGCAACGACGGTGGGAACTATCGCGGAGGGCTTCATCGTTTTACCGAGTAATGCAAAGACCCCCGATAGAAAAGGCCAGTACATGAAATAGGTCACGACCCACGTTCCCGCGCCCCAGACGAGAGTTTCCGAAGCACAGAATATAATTGCCGCGGCAATGCCTTTCCAACCCAGCACGAATCCGTAGACAGCGATCAGAAGCGTCACCGCTTCGACGTTAGGTATCGCCATTAGGGCAAATTTAGCCGCAGAAATTGTAGCCGAAGCTACGGCTATCTGTACTATGGCGAGGGTAGTGCGTTTTAAAGCCTTGTTCATCTCACCACTTTGTCATGCCGATGTATATTATACAGCCGTTTTCGATACTCATCTCGTCGGCGCCGAATCCCGACGACGTCAACGTTACGGAGTCGTATTCCATTTCCTGAACGTATTCGGAGACGTCGAAGTCTTGTTCAACGCTGGTATATATATAGATGTATTCGCCCTTCAGCGAGTCCGGTGCGAAATCTTTAACGGAGTACAGAAAACCATCCGAAGCGGTGTAGGGGATCTCTTTTTCGTCCAGAAGTTCGAGAAGGCTTATGCCGCGGTTCAGTCCTTCAAGCTCGAGGGTAATTTCTTCGGGCTTGTCGGCGTAAGCGATGACCAGGCGCATCGATTCGTTTTCGCCGAAAAGGTTTTCGTCGTTTTTTTCGCTGCCGCAAGCGACGCCGAAAAGCATTACGACAATCAAAAGCAGCAATGCTGAAACGTAATGAATTTTTTTCATGGTTCCTCCGTTCGTGTATTTTTCTGCAAACGGAAAAAACGTCGTTTCCGAGGTAAAAGACGATAAACGCCGCGCTCTCCGTTTGCCCGAGAACGACTTTTATTCCGAGGCAGGTAATCCGACTTCGAATACCGGTATTCGTCACGGTAATGGCTGTTGCGGCGGATTTGCACCGCGCTTCCCCTGTGAACGGCTACGTTTTGCCGATCCCCGGTAATACTGATTTTTACGGCTCAGTTGCCGTACACTTCCGACGCGAATTTTACGTCCGACTGCGCGTCGGGGCAATAATAGTCCGCGCCTATTTTTTCGGCATATTCCTTTGTCAGCACCGCTCCGCCCACCATGATCTTTGCCGAGGGGCATTCGCGCTTCAAAAGCTGTATGGTTTCTTCCATGTTCCTGACGGTCGTGGTCATCAGAGCCGACAGCCCGACGAGCTTTGCACCGTGTTTTTTGACGGCGTCGACGACGTCTTCGGGGGGCACGTTCTTTCCAAGATCAATCACGTCATAACCGTAGTTACTCAGCACGGTCGCGGCGATGTTCTTGCCTATGTCGTGCACGTCGCCTTTTACTGTCGCCATGACGATCGCGCCCTTAGCCGTACCCGTACCCGTTTTCATATATTTTTTTACGGCGTTAAAAGCGCCCTTTGCCGATTCGGCGCTGGCTATCAGTTGCGGCAGGAAAAGGGTGCCTTTTTCGTAAGCCGTACCCACTTCGTTTAAGGCGGGAACGAGAATTTTCTCTATCAGTTCGTCGCCGCTCATTCCAGAAGCCAAGAGTTTTTCGGCAGCCGCTTCGCTTCCGTCAAGACCGCGCCTTATAAGGTAGCCGAGGTCGGCGTTTGCCGTTACGCCGCCGTCGGAACCGTTCGGATTTTTTGCCGGGTCTGAATATTTACTTATATAGTTCGTTGCGCCTTTGTCGCGGCAGCTGAGCACGTTGAAAACGTCGATGCATTCGATATTTTCCCTGACGTTGGGATTTATGATGGCAAGGTCCAGCCCCGCCCATAACGCCGCCGTCAGAAAACCCGTGTTGACGCTCTGCCGACAGGGGAGCCCGAAAGAAATATTGCTTATCCCGAGCGCCGTCTTGACGTTATAAGCGGATTTAAGACGGCGTATGGCTTCCAGAGTATTGACAGCCTGCTGTTGCTCTGCGCCTGCCGTAAGGGTAAGGCAGTCAATTATTATGTCGCTCTCAGGTATTGAGTATTTGGCTGCCTCGGCAATTATCTTTTCGGCTATTTCTATTCGTTTATCTACGGTTTTGGGTATCCCTTTTTCGTCTATCGTTAACCCGATCACCATACTTCCGTATTTTTTGACCAGGGGAAGCACCCGATCCAGCGACGACTGCTCGCCGTTGACGGAGTTGACTACGGCTCTGCCCGAATAACGGCGGAGAGCCTTTTCCAAAGCTGTGGGATCGGACGAATCCAGCTGAAGCGGCAGATCGGTCACCGTTTCCAGATGCCGGACCAGCCTGACAAGCGTTTCCGCTTCGTCGACCTCGGGGATACCGCAGTTGACGTCAAGGATATGCGCTCCTGCGTCCTCCTGTTCGACGGCGCGTTCGGTGACGTAGCGCATGTTGCCGGAACGGAGCGCTTCCTTCATGGCTTTTTTGCCTGTGGGGTTTATGCGTTCCCCGACTACGGTGACTCCGTTCAGGTATACCGTCCTGGTCGCGCTTGCGACGGCGGGCGGGGGAGAGGCGGGCTTGAACAGGTTTTCTCTGCCGACTTTGGATTTTATCGCCGCGATGTGCGCTGGCGTGGTGCCGCAGCAGCCGCCGATCACGGATACGCCCATTCGGCGGAATTTCTCCGCGTATCCGGCAAATTCCTCGGGGGAAACGCCGTAGACGCCGTTTGCGTCCGGAAGCCCGGCGTTCGCCTGAACGATGACGGGTTTGTCGCTTAGCGAAAGTATCCGCTCAACTACAGGAATAAGCTGCCCGGGTCCCAGCGAACAGTTTACGCCTATGACGTCCGCCAAAGGTTTTACAGAATACACGAACGAATCGACGGGAGTACCCGTAAACGTACGCATGTTTTCGTCGAAAGTCATGGAAACGATAAGCGGCAGATCGCAGTTTTCTTTTACCGCAAGCGCTGCGGCGCGCGTTTCCGTAAGGTCGGACATCGTTTCGATCAAAACCAGATCCGCGCCTTTACCGGCGACGACGGCGGCTTTATAGCACTCGTAAAATTCCTCGAACGAAGTGTCGCCCATCGGCTCCGACATACGGCCGGTCGGTCCCAGATCCAGCGCCACCGGCGCTTTGCTGCCGGCTGCTTGTTTTGCCAGGGCAACTGCAGCGGAGATGATCTCGTCCGATTTCTCGCCGGCTTTGAATCTGTTTGCGCCGAAGGTGTTCGCGCTTATGACGTCTGCGCCGGCGTCGAGATAGGCGCGGTGTATCTCAGACACGACTTCAGGACGTGTCAGATTCACATTTTCGGGCACGGTGCCTACGCTTTTGACGCGTTTAATGAGTTCGGTGCCGAAAGCGCCGTCGAAAATCAATATGCCTTTTTTGAGTTTTTCGGTAATTATGTTCATTGTTTCTCCGAACGGAATGCGCAGTCGGTTTTCAGGCAAGCCGCGCAGTTTTTCCTTTTGCCGTCGCAGCCCGCGTTTACGGGAGCCACCGCGGTGATGGATTTTAAGGGTATCATGCCGTGTGAGCCGGTTACCGTCAGACCTATACGTTTATCCGCGTGCAGCAAAGAAGCTATGTCCGACACCGTTTCGATGGGAAAATCGCCGTAGCCCGGCGAAAAACGCATGCCTATGGGCAACCCTAGTTCGTTTGACATGCGCTCGGTAAATTCATCGGCAAACGCCTCGATCGCCGCCGACGCCGCCGCGTCGAAAATCAGTGCGTCTCTGACGGATACGCGTTGCAACCTGGCGCTTTCGCGGTCGATATCCAGTCCGAGAGTAACCGCCATTATTACGACGTCCTTAGCGCCGGAAAGGTGTTTTGCGATATCGTTTCCTTTCAGTTCGTATTCCGCCTCGGCAAGACAAAAGTCCTTATAAGAGTATCTTGCGAAGACGCCGCGCGGTAGGGCGTGTTTAATTACTGCGCCGCACATACGCTCGACCGCGTCCAGCGTTGCTGCGTCCGCCGGCTGTTTGCGCCAGCCCAAGTATCTCAAAACCTCCGCGCGCGGTATTTCCATTTATCCGATTATCGAGGAACAATTTGCCGTGATGGCCTTTGCCACGAACGGATTGTTCATGACGTATACGTGTATGCCGCACGCTCCTCCTGCGGCAAGATCAAAAGCCTGTTCTGTTGCGTACGCTATTCCCGCCTGCATCAGCGATTCTGGATCGTCATAATATTTTGATATCATTCGGGAAACCTTATTCGGGATCTTGGCGCCCGAAAGACTGATTATTCTGTCGATATTGCTTTTTTTCACCAACGGCATTATGCCTGCCTGGACGGGTACGTCGATACCCGCTTTGCGGCAGCGCGCCACAAAATCGAAATAATCCTCGTTGTCGAAAAACAGCTGGGTCACCAGGCGGCTTACGCCTGCGTCGACTTTCCTTTTCAGGTACTCTATGTCTTTTTCGGGAGAGGGGCTTTCCGGGTGCGTTTCGGGATAGCACGCTCCCGAAATATCGAAGCGGCTGCTTTCGCTACGGATAAATCTTACCAGTTCTTCCGCATGTGAAAACACGCCTTTTTCGGCGCCGGGGATCCTGTCGCCGCGCAGCGCCAGCACGTTCTCTATACCCGCTGCTTCCATTTTTTTAAGCTCGGAGGCAATCTCCGTTTTGTCGGAATTGATGCACGTCAGATGCGCCAGCGGTTCCACGCCGTATTTGTTTTTGAGTATACCGGCAATTTCCGCCGTTCTGGAGTTGCCGGATCCGCCCGCGGAACAGGTCACCGAAATAAAATCGGGTTTCAGCGCGGCGAGTTCGGCTACCGTTTTTTCCATTACGGAAATATCGGAAGCGGGTTTGGGCGGAAAGATCTCGAAAGACCATATGATGCCCGTGGCTTTTTTGATCTGAGATATTTTCATGTTTGGTCCTGATGTATATTTAGTCGGATCGGCTTTTGTCGGAAAGATAATCGGCGTTCAGAGCGTTTTCTTCTTTCGCAAGCGCTTCGGAGCGTTTCAGTTCGCGCATCAGCGGCTCGTTCTTTGCCAGCTTTTCGCGTATGTCCGGAGCCTTGGCGGCTTTTCTGCGTTGTTGTTCGTTGCGCATCCGGAGCAGCGCTATCCGTCTGGCGGAATAGTCGTTTTCTTCGCGCAGGTTCTTAAGCGCTTTTTGACGCCCGACCGCGGACAGGTTCAGCGGAACGTCCCTTTGCCAACCGGGCATGACGCCTTCGTCTTCGCCGGGGGCGTAAACGAATTCCTCGTCGGGTATTCCGGGCTTTACCAGGTATTTTAAAAACTGCGGTATCCCCGCTCCCTTGTCATTTTTCATAACTGATATTATATATTATAGAATATTCAAAGTCAATTAAGATACTTCAGCGCGCTATATGGAAGTATCCGCAGAGTCGTGCCTGAACCCCGCCAGCGCCGTCAGAGAGGTCACCACCAGCTTTTTCAGCCTGTCGTAATCGATATATTCGTGATGGTCGTATACGTATTCGTGCGCGAACGACTGTAATATATCCATGGCGAAATGCACTTTTTCGTTGGCGTCTTCCCGTAATATTCCCGTTTCTTTGAGGCGCGCCGCTATTTTCAGCGTGATCTCGTCCTCCAGCCGTATAAATTGTGCGTTGATCTCCTCGTCGGTATGAGTGAGGGCGTGAAGCGCTTGGTGAATTTTGGCGTTTTCTTTGTGCGCTGCAAGTACCAGTTCGACGATCTCTTTTACAAACGTATGCGGCTGGAAAGGAACGGAAAGATTATCGAACAAATCGAAAACGGGTATAGCTATCCGAGTCATATACAGAGCCGTCACTTCGCGCAGGATGTCCTTTTTGTCGCGGAAATATCCGTAAACTATTCCCGTGGACACGCCCGCACGCTTAGCTATCATCGCGGTATTGGTATTGTAATACCCGAGTTCCGAAAAAAGTTCGTATCCCGCAGATATTATTCTGTTTTTTTTCTCTATTGAACGCTCTTGTTGAGGTTCGCGGACTGTTTTTGGCATAGCTGCTCCTTTTTACGATTCATTATAATACGTTTAACGGAAAAAATCAATCCGAAAATCTGAAATTAATTTCATATTTTGCTTGACACGCCGTTTCTGGTTTGCTATAATGCAGACAAATGTGAAAAAAGTTTCATATTATGTCGGCGGACGTAGTATGATAAAAAGAGGATTGCGATGCCGGTAGTATTTGCCCCGCAGGGGAAAAAACTCAGAGTAATTAAAGTTTTAGCCGAAGAAAAAACAAAAAAACACCTTGAAAATCTCGGGATAACGATAGATTCCGAGTTGGTAGTTTTGTCCGAGGGTGGCGGCAGCGTGATTGTTTCGGTCAAGGATTCGAGGCTCGCCCTCGACAAAGATCTGGCAACAAAAATTTTAGTAATATAGAGGAGGACTTTAATGGAAAAGAAACTCAGCGAATTTGTAATAGGCGAGTCGGGCGTGATCAAACGCGTCGGCGGCGACGGCAGAATACGCAGAAGACTTTTCGACATGGGCGTGACGCCCGGAGCGGAAGTATACCTCAGGAAACGCGCGCCGTTAGGCGACCCGCTCGAAGTCACTATCAGACATTACGAGTTGACTTTGCGTAAAAACGAGGCGGAACTGGTAGAAGCGGAGGTTATAAAATGAAAAAATTTGCACTTGCGGGAAATCCGAACAGCGGTAAAACGACGCTGTTCAACGGTCTGACCGGATCCACGGCACATGTCGGGAACTGGCCCGGGGTTACGGTTGACAAAAGGGAAGGCGTTTACAAAAAGCTGTCCGAACCGATAGCGATCGTCGATCTTCCCGGCATATATTCGCTTTCTCCGTACACCCCCGAAGAAGTCATTTCGCGAAACTACATACTTGACGAAAAACCCGATTGCGTCATCAATATTGTTGACGCCACAAACCTTGAAAGAAACCTCTATCTTACCACGCAACTGATGGAGATAGACGTTCCCGTTATCATCGCTCTGAACATGATAGACGAGGTGGAGAAGGCCGGCGATAAGATTGACGCGGCAAAACTCGAAAACAATATCGGGCTACCCGTAGTCAAGATTTCGGCACTCAAAAACAAGGGTATCGAAGAACTGATGCGTCGGGCGTTCGAGTGTTCGACAAAGCCGAGAAAGGGTGAAACGGTACTCGAAGGCGGAAGCCTTATGCACCTTATCGGCGACTGTAAGATCGCCCTTGAGGGCGCCGGAGTCGACAACGCTTTGTTCCATGCGATCAAGCTTGCTGAAATGGACGAACTCGAAGTCAAGGCGCATCCTCAGGCGGCGAAAACGGTCGAGGAATTCAAAAAGACTTTCAAAGACGAAACGTTCGGTTCCGACTTCGAAGCGATAGTCGCGGATTCCAGATACAAGTATATTTCCAAAAATTATTCTTCGGCGCTTACCCGAAACAGAAAAACGGCGCGTGAAAAGCTGACACGCTCGGACAGAGCGGACAAGATCCTGACTCATAAAATCTGGGGCATACCCATTTTCCTCGTTATACTCTTTGCAGTTTTCCATCTGACTTTCTCGGAAAATTTCCTGTACCTCGGCGCGGCGTTGCCCGAAGGTTGGGTATCGGGGGAGGGAACGGCGTTCGAGGGCGTATTCGGCGACGGCGGGATAAACTCGATAGGTGTGATTTTGTTCAATCTGTTGGATCTTGCCACCTCCTCGATTTCTTCCGCGATAGGTGACGCAATGTCTGCGGGCGGAGTCGCGGAGTGGGCGACAGGACTCGTGGTCGACGGGGTGTTCGGAGGACTGTTTGCGGTACTGTCGTTTCTTCCTCAGATACTGCTGCTGTTCCTGTTCTTCTCGATACTGGAAGACTCCGGATACATGGCGCGCGTCGCGTTCATTCTGGACAGGATATTCCGCAGGTTCGGGCTTTCCGGCAGGGCGTTCATGCCTATGATCATGGGCTTCGGCTGTTCCGTTCCCGCAATGGTCAATACCAGAACGCTTGCCGACGAAAACGAAAGGATCGCGACCATCAGGGTCATACCGTTTTTCAGCTGCGGCGCCAAACTTCCCATACTGACCGCTATAGCGGGCGGCGTGGTACAGCTGACGGGACTCGGAAACGCGGATCTCATTACCTACGGAATGTACGTTCTGGGTATAGCCACCGCTATATGCGCAGTGCTGATAATGCGCTCCACCACGATGCGCGGCGAAGTGCCCCCGTTCATTATGGAACTTCCCGCTTACCGTATGCCGCAGTTAAAGAGCCTTACGATGCTTTTATGGGATAAATTAAAGCACTTTGTCAAGAAAGCGTTCACGATAATCCTTGCTTCCACGATAGTCATCTGGTTCGTCAGCCATTTCTCTTTCAACTGGAAGTTCCTCACGGACGCCGAGATGAACGAGAGCATACTCGCCGGAATAGGGATGCTGGTTCGTCCTCTGTTTACTCCCGTGGGCTTCGGTTCTCAGCTTAACGACTGGGGCTGGGTGTTCGTTGTGGCGGCGGTCACCGGACTTATCGCAAAGGAAAACGTCATTGCGACATTCGGTACGCTGGCGGCTTGTATAACGGCGGGATTTACGGCGGACGAAGCGCTGGAAGGCATAGACTCCGTGGCGGAAATGATCGCCGCTACCGGTATAGGGGTGCCCGCGCTGATCGCGTTCATAGCGTTCAACATGCTGACGATACCTTGTTTCGCGGCTGTTGCGACGGCAAAAGCGGAAATGCCCGACAAAAAGCGCTTTAACAATACCTTGGTATTCTGGATAATCGTATCCTATCTGGTCGCGTCGATGATCTATCTTATCGGCGAATGGTGGTGGACGGCGTTTATCTGGGCGGCTTTCTGGGCTGCGGCAATAACTTTGATAGTGCTGAATTATCGCGGGAAAATAAATTTTGAAGCGATAAGATCGAAATTATCCGTAAAAAGGAGAGCGTGATATGGGCGCAATCGAAATAGCGATAACCGTAGTGGCGGTACTGATAGTCGTTTCGGTGGCGATCGCTGCTGTCGTCAGAAAGAAGCAGGGGAAAGGCGGCTGCCCGGGTTGCGGCGAATGCCCTCACGCGGCGAAATGCCATAGCTGCAAAGCGGCAGCCGACAAATGCAAAAAATAGACATCTCCATATCTCCAATGTCGTATTATTGATTTCGGGAAAAGGGAAGGGCGACCTTCCCTTTTTCCGTGAAAACGAATCGACGTACGATATAAAAATAAATAGGCAGTCGCATCGTAAAAAAAGAAATAATCACTTTACAAACGGGTATAAATAATGTATTATTGATAGGCAGCCGGAACGCGGAGAGATGGCGGAGCCCGGTTGAACGCGCACGACTCGAAATCGTGTAAGCCCCCATAAAGGGCTTCGTGGGTTCGAATCCCACTCTCTCCGCCAGACAGAGTCGCGTTTGAACCCGCGGCTCTGTTATTTTTGTATTAAGGGGGTTGCCGGTATCATAATCGATACCGAAGTTTATGTTCCCCAATGGTCAGACTTCTACTTGACGCAGAAAAGAGATGAAAACGGCAACTATACAAAATAGACGGCTAATGCCGCCTATTTTATTGTATTATAAAACCCCCGGATAGTCCGGGGGTACAGTAGAGCTATAGCGGTGAGCAGAAAAAAATCCTCCATATGCTAGAATGTGAAGAGTAGTCCGCAAAACTAACACACATAAAGCAAGGAGGATTTTTACAAATGAAAGATGTAAACAGTTTATCACACACGTCTTGGAATTGCAAATATCATATAGTGTTTGCTCCGAAGTATCGTCGGAAAGTGTTCTATGGGAGCAAAAGACGGGAAATAGGAGCAATTCTAAGACAGTTGTGTGGATGGAAGAATGTGGAAATAATAGAGGCGGAGGTGTGTCCGGATCATATACACATGCCGGTGGCAATCCCTCCCAAAATCTCTGTTGC
>CALVZV010000055.1 GCA_944372665.1 uncultured Clostridia bacterium
GGATATATATCCTTGCCATCAGTTCGTCGGGAACGGCGAATATTATATAGGAAACGTTTACGACGGCATACTGCATCCCGAGATCCGCGAGCGCTTTTCGGGTTATACCGTTCTTAAAAAGGAGCATTGCGCGGATTGCCCTGCCAAATATTACTGCGGAGGCGGGTGCGCGGCTAACGCTTTAAAATTTTCCGGCAGACCCGACGGTAGGTACGAGCTAGGTTGCGAGCTTCAGAAAAAGCGCATGGAAATGAGTCTTGCCGTCGCTTATATCGAAAGAGCGGGATCGGACAAGACCCGACATTAGTTCGCGCAGCTGTATTTATTATATATAGTGCGGCGAAATTTATTGACTTCGCGTTTTATAAGTTTTATAATATCAAAGACTAATGCTACGGAGGCATATCTGTGACTAAGAAAAAAGCCATTGTCATAGCGGTGATTCTTGCTTTGATATTCATCACTTTGGCATTGTTTATCTTCCCGTTGAACGGACAGGAAAGCTTCCAGATAGGCAAATCCAATTACGATTTTTATTGGATAGCGGGCTCCATCAAACTGGGACTCGATCTGGAAGGCGGTATGTATGTCGTTTATTCGATGGATCTTGACGGTGTCGACGACGCCGATGCGGCGGTAACGTCTACCATAGCGAACCTGGAATCGCTGCTGGTCTCCCGCGGCTATACCGAAGCCACGGTCACCAGACAGGGCTCCGACAAGATACGTGTGGAAGTTCCTTCCGTTACCGACACCGAATCGTTGTTGAAACTCTTGGGCGAACCCGCAGAGCTGGAATTCCGCGACGAAAGCGGTAACGTGCTTATCGAGGGCGGAAAGCATCTTGAAGACGCGAACGTCACTCTGTATAACGGTGCCTATGCCATCAGTCTTTCGTTCAATACCGCAGGAACCGCGGCTTTCGCGACCGCCACTTCCAATAACGTCGGAAAGACCCTTGCAATATATATCAACGGCGAGGAGATCATGGCGCCGACCGTCAACGCCGCCATCACCGACGGACAGGCGGTCATCACCGGAAACTATACTCAGGCGCAGGCAAACGAGCTGGCGCTTCAGCTGAGAGCCGGTACTTTCGCCGTAAAACTGAACCCCGAAGAATCTTCGACCATCAGCGCCACGCTTGGCGAAGGCGCGCTTAACGCCAGCATTCTTGCCGGTATCATAGGGCTTGCGCTGGTGATAGTGTTCATGATAGTCATGTACAGGGGAATGGGTATTCTGGCGTCGCTGGCTCTGATGATCTACTCGATCCTGATGATCTATCTTCTGGCGATCATTCCATGGGTACAGCTCACGCTGCCTTCGATAGCGGGTATCATTCTCAGTATCGGTATGGCGGTCGACGCGAACGTAATTATCTTCGAAAGGATCAGGGACGAGCGCCGCCTGTTCGGCAAGCCTATTCCTACCTGCGTGCAGATAGGATTCAAAAAGGCGTTGACGGCGATAATCGACTCCAACGTGACGACGATAATCGGTTCCATAGTGCTTATCATTCTCGGTTCTTCCTCCATACAGGGATTCGGGATCACGCTGCTCATCGGTATTCTCTTGTCGATGTTTACGGCGATAGTCATCACCAGACTGCTGTTCAGCATAGCGCTTCAGTTCAACGACGTTTCCGACAAGCTGTACGGGCTTAAATTCAAACTCGACGAAAGCGCGGTCGCCGTCGGCGACAATGCCGGCGCCGCCGTTGCCGAAGTTTTTGCCGAGAACGGCTCCGAATCCGATTCCGCAGCGGAAACGGCTAGCGTTTCCGACTCCGCCGCGGCAGTTAAAAAGAAAAACAAGAAAAACGTCAGCTATGTCAGGATCAAATACAAAAGGGGAGGTAAAAAATAATGGATAACGCAAAAGTTCTTTCCAAAATCAAACTTTCCCTCAAACGTCTGCCGATTTATAAATACAGATATTTTTGGTTTATCGTTCCCGCGACCATATTGTTCGTCGCTCTCGTATGCGGCGCGGTATATTCGGGCGATAACGTCTTCGGCAACTTCGCCAACGTCGGTATCGACTTCGAAGGCGGCACCGTGCTCACCGTCAACATAACGGGAGGCGGCTCGTACAACGAGAACGTCAAGATAGTTGAAGAAACCGTCGAGAGCCACGGACTTTCCGTTTCTTCGTCGCAAAGCTCGGGTGCCAATTCGGTCGTCGTCAGATACGCCAACTTCGTCGACGGTGCCGACTGGAGCGGCGAGGATAAGACCCAGGACATGATAACGCTGAACAATACGGTAGCTGCGGACGTCGAAAACGCGCTGAAAGCCGCGTATCCTTCGGTCATTGTCAATGCCACCGCGGAAACGATAAACGCCACTGCCAGCCGTGATTTCATTAACAAAGCCTTGCTCGCCGTCGGCGTCGCCATGGTACTGATGCTTATATATACGGCGTTCAGATTCGACTTCTTCAGCGGACTCGCCGCGCTGTGCACTCAGCTTATCGACGTTATAGTCACGCTGTCGCTGGTAATTATATTCCGCGTATCCATAAACTCTTCTCTGATCGCCGCGCTCATAACGGTTGTCGCATATTCGATAAACAACACGATCGTGATTTTCGACCGCGTGCGTGAGAATATGGCTCCCTTCAAGCATAAGGACAAGAACAAAGTCGACGTGCCTTATATTCTCGAATCTTCCGTAACGGAGTGCCTCAGAAGGGCGGCGTTCACCACGTTGACGACATTGATAACCATTGTCATTCTCGCCGCATGGGGTATCCCGTCGCTTACAGAATTTGCGCTGCCGATCATATTCGGTATTCTGTCGGGACTGTATTCTTCGATATTCCTTGCTCCTAGTATCTGGGGAATGCTGATGGACGCCAAGCGCAATAAGGCGTTCAAGAAAAAGCAGGCGCTTAAAGCCAGAAAAAGATAACGAAAAATAAACGCGAAAAGAGCCTTTTACAGGCTCTTTTCGCATATAAGGAAGATAGTGTCCGACGTGTCAAGAGAAGTAAACGATAAATTGATCGAGGAGATTTCTGTAAAACTGGGTATCGGTAAACTGATCTCGGCTCTTGTCGTTTCGCGCGGATGCAACTCTGTTGAAGAAGCAAAAGATTTTTTATATCCCGACATTTCGCGCCTCAGACCTGCAAGCGACTACAAAGGAGTCGAGCAGGCTTGCAAAATAATAAAAAAGCATGCCGCATCGGGCAGGATACTTATTTTCGGCGATTACGACTGCGACGGAATAGGCGCCTCCGCGATGCTGTATCTGGCGCTTAAAAAACACGGCGCAGACGTCGGTGTTTATATTCCCAACCGCATAGAAGACGGATACGGGCTTTCGTTGGGCGCCCTCGAAAGGGCTTTTGCCAAATTTTCGCCCACGCTGCTTTTGACGGTCGATTGCGGGATAAGCGCAACTTCGGAAACCGAGTACGCCAAATCGCAAGGAGTCGAGGTCGTTATAACCGATCATCACAAACCGCAGGAAAATCTTCCCGACGCTTTGATAGTCAATCCCAAACTCGATCCCGACCTGCCGGAACTGTGCGGCGCAGGGGTCGCGTTCACGCTGTTAAGGGCGCTGTACGGCGACGATACCGCGGCTGAATATTTAGACATCTGTGCCGTTTCCACGATAGCGGATCTCGTTCCGCTGACCGGCGACAACAGAATAATAGCTTCTTACGGTTTGAAACGCATGCGTTCGCATGACAAACGCGCAGGCATAAAAGCGCTTTTGGACGTGTCGGGATTCCGCGACAACGCGCCGATCACCGCGTCAGACGTCGCTTTCAGGCTTGCTCCGCGCCTTAACGCTTCGGGCAGACTTTCGGACGCGTACAAATCTTTCAGGATACTGACCGAAACCGACTATAAGAGCGTTGCAGCACTGGCGCGGGAGCTTGAAGAAGAAAACAAATTAAGACAGGAGCTGTGCAACCGTACCATTGAAGACGCCAGAAGGATGCTGGTAGATTACGACCTGACTCACAGACGGATCATAGTGCTTTATAACGAGTCGTGGGAAGCCGGTGTGGTCGGTATAGCGGCGGCGAAAATCGCCGAGGACTTCAGGCGTCCGACCGTTCTTTTCGTAAAGAAAGGCGACGTGCTGAAAGGTTCGTGCAGAAGCATACGCAGTATCGATATTCACGACGTTTTGCAAAAGTGTTCCGATACACTGGTGCAGTTCGGCGGTCATACCATGGCTGCCGGTCTCAGTCTGTATCCCGAAAGCCTGGAGCTTTTCACCGCCGTAGCCGACGCATATATAAAATCGGTATACTCCGACAACGTGTTCATGCCGACTTACTTTGCAGACGCGGAACTGGACGTTTCCGAAGTTAATATTCAAACCGTCAACGAAACCGAACTGCTGGAACCCTGCGGAATGGGCAATC
This sequence comes from uncultured Clostridia bacterium, assembly GCA_944372665.1. Classification (GTDB taxonomy): domain Bacteria; phylum Bacillota; class Clostridia; order Christensenellales; family DTU072; genus Stercoripulliclostridium_A. Next base: position 4,393 of record CALVZV010000055.1, read on the forward strand.
CGCGTCCCGTCTTCAAAACCGTAGTCGGCGCGCTGCCCTTTGAAAGGATAAACAATCTTCCGCACATCAAGGCGCGCTTCGCTCAGGATGCGGAGCTTGTGGCTTTCAACGAACTTAAAAATCTGGATATTCTGCGTTCAGGCATGAAAAAAGAATTGTATTTTACGTTGGGTAAAGAAGAATTCCGTTCCAGAGAGTACGTAAAAGCCATATATAAAGGAATGCGCGTATTGCAGGTGTGTCCGTCGGACGAAATGCTTTTTGCGGCATACGCCGAGAAATTCGCGCCCATGCCGGCTGTCGAGGGTATAGCCGAGGGCAACGACTCCGGCTACGACCGTTCTTTCGGCAGGATCGCGCTGGCGTTTACCAAGGCTACTTATTTCAGGCTGCTGAAAGAAAACCCCGGTTATGTCGGGCTGCTGCTTTCTCCGGACGGATACAATCCGTATAACGCCATTCTGCTTGCGCCGTCGCTGAAATCGGATTTCAGATATTATTCCGTTGTCGACGTGTACGATTCGCCGCCCAAAGCCTATATCGGCTATCTGAAAAAACGCTTCGGAGGCGAGATAAACGCTTATTATAACGGCGTTACCAAACTTCCTCACGGAAAAACGGACGTTTGCCGTGAGGCTTTGGTAAAACTGTTCAGCTACGTTAAGACATTTTTGAACGGCAAACCCTTTTCTCAGGTAGAGGACGTGTATTATTCGCTTTGTATTCGCGGTTACGACAAGGACTATTATTCTTTCGTTACGGCATGGTATATACTCAGAGAAATAGGGGTCGTTATCGTCGAAAAGGGAAAAATAGCCTTGAGCCGCGAAAAAAAGGATCTCGGAGCCTCCGAGATTCTGAAATCGATTGGGGATAACCGGTTATGATAAAATCATTTTCATCGGCACAGAATTTAATGAAAAAATGCGGCGCGCAATATAACGAAGCCGACTGCGCGCTGATAGGCTACGCGCTTCAGTTTGCCATAGAATGTCATGCCGATCAAAAGCGTGAATCGGGCGAGCCTTATGTCGAACATCCCATAGCCGCCGCCGACATACTTGTCGATCTGGGTATGGACGTGCCGACGATTTGTGCGGCTCTGCTGCACGACGTGGTGGAAGACACTGCCTGCGACGCGGAAACGCTCAGAAAAAAATTCGGCGAGGAAATTTCTATTCTCGTAGAGGCGGTGACAAAGCTTTCCAAGCTTAAGTCGAAGTTTACTTCACAGCTGGAAGCGCAGGCGGAAAATCTGAGAAAACTCTTTTTCGCGATATCCAAAGATCTGCGCGTGCTTTTTATAAAACTGGCAGACAGATTGCATAATATGCGCACTTTGGACGCCTTAAAACCGGAAAAGCAGTTAAGAATAGCCAGGGAAACCCTGGAGATCTACGCTCCCATGGCGGCGCGTTTAGGTATCGCGCAGATGAAAAGCGAGCTGGAAGATCTGTCCATGAAATATCTGTATCCGGACGAATACAAGTATCTTGCCGAACAGCTGGATCAAAAGCGCGAGGAACGTATGCGCGAGGTAAAGCGCATAGCGGAAATAATACAGACGGAGCTTGAAGCCGTCAACATAAAAGCCGATATCAAGGGGAGGCCGAAGCACTTTTATTCGATTTACAAAAAAATGGTCTCTCAGAGCAAAACTCTTGACCAGATCTACGATCTTATTGCGGTGCGCGTTATCGTGGACGACGTAAAAGAGTGCTATACGGTGCTGGGTATCATTCATTCCATGTGGAAGCCCGTTCCGGGCAGGTTCAAAGACTATATCGCGATGCCGAAACCCAATCTGTATCAATCTTTGCATACCACGGTCGTCAGCAATTTCGGACAGATATTCGAAATACAGATACGTACCCACGAAATGAACAAGATAGCCGAATACGGCATAGCCGCGCATTGGAAATACAAAGAGGGCAAGACCGAGGGCGCCGAAACGGATATAGACAAAAGGCTTTCCTGGGTCAGGGAGGTCATGGAAGCAGAAGAGGACATCAAGGATTCCAGAGAATATCTCCAGACTCTCAAGCTGAATATAGTTTCCAACGAAATTTACGTGTTTTCACCTAAAGGCGAAGTATTCGACCTGCCTGCAGGCGCCACGGCGGTGGATTTTGCCTATAAAGTGCATACCGAGGTCGGCAACAAATGCGTCGGCGCAAGGGTCAACAACAAAATGGTGCCGCTGAATACCGTGCTGAACACGGGCGACGTAATAGAAATCATAACTTCCAATGCGTCCAGGGAGCCGTCCAGGGACTGGCTGAAGTTCGTCGTTACGTCGCAGGCGCGCAGCAAAATACGTGCGTTCTTTAAAAAAGACATGGCGCTTGAAAATCTCAAACTCGGCAAAGACATGCTCGAAAAAGAGGCAAAAAGGCGCGGATATAAGCTTTCCGAGCTTCTGGCTCAGCGCGAGCCGGTGGACGAGATAATGCGCAAGTATTCATTCCAGACCGCAGACGACATGTATGCGGCGGTCGGATTCGGTTCGGTAAACACCAACCAGATACTATTAAAGCTGATAGACCGTTTCAACAAAGCGCGCGCGCTGAACGCCAAAGACAATCCCGATACCGAAACGGCGACTCCGATAAAATCGAACATACTCGGCAAAAGGTCGTCCAGCGGTGTCATCGTAGAGGGATTCGGAGATTTTCTGGTCAGACTTGCCAAGTGCTGTAACCCCGTTCCCGGCGACAGCATCGTCGGCTATGCCATGCGCGGCGCCGGCGTTTCCATACACAGAACGGATTGCCCGAATATAAGGAATATGGAAACCGAGCGGCTGATGGAGGCGCACTGGGAAAATACCGACAACTCGACTTTCGTGGCGAAACTGAGGCTGGAATGCGTCGACAGGACGGGCTTGATAAACGGACTAATCCCGGTTATCGCAAACCAGGGCATTTCAATTCAGGCGATGGAACTTCACGTGCAGAAGGGGATAGCGCATATTTCCGTGGGACTGGAGATCAAATCCATTTCCGAACTCGATTTCATAATCAAGAAACTAAGCGTTCTGCCCGACGTCATCAGCGTTAAGAGAACTTGAAAAAAGCACCCGGAAGGGTGCTTTTATTTAGAACGGCAGAGCTTTAATATCTTCGCTTTTCCTGTTTTTTCAAAAATTTCGGAGTCAGTGCCGTTTTAACGGCGGTGGTCGTTTTTATGAAGATCTCAAAAATCCTGTCTCCGTATTTTTTTGCGGTCAGGTCGATCAGCTTTCTGAATACCAGGGTCACCGCCGTAGCTATGACCGCGCACACGGCGCACCATATCCAGTTTTTCAGCGGCAGCGTCCATTGAATGTTGAGGAATGTGTCGCCGAACAGCTTTTCCGCATAATAATAGTCAGCCCACAGCGCAAGCGTAGCCACTCCTACCATAGCCGCGATTAGAACGAGCCTGAAAGTGTTGGGCGGCATGGATATGATGGTGAGGCACGCGAATCCCGCAACTGCCAAAGCGACGGCTGCCGTGGAAGCGTTTTCGTATGTGGCGAATGAAGTCATATCGCCTTTGAAGCAGCCCAGCACGCCGAAAACGAACAATACGCCGACTATAAGCCCCAAAGCCGAAGGAATACTCGATCGCATGATGTTGGCGAGGAAACGGTCGCTGGCGCGCGCTTTGCCCGGCTGCAGCGCAAAGCAGAACGTAGGAACGCCGATGACGAAGAACTCTATCAGGAGCATGCGCTTGGTGTCGAACGGATAGCTGTTTACTTCGGTGACGAATGTCAGTATCGTAAACATCAGCACCATAAACATAACGAAAATGTTTTTCATTATGTATAGTGACGATACCTTTTCGATATTGCCAATGACCTGTCTGCCTTCCTGAACGACGCTGGGCAGGGTCTTGAAGTTGTTGTCCATCAGAATAATCCTGGAAATGTTCCTTGCGACCTCGTTCGCCGCCGCGAAGGAAATCGAGCAATCCGATTCTTTCAGCGCCTGTACGTCGTTTACGCCGTCGCCGATCATGCCGACGACGCGGTCCTTTTTCTGTAATCCGGTCACCAACAGACATTTCTGTTCGGGAGAAACGCGCCCGAAAATGGTGGTGTCTGCGGCTTTTGCCAAAAGCTCCTCGTCGCTGAGCCCGTGGCAGTTAAGGAAGTTGTCAGAATTCTGCAGTCCGGCCTTTGCGGCGATCTTGCTGACCGTTACGGGATCGTCGCCGGATACTATTTTTATGTCGACGTCGTTGGAACGGAACCAGTCCAGCGTTTCTTTTACGTCGCCTCTGAGCTCGTCTTCAAGGCATACCGCCGATATCGCCGTGCTGAGTGCGGGATCGAAATCGTTGATGCTGCCGTCAAAACGCACTAACGCCAGCGTACGTCTGCCCATTTCGGCGTTTCCGCGCACGTATTCGTCCAATTCGTCGTTGCCCTTGATGACGTAGTCGGGAGCGCCCATAACGAAAGTCACGCCGTTTTCCAGAGTTATGGCGGAGAATTTCCTGGCAGAGGAAAACGCGCAGAAATCGACGTAGGGGAGCGCTTCGGCATACAGAAAATGCTGCCTGATGGCGTTTGCCGTGCTGTTTTTGTCTTTGGTGGCTTCGACTATGGTCTGGAAAACTGCGTCGGAAGGTATCTCGCAATCGGAGAAATGCTTTTCTTCCAGCACCTCGAGTTTTCCGTTGGTAATCGTTCCCGTTTTATCCAGCAGTAAAGTGTCCACCATGGCGATCATTTCGATGCTGTAAAGATCCTGAGGCAAAGTGTTTTTCTTGGCGAATTTAAGCGTCGACGCGGCAAGAGTGGTAGACGTCAGCAGGAACATTCCTATAGGCAGCATGCCCAGAATGGCGGCTGAAATGGTGATGACGTAGCTTTGAAGTTTGCCTATTGCGGAAGTGTCCACGCCGGAATCGATAAGGAACGTGCTCTCCGCGCCCGTCACCAGCAGGGAAGTCAGCAGCAGCCCCGCCAGTATCACCAGTACCACGGAAATGCCTTTGATGATCTTATCGAGTATCTTAAATATATTGGAGCGCGGTTTGGACACGCGTCGCGCTATACGCGCGACGTTTTCGATGTAACAGTCCTTGCCGACCTTGTCCGCGCGAAGCACGGCTTCGCCCGCCACGACCGCGCTGCCTGCCAGCACCTGATCGCCGGGGCATTTTCTGACGGGTCGGGACTCGCCGGTCAAAATCGATTCGTCGACCTCGAGTATGCCGTTCTTTATGTAAGAATCGACGGGCAGCTGCATTCCGGCAGTCGCCATATAAATATCGTCAAGTACCAGTTCCTTTGTGCTGACGGTGGAATGCTGTCCGTCGCGTATAACCTCGCACGTGTTGTCTATCACTATAGACAGCTTTTCGACCTTGTGCTTGGCTTTTATTTCCTGCCATATGCCGATAGCCATATTGAGAATGACTATGCACGATGAAACGGTATACATCCCCGCGCCGGAAATAAAGAGCAGTGCTACCAGGATAATAGTCACGGTGTTGCAGAAATTGAATACGTTTTCTATTACTATCCTGGTATAGGATTTAGTACGGTTTATGGGTTTGTCGTTGGTCAGCCTGTCGGTCTTGCGTTCGGCGACCTTGTCCGCCGTCAAACCTTCATTGATGTCGGGATCGTAACGCTCGGCGTGTTTTAGCTTGTGGCTGTCCTCGTGAATTTTAATCGGTTTGTCCCTGTCGAACCACCGTCTGATCTTTTCTTTGATGCTCATATCCCTGTTCCGCGTAGCGAAGCTGCATTTTTGATTAGAGAATATTATTCCCTTATAAATATATTAGTATATATTTAATGAAAATGCAAGATAAAAGTTTATGAATACCTCAGAAAAGTAGAGATGCAAATTTTTATCGAAAAATTATGCTGCAAATCGTAAAAACCGTTGACAAATAAGAAGCGTATATTGTATATTTAATAGGCGCGGTCGACAGGATCCCGACGGGGTGTAGCGCAGTTTGGTAGCGCACTTGGTTTGGGA
>CALVZV010000056.1 GCA_944372665.1 uncultured Clostridia bacterium
TTTCTGATTTAAATGATGAGTTTAAGCCTCCGCCTTTTTCTTTGCAATAGCGTCGATAGCTCTTGCAAACGCCGCGATGGGAGCCTGGAGCATTCCCAGAAGCATCGCGATAAGTCCCTCTCTGGAAGGCAGCGTCGCCAAACGTTTGACGCCCTCTTCGTCGAGGAAGATACCGTCGACCATACCGCATTTGATTTTCATTTTCTTGAAAGCCGCAGCCTTGTCGTTGGCGATTTTCGCCGGAGCCGCGAGATTCTCGCCGCCGAATGCCACCGCGGTCGGTCCGTTGAGAGCCTCGTCGAACTGGGTGTATCCCAACTCGTTCAGCGCGATCTTCAAAAGTCTGTTCTTGATAACGGCATATTTTACGTCGTTACTGCGGAATTCGTTTCTCAGTTCGGTGTCCTGGGCGACGCTGATCCCGCAATAGTCGATAAGCACGAACGAGGACGCTTCGGTAATCATTTTCTTGATTTCCTCTACCTGCCGTTTCTTTTGCTCTAAGATTGCAGTTGAAGCCATTTGTACCTCCTTTTATAGTAATAGCTCCGTCGAAGAAACGGAGCTACGCAAAAAGCATTAAACTTCATTTCTTCTGCGCACGCATCCCCTTGGGAATTTACGCCGTAGCACGCGCGGTCTCGGAAGGAATTTATTCTGTCGGGTTTATTATAGCCGCAAAAGCGTCGCTAAGTCAAACGATTTTGCGGCTGTTTTTTATTGAGCCTGTTTGTAGTTGAGTTTTACGCCGGGGCCCATCGTCGAAGAAAGCACAACGCTCTTGAGATAGGTTCCCTTCGCCGCTGCGGGACGCGCCTTGATGATGGCGTCCATCAGAACCGCAAGGTTCTCTTTCAGCTTCTCCGCTCCGAAAGACTTTTTGCCGATGGGGCAGTGAATGATGGCTGTTTTGTCGACTCTGTATTCGACTTTACCGGCTTTGATGTCGTGGATGGCTTTGGTGATGTCCATGGTGACGGTGCCGCTCTTGGGCGTAGGCATCAAGCCCTTGGGTCCCAAAAGTTTACCCAGTCTGCCGACCTGACCCATCATATCGGGAGTCGTGACGCAGGTGTCGAAATCGAACCAGCCGCCCTGGATCTTCTGAATGATCTCCTCGGCGCCCACTATATCCGCGCCTGCAGCCTGAGCTTCGTCGGCTTTGGCGCCCTTGGCTATGACCAATACGCGAACGGTTTTGCCGGTGCCGTTGGGCAGTACGACAACGCCTCTGACCTGCTGGTCTGCGTGACGGGGGTCAACGCCCAGCTTGACGGAGATCTCGATGGTTTCGTCAAATTTGGCTTTTGCGGTCTGAAGCGCGATGTCTATCGCTTCGGCGGTCTCGTAAACCTTGCTCCTGTCGTAAAGTTTCAGGGAATCGGTATAATTCTTACCTCTTTTCATCTTAAACCTCCTATTCCTCGACGGTGATGCCCATGCTGCGGGCGGTACCGGCTATCATGCTCATCGCCGCTTCTACGCTGGCTGCATTCAGGTCGGGCATCTTCATCTTGGCAATCTCCTCAAGCTGCGCCTTGGTCAGTTTGGCGACCTTGGAGCGGTTGGGAGTAGCGCTTCCGGATTCGATGCCGCACGCTTTTTTGATAAGCACGGGGGCGGGAGGCGTCTTCATGACATAGGTGAACGAACGGTCGGCATATATCGTAATGACAACCGGGATCACCAGACCTTCCTTATCCTTGGTCTTGTCGTTGAAGTCCTTTGTGAACATCGGGATGTTGATTCCGTGAGGTCCCAAAGTGGAGCCTACGGGCGGTCCGGGCGTTGCCTTTCCCGCGGGTAATTGCAGCTTTACTACTGCCGTAACTTTCTTTGCCATAGAAGTATCCTCCTTCTATCAGGTTCTAACGGACGGCACATTGGGATTTTGCCGCCCTCCCATTGCATTAGTATTTACTTTGAATTAATTCGTCAGTTTCTCTATCTGGTTAAATTCCAGCTCGACGGGAGTCTGTCTGCCGAACATCTGTACGATGACCTTGACTTTCTGCTTGTCGGCGTATATTTCGTCCACCACGGCAAGGAACGTCTCCAAAGGTCCGGACACGATTCTGACGTTGTCGCCGACCTCGATATGGAAATCGGCAGCGGTTATCTTTTCAAGCCCTATGCGCTTCACCTCGTCGGTGGTAAGCGCCAGCGCCTTGCCTTCGGGGCCTACGAATCCGCTGACGCCGCGGATCTTCTTGATAAGATACCCTAAAGGTTCGGTGTATATCATTTTGAGATAAACGTAGCCGGGGAATTTTTTGCGCTCCACAACCTTACGCTTGCCGTTTTTCTCGACGATGTCCTCCTCTGTAGGAATGGAAATGTCGAAAATGCTGTCCTGCAGACCGTTAAGGGAGATCATCGACTCGATGTTCTTCTTAACAAGCGTCTCGTATGCGGAATAGGTGCGAATCACATACCACTTGGCAAGTTCCATGTTCTCCATCGCCGCGCCTCCCGTCACGCTTCGGCTCCGACCAGCAGCCTCAACAACGCCAGCAATCCGGAGTCAAACGCGGTGATAACGACCAGGAAGAACAATACGACGATAATGACGGTGGCAAGATTTGCCCATACGCCGGGATTGTTTTTGGTACGTCTGAACGGCGGCCATTCCACCTTCTTAAGCTCGGAGATCATCTCTCTGAAGACCTTACCGATACGCTTGAAAATATTGGGACGGCTTTCCGTCTTCCCTTTTTTCGGCTGTTTGGGTTGATTGGTCTTGGACTCTTTGGGTTGAGCGGTCTTCTGACGTTCGACGACGCTCTCGTCCAGCGCGCCTTCCAAAGCCACCTTGTCGTTAGCCATATTAGCCTCCCTTACTTGGTTTCCTTGTGAACGGTGTGTTTTTTGCAGAATCTGCAGTACTTTTTCAGCTCGATCCTGTCGGGAGTGTTCTTTTTGTTTTTGGTCGTGTCGTAATTGCGCTGTTTGCACTCGGTGCATGCCAGCGTAATCTTTTCGTTTTTCTTGTTGTCAGCCATATAGCTACCTTCCCTTCCGCCTCAGAAAGGCGATTTGTGCATTCAAAAAAATGACACCCTCCTATAAGGTGCTTATATACTATATCACCCTAAAAGCAAACTGTCAAACATTTTTACCGATTATAATATTATTTATGTTTCTCGATGAAATTTACGACGTCGTTGACGGTTTTGACCTTCTGGATCTCGTCGTCGCTGAATTCTATTCCGAATTCGTTTTCCATCGCTATAAGCATCTGGACCAGATCCAGGCTGTCGGCTTTCAGATCTTCGATAAATTTGCTTTCGCCTTTGATTTTGTTTTTATCGATCACCATCAATTCCGCGATCATTGACTGAACTTTCTCGAACATATACTTCTCTCCTTCGCCTTACGCAAATCGCCGCGCAAACGCTATACGAAATTATTTTACTATACGCGCCGTATTTTTTCAAGAGAAAATGGAAATATCGGTTTAAACGCCGAAAAAAACATCCGCCCGTAAAGGGCGGATGCCGAAATCCGTTTTGTTTTCGCTTATTCCAGTACGTGCACGTCGTCCGAGGGGGATTTATCGACGACGTAGGCGTTCTTCTTAGCGAATAAAGGTAGGAATATCATTACGAAAGATATCACCAAAAGAATCAGCCAGCCTATTCCGAGCATCAATGTGGCGGGATCGCCGGAGAAGAAGAAGCCCTGAATGTTGTCCTGGACGTTTGCGGCTTCGCCGTTGGAAACGATAAGCACGCCCGCAGCAAACAGGATCGTCAGCAGGAATTCGATGATGGCGGCGACGGAAACGCATCTGGGGGATTTGCCCTTGACGAGTTTGACGAAATATTTAACCGCCAGACATACAAAGCCCGCCAGCGCGAGGATCGCTATGAACGGCAGCGCATACGCGAAGATCATGCCCGCGGTGTTGCCTTCCGCCACGTTGGCGATAACCTCGGCGTAATATCCGCCGGCAGCGCCGGAACCGGAGAACACGTCACCTATTGCGATAAGCATTGATATGCCGTTGAAGTTCATCGTATCCGCACGCGACAGCGCGGGTATCGCTTTTACCAGCGTCAGGAACAGCATAAGCACCGCTGCCGCAAACGCTAAAATTATAAGCGCGAACGACAGACCTCTATACGGCTTACGGATATAAACCGGAGATTTGGGCTGCGGAGGCGGCTCTACCGGACGCGAATACGGATCGTACTGCAACAGCGGCTGGTTTTGCGAAGTATAGGGAACCAACGCTATCGGCTGAACGATCGGCGGCATCTGAACGATGCTGGGCGGAGCGGGTACGGCATTCATGGCGTTAGACGGAACGGGCTGGAGCTGGCTCTCGGAATTGCCTACGCAATACAGCGCGCCGTCGGGACCCTGAACGGGCTGTCCGCCGGGCAGCGGAGGCACGTTAAAGCCCAAAGCGTTTCTGTCTACCGGTACCCATCTGCCGGCTTCTTCGCCGGGCACGGGTGCTTGCGGAGTCTGATTTACGTTTTTATCCATTGCCTTTTACCTCTGTCCCTCAATTTCGTACATGTCCGTCTGCTGACCGGCATACGGAACGAAAGCCACCGGAGAAACGATGGGATTCATCTGGCATACTTCCGGCGCGATAGCCACCGGTACGGGTGCGCTGTGCGTTTGGGGACCGTAATGGACCAACGGGTTGAACGTCCTGCCGTACTCATCCACAGAGGTATAAGTCGGAAGTCCCATCGGCATTCCGTTTCCCATAACGGGCAGTTTGCCGCAGTTGGGCAAATACAATACTGCCGCCGAAGCCTGAGCTTTCGGGAACGGTCCTGACTGCGGTTGCACGGGCTGTGCGCCGTGAGGCGCTCTGACTATGTCGTCCGCTACCGGAATGTTTTTCTTTTTTCTCCTGCACATGGTGTCCTCCTCCGCCCCTTTTACAAGGGGTTAACAGACTGCGTTATTTTCATTTGTGCGCTCTGCGGCAATCACGCGGAGCGCAAGGATGCGTAATTATTATGCCTTTTCCTCTCTCTTGGACAGCAAAGCTATCAGGAGGTTTATCAAGGACAACGCCGCCATTATGTACAGACCGTAACCGATGTCTTCGGTGCCGTCCAATACTATGAGCAGTATCGCCGCCAAAGCCGCCGCAATGCCGAAGAAGGCGAATATCATGGCGACTACGCATGCGCCTTTATGCATGATCCTGATCAGGGAGCTGAGCAAAACGATAACGGCGCAAACGGGGATAACGGTGATAAGGATGGCGGTAATATCGGTAAACGCCTGATCCTGGATCATGTTTATCGTCAGATCCAAACCGCTGGTAGTGCCGATGACTCCCAGATAATCTGCGGCAAAGAACTTACCGAGCACATAAACGGCGATAATCAAAAGGCCGAATATCGAGAGGAATATGGCAGCGGCACTGACTTTCTTTTTCTTGGGAACCTCGACGTAATCCTCTTCTTCGTCTATGCCGTAGTCCTCATTTTCTTCCACCTCTTCGTCGTACATATAAAGCTCTTGCTCCTGGGTGGAATACGGTACAAATGCGATCGGCTGAATAATGGGCGTCAGCTGAACGACTTTTGCGGGTGAAGAAACGGGTTGCTGTTTCTTCTCTTCCACCGGAGTTTCCTCTACAGGAAGCTCGGGCTGCTTATTCTTTTTCTTTGCCATATTTAAAATCCTCCTCGATTTTATTCTCTGCTAATTGACTAATCTTAATTATTGAACGCGCGCGACGCGTGTTTAATAGTCTTCTTCTTCGTAATCCTCGTATCCGTCTCCCTCGTCGTCAAACTGAGCCAAAGGCTGAGACTGCGAACTGTAAGGAATAATAGGTATGGGCTGTACGACCGGAGTCAGCTGAATAAAATCTGCGGGCGCCGCCACGGGCACGGGTGCACAGTTATTCATTACACGGAAAACGACGCGCGGTTTTGATGCTCTGTTCGCCGCAGCCGCCTGAGCTTCCTGCTCGGCTTTCAGCCTCTCGGCTTCCGCTTTTTTGCTTTTTCTGGACATAACGGTATCCTCCTACCAATTATATTTCAACTTATTTGTCGAAAATACTGTACGGTACTTTCTTCCTGGCGAAGATGCTGAGCAGCAGTATGACTACCGGAATGATCATGATTATCAGCAGTCCGTAGCCCGCGACCAGCTTTAACGGCATGACGTCCACTGCGGGATCGAGAGCCGTTTCGGGCACGCCCTGGAACGCTCCGAACGCGAAATTGACCAGTTGGTTGAAGTCAAGCACGCTGACAAGCTGTCCGTCCGCGTCTATGCTGGGATTGCCCATATAGTTGCCCATCGCCGCGAGTCCCGCCATATACATGGCAAGTCCGCCGAGCAGCATCACTATCGAAAGGAATCCGAACCCTTTGAATATACGACGTCCGAACAGCGCCAGGAACGCTATGATGACTATCACCAAAGCGAATACCGCGCCCAAGGCAAGCACTGCGGGAGCGTAGTTGAACGCCATTGAGGCTATCGAACCCATACTGTCCTGCTCGCGCGCTTCGGCGTCTATGTCGGTATTGGCGCTTACGTATCCGAATACGGGACCTGCAGGCTCTTCTTCGGTTTCCTCGCCGTCGGTTTCCTCGTCGGTTCCGTCGGCTTCGCCGTCGGTCTCCCCATCGGTCTCTTCGGCAGCCTCTGCGACTATTTCGTTTTCACCGTCGGTTTCGTTCTCGGTTTCGTTCTCGTTTTCGTCTCCTTCTTCGCTTTCAGCGGGTTCTCCCGCAAGCGCAGACGAGAAAGAATCGTAAAACGGCGACAGACTGTTGCCGTCCGCGTCGGCCATCTTCATGCCCGCCACTTCCTTCAGCATTCCGAACACGGGATCTATAAAGCTGATATACACGCTCTGGTCGACGTAAGACTCGATTATCGCGTCGCCGTTTTCGTCGGTCTCACCCGTTTCGATATCCTCCCTCTCGTCCAACGGAGTGAGGTCCGGAGCGATAAGGAACGAAGTGTACTGCGGCATCATCCCCAGATAATTCATGGCGATGACCGCCACCCACACTATGGCGAGCAGCATCATCAAAAAGCATACGCCGCGACGCATGATAAAGAAATAATCGCGTTCTTTGCGCCTGTTTTTCTTTACCGGAGGCGGAGGAGCGGTTTTCTTTGTCGAGGGAGCTCTGCGGGGCATACCTGCCATTCCGGCGTTGTAACGCACGGCATAAGGGTTAGCATATTGCACGCCGCTTACGGGGCGCAGCGCGCCCGAACCGCGGGGCGCTCTCCCCGGCGCTTTCGCAGATGTGCTTTTTACGTTTTTGTCTGCCATCGAACCCTCCGAACTCTATTTATAATTATAAGACGCGTAATTATAAATAGTATCATTAGTTTAACATACGCGGGAGCATATTTCAATACTTTTCCCGATTTTTTTTTGCCAATTTTTGAGCGCGCCCGTACGTACGCGGAACGTGCCCTGCGCCCTCGCTTCACCGGCTTCCGTTATTCGGAACGGAATTAGGCTCCTCAGGCGATTTACCCGAAAAAGGCTGACGTCAGCCAGCCTTCGGATACCCGAAATACGGGTTTAATACTCGTCGTATCCTTCGTCGTCGTACGCGTCCTCATACATCGCGAGCGGTTGAAGCTGCGTGGAGTACGGGACCAGCGGTATCGGCTGAACGATGGGAGTGAGCTGGATATAATCCGCGGGACGCGCCACGGGCACGGGCCCCTTGGTTACTTTCTGCCAGCTTGCGGTGCGGACCTTAGGCTTTCTGGCTGCGGCGGCGCGGGCTTCGGCTTCCGCTCTGAGACGCGCCTCTTCCTCTTCCCTTTTCTTCTTTCTGGACATATCGGTATCCTCCGTTTATTTTAAGATAATTTCTTTTGCGGGCGGAATGCGAACAGACTGAATATGAAAGTCGCAAGCGAAAGTCCCGCCATTATGATCGTGCCGATTCCCAGCTGAAGTCCCAGCGTGCCGTCCATCGAAAGGAAGGACATCAGCACCGAGAAATCGGTTCCCGCGAAAATGAGGAATCCGCATGCCGCAAATACCACGGTGGTCAGCAGCATGATCACTCCGCTGAGGATGAACAGTTTGCGGCGTTTGGAGCCGAACAGCGCCACCAAAGCCCTGATAAAGAATATCAACGCCGTGATAAGGCCTATCGCCAATGCAACGGGCATGGCGTAGCAGGCTATCATTGTCACGGTGTCGAGCGTATCCATCTGCGAATAATAGTTATCGTAGAAATAATAGCTCGTGCCGTCTATCGATTCGATAAAGCCCGCCATGAAGCTCATCACCACGTCCTCAAGCCCGACGGATACCGCCGTATCCGCAACGTCCGCCTCAGCGTCGGTCTCTTCCTCCGCTTCGGTATCGGTTTCGGCGTCGGCGTCATCCTCGGCTGCCGCCTCGGCAATCTTGTCTTCTTCTTCGGTACCGACGTCGTCTTCCGCCTCGCCGGGTACCTCGAACAGCGCAAAATACTTGTTATAATCGGACAGCGCTTCCATGTTGAGATAACTCAGCGCCCCGACGGCTATGTAAAGCAAGGTGAACAGCGCTATCAAAAACACGATAAAGCCGCGGCGGGCGCGCTTTGCCTTGCCTTTGGTGCGTTGGTTACGTGCGTTTACTTCGGGTTCGCGGTAATAGTCCTCGTAATCGTCGTAAACCTGGTTCTGAGGCGCGCCGACGTATATCGGACGCATTTTTACGTTACTCGTACGCGGACGCTCCGACACTGACGCCATATAGGACGCCATATACGGACTGGACAGATCCCTGCGGTTCATCTTGTATTCGTTCGCACGCGGAGCGCGCGGCGCGGGACGTGTCTGTTCTTCTTTTTTTGCCATAAAATCCTCCTTTCGGAATACGTTTCCCGACGTCGGTTTATTTACCTTATCTTATCGCGCGCGAAAGCGCCCGATCGAAAAAACCCGGCCCCGGCGCGGTTAAGCCGCTATGTCCTGTTCGGTTTTTGCGGTTTTGACCGAGAAAAACGAGATTATCAGCGTCACCAGCGAAATGGCTCCGAGTATCCAGGCGCCGACCCCGATTTCGGGCAGCACGTCGGCAAAGGACGTCGCTTCCACTCTGCCTTCGGCTATCACGCAGCCTGCCGCAAAAGCGACGAAACTGATAAACCATACCAAAGGTATGAACCAGCCGCGCGTGGAGGCGCGTTTGCGGATAAGGCGCACCACGGAACGGATCAGCAGCACCACGGCGATCACCAGGAAGATCAGCGCGCATATCGGCGCCATCATCTCTATGCCTTCGGCAGAAGCGATGTCGAGAGCTATTTCGTAAAACGCCTCTCCGCCGAACGCCGAGAGGAATTCGACGATGCTGCCAAGATAAGCAATCGCGCCGGCTATTATCGTCAAAATCAGGGTTATGACCGCAATAGCGGTAAATCTGCCGGAGCGTTTCGCCGCCGGCACGGACGGCTCGTATTCGGGTTCGGGCGCCGCTTCCGTCGAAGCCGCCTCCGCCGCCCTCCTGCTCAACTCAGCCATTTCGCGTTCCGCCCTGCGCGCCTCGAGTTCCTCGGGGGTGTAAGGCTCGTAACGGTAAAGCTGATCGGGATTATACTGCCATAACGGCTGCATCGGGTTTACGTAAGGAACGATGACGAAGGGTTGCTGTATGGCGGCAGCCTGACCGTTTGCCGGTGCGACCGCCTGCACTACCTCCTGGCGTACCGCGGGCTGCTGCTCCCTGACGGGTTCCGGCTCGACCACCGGAGCGGGCGACGGAGCCTGAATGACTGCGGGAGCGACCAGCGCCTGTTCATCGCGCATAGAGTTGCCTTGCTTTATGCGTCTGAGGGCGTTGACGTATTCGCTGCGCGGACGAGGCTTGCCGCAACGGGAGCATTTTTCCTGATCGATGCGGTTGACGCTGCCGCAAACCGTGCATACGTAGGTAATACGCGATTTGTCGAGTGACACCATGGAGTCCTTGTCAAACTCTTTTTCGGCGTTTTCAAGTGCTTCGGTCAGCGCCGAATTGTCTTTTTCCTCCAGACGCGCTCCGCAGTTGGAACAAAAGCGGTTGGTATCCGGATTAGCCTCTCCGCAAAGCCTGCATTTCGTCATATCCTTCTCCTTAATGTACGGGGAACGTCAATGCCCCTCCGCACCTGGTCCTAAGTACTTAACATTATACTTGCATTTTAATAAAATATCAATAGCTTTCCGAAAAATAATTGGCAAAATTTGT
>CALVZV010000057.1 GCA_944372665.1 uncultured Clostridia bacterium
ATAAAGGCATCAACGAATTGAAAGGGATAGAATATTTTACGTCGCTTAAAGTCCTGAATTGCGACGGCAACAGCCTCAGGGGAAATCTGGATCTTTCCCAAAATACGGCGCTTAAAGAGGTCAGCTGCAGCGGCAATCAATATTTGACATCGATCACATTAAACAGCGCCGTGCTCGAAAAACTGTACGTCGATCATACCGATATAACTCAACTCGATTTGTCGCAGTTTCCCGCGCTGAATTATTTGAACTGCGAATATAACGGTTTAAGCGAATTGGACCTTAAAAATAACACCGCGCTGAAGTATCTGCACTGCAACAATAACGATCTGACCGAACTAGATCTGACCGAAAACGTAAATCTTACCACCGTCGACTGTTCCAACAACGATTTGACAGAACTCGATCTTAAGGGTAACGATATGCTTAAAAATCTGAACTGTTCGAATAACTCAATCAAGTCGTTGGATCTGACGGGTTGCGTAGCGCTGTACGGTCTCGACTGTTACGACAACTATATGGAGGAATTGATACTTACGGGCTGCGTCAAACTTAACGGACTCAACTGCCAGAACAACAAGATCAAAGAGCTGGATCTTTCGGATTGCACGGCTTTGAAAACGCTGCACTGCGCTAAAAACAAACTTATCGCCCTCGACGTATCCGGTTGCAACATTTCCCGTTTGGACTGCGACCGGCAGCAAGCGGAACTCGCTGCCGCAAAAAACGGCAAAGTATGGGAACTCGATCTTTCGGAACGGATCACGCCGTGGGAAAAGGTCGGTGACGTCGCCGTTACCTCAGGAACTTTGGGAGCCGACGGCAAAACGGTAACTTTCGAAGGAGAATCCGCCGAGGTCGTATACCGGTACGCTACGGGATTAGATCAGAGAAAAATGCAGGTTACGCTTACCTTGACGCACGGCTTCAGAATCACCGTCGACGGCGGGATAATCGAAAATTCGGGCGGCACTTCGCTCTCGGTTGAGGAAAACGGAACGGTTACGGTTACAGCAGCGACTCCCGAAGGAAAAGTATTCGAAGGCTGGAGCCTGGACGGCGGAGAAACGATAATCAGTCGGGAACCCGCATATACTTTTACCGCAGTTTCCGACACGGCAATAAAAGCAATTTATTCCGATATATCCGCGCCTCCCGAAAATCCCGAAGAGACTGATCCGGATACCGGGGAGAAGCCTTCGGATCCCGGCGTAACCGCTCCCGACTCCGACGCCGAAATAGTTCCGCTTCCGTCGGAACCCGACAAACTCAGCGACAAAGCAATAGCCGGGATCGCCGTAGGCGCGGTCGCGGGAGCCGTAATAATCGCATACGCGGTATGCGCGATACTGTTCAAAAAAGGCATAATCAAAGGCGGGTTCTTCTCGAAAATTTATCCGTTTATAAAATAATCCGACCTAAACGTTCAATCCGCTTCGGATTCAATACCTAAGTCACAAGCTAAAAGCGCGGGTTCAAACCGCGCTTTTCATATCGACCTATCCAATACCGGAGCACCTTTTCCGACAAGCCCTTTAAAGCAGCGCTTAACCCGGACTGAGCGTCGGTTTCCGACACAACTTAACCAGCGTTTCGAGGTTGGCGGTGCGGGGAAACATATCGAAGGGCATTACGGGGGGGATTGTTTCGAAACAGTCCAGCAGTTTTAGGTCGCGCGACAGCGTGGCGGGGTTGCACGAAAGATATATCAGCTTGAAATTTACGTCTTCCGTCAGCCCGTTCAGCTGCTTTATGAGTTCCGGCGAAACGCCTTTCCTGGGCGGATCTAAATATACCGTCACGTCGCGCCCCGAAAATTCGGGGATCAGCTGCGGCAAAACGTCTGCCGCGTCGCCCGCTATGTTCTTTACTTTGTCCGACATGCCGTTATCCGCGTACAGTTTGTCGGCGTCTTTGACGGCTTCGGGCACTATTTCGACGTTTATCACCCTGCCGCCCGCTTTGGCTATCGGGATCCCGGTAAGTCCTATCCCCGCATACAGATCCACGAAAAGCGTGTTTTCGCACGGGGAAACCATTCCGATCAAACGCTCGTAAACGCGCTTTCTGATATGATCGTTTACCTGAAAGAAAGAATGCGGACCGACTTCGACGCGGACGCCGTCCACGGCAATATCCGAATCGCGTTTTAATACATATCGGTAACCCTCGCCCATGATCTTGCCGCCTGCGGAGGTATTTTCGGAAATCCCGAGAGAATAACGTTCTCCGAAAACTTTGTCGAGAGCCGTGACCAAACCTTCGGCGTCGGGGATCGAAAAGCTCGTAGCTACTATCGTTACGGAAGCAAATCCGTCGAGAACCCTGACGACCAGATGTCTGAGCAGCCCCGAACGCGTATCGGACGAATAAGCCGAAAGCCTGTTTCGGTTCGCCCAATCCGTCACGGCAAAGATAAGCGGACGCATCCATGCTCCGTGAAGCGGGCAGTCTGCCAATGCCTTGACCGTTCTGGTACGCTCGCGGTAGAACCCGAGAACGATTTTTCCGTCCTTTTCCCCGAATACGAGCTGGGCTTTGTTGCGGTAACCTAACGGATCATCGGAGGGAACGACGTCCGATATTTCCGTATCGAGTCCCGCGTTCTTTTTGAGAATAGCCGCAAGGTTTTGCCGCTTGAATTTCAATTCCGCTGCGTAATCGGCATGCATGTAATCGCAGCCGCCGCATACTCCGAACGCGCCGCATACGGGCTTGACCCTGTCGTCGGAGGCTTTAATGACCTTTATAAGCCGTGCGAAAACGAGGCGCTTTCTGTGGTTTACGCTCACAGCCTGTGCTTTTACCGTCTCGCCCGTAAGCGCGGCGGGCACGAATACGGTATAATCGTCCGCATGCGATATCCCCTCGCCCTCCATGCCTACGTCGGTTATATTCAGTTCCAGGTACATGTATGGTTGTATCAACCTTACCTCCGCGACACTTCGATTGCGGCGCAGAACGCGCCGTCATTAAATTCATGCCGATTTTTTAAGCAGTGCCAGATATACTCCTTTGGTACCGTGGCGGCCGTCCTGGCGGACACAGGTCATCGTCACGTTGAATTCGACAGCGGAATCCCAGTAAAACTCGAATACCGCCATATCAGCGCCGCTGCGATCCAGGATCTCGTCGGCGACAAGCCGGGCGGCTTCCAACGCGTCGGAAAGCGCGTCGGAATTATAGAATACGGCTTTTTCGTCTGCAAATTCTTCTCCGAGCGCATCTAACGAAGCGTAAACGTAGTAGTGATATTCGCCGATTGCCTCGGGATAAAAGCCGCCGTCTTCGGTATATCCGTTCGTTTCAAGATAGGAATCGGATACCAGGAAATAGCGGTGAGTCAGCATCTCGTATCGCGTGACGGAGTTTTTGAAGCTTACCTGCGTGTCGTCGCCTGTAACGTCGACCGCATACCAGGCGTTGTCCAGTCTGACCTTATTCCACGCGTGTCCGATCGTATCGTAGCCCGTCCTGAGAGTACCCGAAACGCGCACCGTTTCTATACCCTCTATCCGCGCCATAAGCATAAACGCCTTGGCGATACCGTCGCATACCGCTCTTTTGTCAATGAAAACGCCTTCCGGACTGAAGCCGCGATACCCGGACAGGCTTTCGCTGCTTGACATACTCAGATCATACAGCTCAAAATCGTAGCTGACGTTCAAAGCAATATAATCGTGAATGGCAAGTACTTTCTCATAATCGCTCATCTGCGACGAAACGGTTTTCAAAAGCGCTTCTCTTGCAATGCGGTACACTTCCTTAGCACTGTCCAGCGCCTTAACGGCGGCAGGAGCGGAATTGTCGGGAAGCGTGCCGAAACGCGGTCTGTAGCCGTTTTCCGCAGCATAAACAAGCTGTTCGGAATTATATACGGTAAATTCGGGTAAAGAGTCTATGGCAAAGCTCCTTTCCTCGTTATACTCTTCCCTGTCTGCCAGTACGGACTCGGTCTGAACGGAAAGGTTATTCCCGGAAGTGAACTGCGAAGCCACAGTCCCTTCGGCTAAGGAATTGAACTGTAATTTTACGTTATATCCGCTAACGGAATAGCTGAAGGATACGGTGTCGGATTTCAGCCCCAGTCCGGCGAAAGAATCGTAAAGCCAGCTGCCGATTATTTCGTTTTGTCCGAAAACGGTATCCTCGACAGATGATTCAGGGAGCCCGGATTGTGAAAAATCAAACGGCACAAATGTTTCGGGAAATTCGGTACCGAAGTTGTAGAGCCACAGATATCCGACAACTGACGTAAACTCTAACTTGGAATTTATCACGGTGTCATAAATCTTTTTTCCGCATTCAACATAAGCCGGATATTCAGTCCGGGATCGCATATAGACGAACAGATGCAGCTTGACTTCGGCGCCGTCTGCCGCAACGCCGTCGGCCAGCGGCAGCACTTCGTCGGTATCGTAATCGGCGTCGAAAAGCACCGTCGTTCCCTCGCCGAACGCGTTGTCCTCTATTTCGGTGACCGTACCGGGTACGACGACACAGCCTTTAAAGCCCTCGAAAGCAAAGCTTTTTATTCCCGTCACCCTGCTACCGTCGAACGACGCGGGAATGTGGATGATTTCGGAGGTGGTCTCGGGATCGTAACCCGTTACGCTCCCGACGGAGGCGTCGATGATCAGCGTGGTATTGCCTGCTTTCCAACCCGCGTAAAGGCTGATTGAATATTGGCTTAGCTCGTAATTGACGAATTTCCCGTCTGCGCCGGCAACCGGCTCGGAACACTCGCGGTCTGCGTACCAGCCCGTAAACAGATAGTCCTGTCTGACCTCCGGCTTTACGGTAAAGCTGTCGCCGTAGGCAAACGTCTTGGTCAAAACGATCTCGTCGTCCGAAGCCGAATAATTCCTGTAAAACTTGACTTCGCGCGTACCGCCCGTCCAGCGCGCCTCTAAGGTGACGCTTTCGGAAGCTACGGTGAAGATATATGTTTCGGCGGAATCGACTTGCGTCCATCTTTCGCCGTCGAATTCGTACCAGCCGATAAAGTCGTAGGCGTCTTCGTCCGCATGGACGGCGCTCAGCTCTATACGGAGACCTGTATTTACTTCAGCCTCATACTCGGCGTATTCCTCGGCGCCGCCGTTCACCGTCACGCTGCCCGCGTTGGGGTTGTTGACGCCGACATTCAGGATATATGCCACGGCTTCCCATTTAGCATAAGCCGTGACGTCGCCCGTCACGACGTTGGAGGCCAAATAGTTTTCCAGCGACATCGTATAGTCTTTGTCTATAAACCAGCCTTCGAACGTATAGCCCCGGCGCTCGGGTCTGGGCAGTTTTATCGCGCCACCAGAGGAAATGTCTATCGGAGCTATATTCACTCCTTCGCCTTTGAATACCAGCTTGAAACCGCTGATTTCCTGCGTTTCGCCGCCGCTTTCTCCACCGACGCACGCTTCGTTTAAAAACGCCGCCGTTATACACGCCGCGATCACCAATAAGGCTACGATTATGCCGGTTGCAGTAAGTTTTGTAGTTTTAAACATTTGTTCTCCCCCTCAGCTGAGCTCGAATGCTCCCGTATAGAGTTTGTAGTATCTGCCTTTTAACGCGACCAGTTCGTCATGTGAGCCGCGTTCGATTATTTCTCCGCCTTCTATCAGCAAAATGCAGTCGGCGTTTCTGACCGTAGACAGCCGGTGCGCTATTATAAACACCGTTCTGCCCTGCATCAGCCTGTCCATGCCCTGTTCTATCAGCGCCTCCGTGCGCGTGTCGATGGACGAAGTGGCTTCGTCAAGCACCAGCACGGGCGGATCGGCGACGGCGGCTCTGGCAATGGACAGAAGCTGCCGCTGACCCTGTGATAGATTTACCCCGTCCGCAGTCAGCACCGTATCGTATCCGTTTTCGAGTTTTTCGATGAACGGCGCGGCGTTAGCCAGCGTTGCCGCGGCTTTTACCTCCTCCAAAGTCGCTTCGTTCCTGCCGTAGCGGATATTATCGGCTACGCTGCCGGTAAACAAATGTACGTCCTGCAGCACCATAGCCATGGAGCGGCGCAGATCGTCTTTGGCTATTTTGCCGATATTTATGCCGTCGTAACGGATCTTGCCTTCGTCTATATCGTAAAAACGGTTCAGCAGATTGGTGATCGTGGTCTTGCCGGCGCCCGTCGAACCCACCAGCGCGATCTTGCTGCCGGGATTTGCGACGAAACTGACGTTTTTAAGTACGGGCTTGCCCGGTTCGTAACCGAAAGACACGTTCTCGAATTCGACTTCGCCGCGCCATGGCACATAGGTCGTGGTATCCGTAGCCCGGTGATAATGTTTCCACGCCCACCTGCCGGTGCGCTCTGCGGATTCGGTTATGGTGCCGTTTTCGTCTTCTGCGGCGTTTACCAGGGTAACGTACCCGGTATCGCTTTCCTCGGGCTCGTCAAACAATTTCAGTATCCTTTCCGCACCCGCAAGCGCGGTCATGACGCCGTTGAACTGTTGGGATATCTGAGTCAGCGGCATCGAAAACTGGCGCGACAAAGTCAGGAACGAGATCAGCAGCGGCGCGCCGCCCTCCAAGTGTCCGGAGGCGATCAGCAAAGCGCCCGCTATAGCCGTGATCACATAGTTGACGTAGGACAGGTTGCCCATGACGGGCATCAGTATCTGAGCGAACGTCTGAGCCGAAGTTTCCGCCATGCAGAGCTTGCCGTTTATTTCCCTGAATCCCTCTATCGTCTGCTTTTCGTGGCAGAATACCTGCACCACTTTCTGTCCTTCGACGTATTCCTCGATATAGCCGTTGGCTTTGGCTATGCCTGCCTGCTGCAGAATAAAATATTTTGCGCCCTTTCCGCCTATGATCCCGACCGCAGCGATCATTACGATAAGCATTGCGACGACGAACAGCGTCAGCATCGGACTATAGACCATCATCAGCGTGAACACGCCTACTATAGTCAACAGGCTGCTGACTATATTCGGAATGCCGTTGGATATCATCTCCCTGAGCGCGTCCGTATCCGTAGTGTACCTGGACATGATTTCGCCGTGCGTGCGCTTGTCGAAATACGCTACGGGCAGACGTTCCATCTTTTCGAACATTTGCGTTCTGACGGAATACAGCGTTCCCGTCGAAACAGTCAGCAGCAGCCGCATACTGACGAATCCGCCCAAAGCGCCCGCAAGGTATATCGCCAGCATTATCCCCACGTTCTGACCGAGCAGCGCCATACTCTCCGTCGCGGAGGCGTTGCCCGAGACAAAGTTTTCGATGACGTCCAGCGACTGCCTGAGGAACACGTTGCCGCCCAGCATCGCGCCGACGTTGACCAGCCCCGCCAACAGCGCCAAAACTATATGCCAGACATAGCCTTTCATGAATCCGAATATGGACTTCAGTGTTTTCAAAGGCTTTTCGGGACGGACGTCGGTCGCTTCTTTTTTCAAATTACGCATTCTCATCGTCTGCCCCTTTATGCTGAGAAATACAGACTTCGCGGTATATCCGTGAACTCTCGAACAGCTCTTTGTGACTGCCGCAGCCGGCGATCTTTCCGCCGTCAAGCACCAGTATCCTGTCCGCGTCCATGACCGAGGACACGCGCTGGGCAATTATTATGACGGTCATACCGCCGAAAAACTCTTTCAGCGCGGCGCGTATCTTCGCGTCGGTAACCGTATCTACCGCGGAAGTCGAATCGTCCAATATCATTATTTTAGGTTTTTTCAGCAAAGCGCGCGCTATGCACAGCCTTTGCTTCTGTCCGCCCGATAGGTTGACGCCGCCCTGACCCAGATCCGTATCCAGTCCGTCGGGGAAACGCTCTATGAACTCGTCGGCGCAGGCGGCGCGGCAGACGTGCATGAGTTCTTCGTCCGAAGCCGTTTCGTCGCCCCACTTCAGATTGTCGCGTATGGTACCCGAAAACAGTACGTTTTTCTGGAGCACCATGGCTACGCTGGCTCTTAGGTTGGCGACGGGATATTCCCTGACGTTCCTGCCGCCTACCTCGACCGCGCCGCCGCTGACGTCGTAAAGCCTGGGTATAAGCTGTACCAGCGTGGATTTCGCGCTGCCCGTGCCGCCTATTATCCCCATCACTTCTCCGGAAGCGATCTCCAGATCCAGCCCGGAAACCACATTTTTGCCTTCGGAAGCGGAATACGAAAACGAGACGTTTCTGAAAGCCACGCTTCCGTCTTCGACCTGCAGCCCGGCAGTCGCGTACGAATCGTCGATGGAGGGTTTTTCTTTCAGCACCTCTGTCGCGCGCGCCGCCGAAGCGCTGCTGATAACCAGGTTGACGAATATCATGGCGACCATCAATAGCGACATCAGTATCTGATTTACATAGGTAATGAACGAAGTGAGGTCGCCTATCGTCATGTCTGAGGACACGTTGATTATCTCGCGTCCGCCCATAAACACTACCGCGACCATGCACGCGAACATAATAAACTGCATTGCGGGCTGACCGTAAACGAGCAGCCTTTCAGCCTTTATCTGCGTCTGTCTGACCGCCTCGGCTGCGTTTCTGAACTTCTCGGTTTCGTAGTCTTCTTTGACGAAAGCCTTGACGACGCGAATACCTATAAGGTTTTCCTGAACGGCGGAATTCATTTTGTCGAATCTGGAAAACATCTTCCTGAACAGCGGGAAAGCCAGCATGCCTATGGCGACCAAAGCTATACCCATTATCGGCGCCACCACGATAAATATCAAAGCTATACGGTAATTGATGGACACGGACACCGCTATGCTCATTATGAACATGAGCGGCGCGCGGAACGCCACCCTTATGCACATGGCATAAGAATTTCTGATAAACGTCACGTCCGTGGTTAAACGCGTGACCAGGCTTCCCGTCGAGAACTTATCGACGTTGGCAAACGAGAAACTCTGGATCTTGTCGAACATGGCAGCGCGCAGGTTCTTGGCGAATCCCATCGAAGCCACGGCGGCGAAACGCGCCGAAAGCGCGCCGGAAATTAGCGCCAGAAACGCGTACGCCAGCATTATTCCGCCGTGCGTCCATACCGCGGTCATGTTGCCGGAAGCTATACCCTCGTCCACAAGAAAACCCATTTCCCTGGGTATAAGCACCTCCAGCACTACCTCCGCGATCACGAACAGCGGAGCAAGCACGCTGGGAAGGATGTATCCTCGCGCGTTTTTGGCAAGCAGTCCGACGTCTATCGATAATTTAGGAGCCTTTTTATTCATGACTGTCCCCTTTCCCCGAAACGAAGCTCAAAAATCCGTCGGCGAAAGCCATTATTTTGGGTGTCCCCGGCATAAAAGGAAACAGATGCGTACAATGGGCGTCGCCTTTTTCGGCAGCCGTGAACAGTCTGCAGTCTACGCCCGCCGCTTCCAGCGCGTTGACCATATCGCGTTCCTGACCGCCGCAGAACATATCGTTTTCAGCAGCCACGATGCCAACCGGACACCAATCGGAATTGACATTCAGGGTTACGTCCGTAACCGCGTCCGGAAACGGGAAGTCCTCCCTTTCGGCGGTGCCGAAAAGGCATACTCCGATATCCTCGGTGACGCCTAAAGGCACGGGGTTATCCAGGCACTTCTTGGGATTGAACGGCGCAAAAAAGGTAAGCAGCCCTATAGGCGCGGTACCGGTGTATTTTTCCTCAATACCCGCCTTTTCCCGCAGCACGTCCGAGAAAATGACCGCCGCGGCATGGGCGGCGTAATATCCGCCTGCGGAATCTCCGGTGAGGATTATCCTGTCCGTATCCATGAACGGATACTCGCCGCGGTAGCTTTCCAGCGCGTTAAGCGCGGCGATACAGTCCCGTGTCCCGCGCGGAAAACGTCCTTCGGGCGCCAGCGTATAATTTATATTGACTACGAAATAACCTTCGGAAGCAAATCTGCGCGCGATTCCCGAGCGGTAGCGTTTGCCGCCGCAGACGAAGCCGCCTCCGTGTACGTTGAAAATCACCGGCATTTTCCCGTCGGCATATTTACGCGAAAAATAAAAGTCCATTTTCCCGTACTTCCCTTCTCCGTATACGAGATCCTTCACGACTTCCGTTTTGCCGTAACGCACATAGTTGCGTAGCGGATGGTTTACGACATCGCTTATCTTAAAAAACACGCGCGATATATGCATACTAATATTTTATATTCAAACGTGCCTTATGTCAACTTAATACGTGT
>CALVZV010000058.1 GCA_944372665.1 uncultured Clostridia bacterium
GGAGTATGGTGCAATGGTAGCACAAGGGACTCTGACCCCCTTGATGTAAGTTCGATTCTTACTACTCCTGCCAAAAAAGGCACGCCGCTACGGCGTGCCTTGATTTTTGCCCGGAATTGAAGCGTTTCGGCTCAGCCGCCCGGCAATACAGACAGCAGCATCAGTATAAGCGGTATCGTTATTACGGATAACAGCGTGGAAACGGTGACTTCCTTTGCCGCCAGCGCGGAGTCTTTTTCGTATACGGTCGAAAACATTATTATGTTCTGGGCACAGGGCATTGCCGAGAGCGCCAGAAGATTCAGGCTTATTTCCGAAACGTTCATGATCAGCGACATCAGCGATATCAGCGCCGCCGACAGCAGAGGATAGAATACCAGCTTTAACGATGAGGCAATATAAACTCTGGGATCGGTGAAAAGCTCCCTGAAGCTTATGTCGGAAAGCTTCAGTCCCAGCAGCACCATCGCCAGCGGACCCACCATATCCGAGAAAAAGGATATCACTTCGGCTATCCCGTCCACCAGTTCCTTTGCCGCGCCGGTCAGCGACGCCGCTTCGGTAAAGTTCAGATTCAGCAGGAACAGCGGCAACGCGACGATGAACGAAAGCGTAGGCGGATTTAAAAGAGCGCGTTTTATGCTGATATGGCGTTTATCGCGCGTCAATGCAAAATTGCCGACGGTCCACGCCATAAGGTTGAAAGCCACTACCGACACCGTAGCGTACAGTATTATTACGTGGTCGCCGGGACGCATCAACTGCAAAAACGGGATACACATATACCCCACGTTGCCGAAAGCGCCGCCGTAAGCTATGACGCCTTTTGCGTCCTGATCCAGAGCGGGGATAAACCCGGCTATCAGCGCGCCCGCGCCCAGCACGGCGCCGATCGTGACGCAGGTAAACAAAAATACCGTCGCTATGTTCACAAGCACGCCACTGTCGTAGGGAGTGTTCAAAAAAGAATCGAACGTGACGAAAGGCTGCAGTATGTAAAGCAGCATTACCGACAAAAACTTAACGGCGGAATCGGTGTTCACAGACTTCATTTTGCCCAGTATAAATCCGGGCACTGCCATAAGTAAAAGCAATAAAACGGAAATCGCTCCCGTTACGAACAAGTCAGCCATCAGTCGGTTATTCCGTAGTTATGTAATATTTCACAAATCGAGTTCAGCTCCCTTTCTCCCGTATTCAGGGAGCCTAAAGTATATTTTACCGCTATCCATACTACTTTCAGCAGCAGGGGATTGTCAAACTCCAGAGCGTAAAGCATTCCTTTTAACGCGTCGGTGGCGTCGTTCTGGACGCCGTCGTCGGCGCCGTCGAGCAGAAACACTTTCTGCATGAGAGCTTTGAGCCAATAGGCAAGCTCCTCCTTTGCGTTGTCGGGCAGAGATTCGTCTCTCACTTCGGGCGCACCCTCAGGCATCTGAATGGCGTTTTCGCCGCTGAGCAACGCGGTAAAGGCTTTGTGGAAGGGGCGTATCACCGCGTCGAGAAACGCCATATAGGATTCGTGCGAAGTCGGCGCGGGGAAATAGCGCGTGACGAAATCGATCACGGACTTTTCGTGCTTGTCGAACTGAAGCAAAAGTCCGACTGTCAGCCCGACGACGCGCTTGTTGCCGCTTGCGGGTATCCTGAATACTCCGCCTTCGGTGGCAAGAGCGTATTCGGCGGGATAACTGGTCGAGGAAGCCGACTCGCTGACCACGTGCATCAATTCGGGTTCGGTCGCCAGCGTTTTAAGCAAAGCGCTTACAGTGCGTTCCACGATTATAAGGCGCGTGGAATAGAATGCCATTATACACTGGTCGAATTTGAGTTTAGCTTCGTTTGTTTCCATCTGTCCTCCCGGAAAATCGGTGCGTCGTTATCTGAAAAGCGCGCACCGCGTCGATATTTAATAATATAGCACAAAAATTCCGAAAAGTCTTGCAAATCGTGAAACCTTATTGTATAATCGAAATAAGATTGTTGCCGAGGCAACAAAAATTTTTTCAAACGGCGCGATGAAGGAGTAAAAACATGAATATTTTCAAGATACTGAAGAAAAACAGACTTTTCCAGGATTTCGAAGACAGAGAAATCAACAAAATGTTCGACTGTCTTCACGGACATATCCATAAGTATTCGCGCGGTAGGGTTGTCGCCGAAGCGGGCGCTCCCGTTGAAGAGATCGGTATAATTCTGGAGGGCTCGGCTGTCAAATTTTTAAGAAAACCCGACGGAACGCTGGTAAATCTTGGCGAAATGACGGTGGGGGACATGTTCGGCGAGGTAGAGGGATATACCCCTGAAAAAGCCTTTTCGACTTCGGTGGTGCTGGCGGAGGATTCCACGGTGCTTTACATATCCATTCCCACGATCGTGAAACAATGCTCCAACAACTGCCCGCATCATCAGAAACTTCTGGAAAACATGCTATCCTGTCTTGCGGAGCGCATAGATATTATCAACAACGACGCCAAGTATCTTAAGCTCAAGTCGATGCGCGGCAAGATATCCAAGCTGTTTTACGACAAATATCTGCAGCAGGGAACGGAAACAATACACCTGGGCTTTAACCGCAACGAGATGGCGGAATATCTGAACGTGTCGCGTCCGTCGATGTCAAGAGAGATGATCAATATGAAAAACGACGGCATCATTTCATACCGCAAGGACGAAATAGTCATTCACGACATAGCAAAGCTTAAAGAATTGGCCGACTCGGCTAGATAACATGAACGCGGGATACATAATACTTATCATAATAGGAACCGCCGCGCTTGCGGCGTTCCTTGTTTTCGTTTCCACCGCGCTGGCGCTGAAACAGATATTAAAACCGCGTAAACGCCAGCCCGACGAACTGATAGCGCACGAAAAGGACGTCAAGATTTTCTCCGACGAGTGGCTGCAGGTGCCCTGCGAAACCTGGGAACGCGTTTCCAGATACGGATATGACGTGACGGGGTATTATTACGATTTCGGTTTCGACAGGATAATGGTGTGCCTGCACGGGCACAATTCTTCGCATATTTCCCAGCTGAAATATATGGATATGTTCCGCTCCCTGGGCTTTGACGTGTTCGTTCCCGATCACCGACACGCCGGCAACAGCGGAGGCGATACCGTTACCATGGGCGCGAAAGAAAAGTGGGATGTGATAGATTGGCTTCAGGTGATCCGCGAGCGCCGTCCGGGCAAAAAAATATCCGTATTCGGCGAAAGCATGGGAGCAGCCACAGCTATTATGGTTGCGGCGATAGACGGGCGTTTAGGTTACCTTATCGAATATTGCGGGTATGCAAACTTTAAAGGACTGTTGGCGCGCTATTTTAAAAGCGAACGCGCCAGAAGCTTTTTCTACAAGTATCTGAAGTTTGTCGTCAAGACGGTTTACCGTTTTGACCCGGACGAGTGCGACGCCGAAAAAGCCATGAAACAGATTTCCTGTCCCGTTTTGATAATCCATTCGGAAAGCGACGAAACGGTGCCTTTCGAAAACGCGTCGATCCTTCGCAAAGCCAAACCCGACGCGCGTATCAAGACTTTCAAGGCGGCGCGTCACGCCTGTTCGATAAAGACGTATCACGACGAATTCGTCGAAACGATAGGACAGTTTATCGAGGACGCCGAGGAGGAACAGAAGAAAAATGAAAAAACCCGTTGAGCGCGACGAAAACGTAAGCGAAAGTATCGGTGCCGTTACCGCGGCGGAAACCGAAACCGGGGAGACTTCTTTTGAAAGCTCCGCTTCCGCAAAGCCGGTTCGGTCGATCAATATCGAAAAACGCGCCGTAATAATAGGAGCCGCCGTCGTGCTGGCGCTGTTTATCGCGGCATACGTTTTGACGTTCGTTCTGGAGCGCGGCGCATATCTGAGGGACGCCGAGGGCTCCATAATTCCCGGAACCTATACCGCGGATCCCACTCTTGACGGCATAAAATGGTGGCAGTTCATACTTGCGCCCGTTATGATACTGTCTCCGACCTCGGACGGATATATGACGGTATGGGCGATAATTATCCTGCTGTTCATAATCGGCGCCGTATTTACGGCGCTGGACGCGACGGGGATAATGGTGTATATGGTGGAGTATCTGAACAACAGACTCGGACACAGAAAATACCTGTTGCTTTTCCTGCTTTCGTTCGCGTTTATGTTTCTCGGCAGCACCGCCGGTATGTTCGAGGAGCTTATCCCGCTGGTACCGGTGGTGGTAATGCTGTGCTACGCGCTGGGCTGGGACGCATTGGTGGGGCTTGCGATTTCGGTCATTGCCAGCTGTTTCGGCTTTTCGGCGGGCGTGGTCAATCCTTTTACCGTAGGCGTGGCACAGACCATAGGAGGGCTGGAGCTTTATTCCGGCATAGGGCTGAGGATTCTGACGTTTTTCGTGGCGTACGTAATCCTTATGGCTTTTTTGTATCCGTACGCGCGCAAAATAGAGCGTTATCCCGAAAAATCGCCCGTATTTAAAGAAGATTCGATCAGAAAAAACGATTTCAATTTCCGTTTGACCGATTTTAAAGAAGACAAAGGCAAGAATAAGGCTTTGGTCTGGTTCGGCGCGTGGATGCTGGTAGTGGTGGCGTTCGCGCTTACCTCGATCGCATGGCAGGCGCTGGCGGATTATCTGATGTACATTATTCTCGCGATCTACGTAATAGCCGGCGTAGGAGCTTCGCTGATGTGCGGGTTAAAGGGCAAAGCGCTGTTCAAAGAACTCGGCAGCGGCGCGGTCAGACTGCTTCCCGCGGTCATCCTCATTCTGATAGCGGGCGGGATACGCTATATCGTCGAAGAAGGCGATATAATGGATACGATCCTTTATCATTTCATTACTCTTATCGGCGATAAAGGCGGTTTCGGTACGACTATTTTGATTTACCTTATAATATTCGTATTCGAGATATTCATTCAGTCGGGTTCTGCGAAAGCGCTGCTGCTCATGCCCATGATATTCGATCTTTGCGGGCTGGTAGGGCTGCATCCGCAGGTCGCCGTCTTGGCGTTCGCGTTCGCGGACGGGTTCTCGAACGTCATTCTGCCCACGAACGCGGGACTGCTGCTGATACTCGGATTGACTACGGTCGATTACGGCAAATGGTTCAGGTGGAGCATAAAAATACATCTGGCGCTGTTCGCCGCCACGCTGGGGATTTTGGCTATAGCCGAATTCCTGGTATATGCGTGAACAAACATACGGTAAATATCAATACAGGAGAATATATATATGTCCGATTTTCAAACCATCAAAGCAAGAGATAAAAAGTATTTCATGAACACTTATTCGCCCGTGGATATCGCTTTCGAAAAAGGAAAGGGCTGCTACCTGACGGATTCCGAGGGCAAAACGTATCTGGACTTTCTGGCGGGTATTGCCGTCAACTGTCTGGGCTACGACCACCCCGTATTTACGGAAGCACTCACCGAACAGGCACACAAGGTAGCCGTCGTTTCCAA
The DNA here is from genome assembly GCA_944372665.1 of uncultured Clostridia bacterium. GTDB lineage: Bacteria > Bacillota > Clostridia > Christensenellales > DTU072 > Stercoripulliclostridium_A. The sequence continues at coordinate 5,459 of CALVZV010000058.1, forward strand.
CTACTTTTATTCGGAAGCGCGCGGTCTGATGGCGGAAGTGCTGATGCGCGGTACGCATCTGAACAAAGCCTTTTTCGGCAATTCCGGAGCCGAAGCCAACGAATGCGCCATTAAACTCGCCAGAAAATATTTCTATCAACGCGGCGAAAACAAATATAAGATCGTCTCCGCGCTGCATTCTTTCCACGGCAGGACGCTCGCCACGGTGACTGCAACGGGACAGGAGCAGTACAATAAACCGTTTTCTCCGCTTCCCGGCGGTATAGGCGTCTACGTTCCGTTCAACGATATAGCGGCGTTGGAACAAGCGCTGTCCGACCCCGAAGTCGCCGCGTTCATGGTGGAGCCTATACAATGCGAGGGCGGCATAATTCCCGCTACGAAAGAGTATCTGAAAAAAGCAAGAGAACTGACCGCTGCCAACGGACAGCTGCTGATTTTCGACGAAGTACAGACCGGTGCCGCCAGAACGGGTACCTTCTGGGCATTCGAACAGTACGGCGTGAAACCCGATATCGTTTCTTCCGCCAAGGGAATAGGGGGCGGCTTCCCAGTGTCCGCCTGTATGGCTACCGATGAGGTCGCCTCGGCGTGGAGGTCCGGCGATCACGGAACTACTTTCGGAGCCAATCCTTTGGCGTGTGCCGTGGGGTATGCGGTATGCACAAAACTGCGCGAGCCCGGTTTCATGGAAGCCGTGCGCGAAAATGGCGAGTATTTGAAGGAAGGACTTAAAAAAATCAAATCGCCCCTCGTTAAGGACGTTCGCGGTATGGGACTGGTCGTCGGAATGGAGGTCGAAAACGAAGAAACCGCAAACAAGATATATAAGACGATGCTTGAAAAAGGCTTTATCTTGAACGTATGCGGACATAAAGTCATGCGTTTCGTGCCGCCGCTGATCATTACTAAAGCCGAGATCGACTCAATGCTCGCCGTGCTTAAAGAGGTCGTGGAAAAAATGTAAATCATTCGTTTGAGGCGCGGGAAAATCCGCGCTTCAAAATTTTTTGAATATACATAAAATCGTTGACATACGCAGAGCGGAAGCATATAATATGGTTGAACACTTGAAGAAGCGTTCAAACGAAACGGAGAAAAGATGACAAAATTAAGCGTTGGCGGTTCCGTAGAAGACCTTAAAAAGAAAATGCCGTCCGAAAAGGAGATATACGGCTTAAGCGAACTGTACAAAGTGTTCGGAGATTCCACCAGGACCAAGATACTTTCATGCCTGGGGCTGGGGGATTTCAACGTAGGACAGATCGCGGAGATGCTTGAAATGAGCGTGTCGGCAGTATCGCACCAGCTGAGGGTGCTGCGTTCCGCAAGACTTGTAAAAGGGCATAAGGAAGGAAAGGAAGTAAAATATTCTCTTGACGACGACCATGTGGCGGAGATACTCGAATGCGGACTGAGCCATATAAGAGAAAGACACTGATTCCGCAGTGTTATGAAAAGACCGTTTTGAAACTATCTTGACGGTCGAATAAGAAATCTTTAGAAGTCGACTGTCACGGCGAGTCGAACAAGCGGTCAAAGCGGCGATTTTGCGGTCGGACCGAAGGGTAGCTTTCCGAAAATCCGATGCGCATATACAAAAGAACGTATCATCGGGACGGAGGCGGTTGCGGATATCGCGGATGCCTGAAGCGAATGTAAGAGCCGAATATAAGACGGAACACAAAGAATAGAGGCGGCTCACCCGGACTTATTGCGGATATCCGGAAAGCATATCACGGGAGCGATCCCGTAATTAAAAGGAATACGATTGAACGATTATTCAATAGTATAAATATTCAAATAAAATAAGGCGACGGAGGTAAGGTATGAAAAAGGTATTCAGAATTGAAAATATTGACTGCGCGAACTGCGCGGCAAAGCTGGAAAGACGTATTCTGAAGGTTGACGGCGTGATAAAAGCCAGCGTCAATTTTATAGCGCAGCGCTTGACCCTGGAGGCGGAAGACGAGCGTTTCGACAAGGTTTTGGAGGAAGTGACCAAGACGGCTAAAAAAACGGAACCGGATTGTATAATCAGTTTAAGGTAACATAAATTGAATTTAAGGTAGCCCGAATTGCTTTATGAAGAATCGACTGACTTTAAAACAAATCAAGACGCTCATCAGGATACTTGTTTCGCTTGCGGCATTTATCGCGGTGTTTGCTGCTGATAAAGCCGTGGGGCTGGCAGGCGTATTTCAAGGTACTAACGCCTGGCTGTTCCCGTTTGCGCTGTATCTTGCGATCTACGTCGTCATCGGCTATGACGTATTGTGGCGGGCGGCGAGGAACATCCTGCACGGACAGATATTCGACGAGAACTTTCTGATGTGTTTTGCCACTCTGGGCGCGTTCGCGCTGGCAATATACCGCGGCGTCACGGGCATGGAGATCGAGGGTTTCGACGAAGCGTGCGCCGTTCTGCTATTTTATCAGGTGGGCGAGTTCTTTCAGGATTACGCCACCTGCAGGTCGCGCAGATCCATATCTGGACTTATGGATCTGCGTCCGGACTATGCCAACGTATTGAGGGACGGCGTTGCCGTCAAAACCGCGCCCGAGGAGGTTGCGGTAGGCGATATCATAGTGATAAATCCCGGTGAGAAAGTGCCCTTGGACGGCATTGCGGAGGAGGGAGAGACTTCTTTCGATACCAAGGCGCTGACCGGCGAATCGCTGCCGCGCTACGTCAAGTCAGGCGATCCGGTCATCAGCGGATCCGTCAATATCGATTCGCGCATAACCGTGCGCGTAGAGAAGGAATTTTACGATTCGACCGTTTCCAGGATTCTGGATCTGGTGGAAAACGCCGCTTCCGAAAAATCGAAAGCCGAAAACTTCATCACTAAATTCGCAAAATATTACACTCCTGCCGTCGTGGCGATCGCGCTGCTGCTGGCAGTGATCCCTGGTGCGGTGACGGGCGAATGGTCGGTGTGGGTATACCGTGCGCTGAGCTTTTTGGTGGTAAGCTGTCCCTGCGCTTTGGTAATATCGATACCGCTGTCGTTCTTTGCCGGCATCGGCGCCGCTTCGCGCTACGGGATACTGATAAAAGGCAGCAATTATCTGGAAAGATTCAATAATGCCGGCATTTTCGTTTTTGATAAAACAGGCACGCTGACCAAAGGCAATTTCGCTTTGGCGAAGGTGGAAACCGTTAGCGGCGTATCCGAACGCGAAATTCTGTGTTTGGCGGCTACCGCCGAGAGCGGTTCGTCGCATCCGATAGCGCGTTCCGTGCTCGAAGCGTACGGAAAAGAGGCAAAAACCGGTTACACGCACACTAACCGTGCCGGCAGCGGCGTGATCGCGTCCAAAGACGGTGACGTTATAGCGTGCGGCAACGAAAAGTTGATGGAGGAATGCGGTATCCCCTTTACTCCCTGCAGCGGCGTCGGTACGCCGGTTTACGTAGCGGAAAACGGAATTTACAAAGGATATCTGCTGATACTTGACGAGGTAAAGCCCGAGTCGCGCGAGGTGATAACCGAACTGAAAAGGATGGGCGCCAAAAGCTTTATGCTGACGGGCGACAATCATGCTATAGCGGCAAATGTGGCTGCCGAAACGGGCATCGACGGCTATACTGCCTCGCTTTTGCCGGGCGACAAGGTGGCAAAGGTCGAGGAAATGCTGCAAAACAAGCCCGAAAAAGAAGCGCTGTGCTTTGTGGGCGACGGGATAAACGACGCGCCCGTGCTGATGCGCTCCGATATAGGCATAGCCATGGGCGGCGTCGGTTCGGACGCGGCGATCGAAGCGGCGGACATTGTTTTGATGCACGACGATCTTAAAGGCATACCGCTTGCAAGGCGCATAGCGAAAAAGACGATGTCCGTAGTGTATCAGAACATAATCTTTTCCGTGGTCGTGAAATTGGCTATCCTGATACTTTCCGCCGTCGGGCTGGCGAATATGTGGGTCGCCGTTTTCGGCGACGTAGGCGTAGCCGTAATGGCGATACTGAACGCCATGCGCGTGAACGGGAAATATGCGACGCGCTGAAACAATAAAAAAGCGGCGGATACTACCGCCGCTTTTGCATTTCGCGCAGATTACAGACCGAAATATTCTTTTACGTTATAGTAAGCCGCGTCACAAGCGATTTTTTCCAGATATTTGAAATCCTTTTCGGGATACATTCCGCTTTCGACGAGATTACCGAGATAATTTGCAAATATTCTGCGGAAATAATCGTGCCTGGCATACGACAAAAAGCTTCTGGAGTCGGTAAGCATGCCGACGAAAGAAGCTATAGGCGCGCCGGCGGCATAGCTTGCGATCTGTTTGTTCATACCGTCGTAATGGTCGTTGAACCACCACGCGCTGCCTTGCTGAACCCTGCCCTTGACGCCTGCGTCGTCGTTGAAAGCGCCCGATAACGACACCAGAAAGTCGTTGTCGGCCGGGTTTAGAGAGAACAGCAGCGTTTTCGGCAGTGCGTTATTACAGCGGAGCGCGTCAAGCAGCGCGAACAGATTGTCGGCGCC
>CALVZV010000059.1 GCA_944372665.1 uncultured Clostridia bacterium
GTCGAGTCCCAGTAGCGCCACTGCGGTGGAGGGTCCGGCTTTTTTAACCATTCTGCCCTTTTCGTCCTGCATCGCGCGCACCTTGCCTATTACGGTGCCTGCGACAATATGGTCGCCTACGTTCAATGTACCGTTCTGGACCAGAACCGTGGCGATCGGTCCTTTGCCTTTATCCAGACGCGCCTCAATAACCGTACCGCGCGCCTTACGGTCGGGGTTGGCTTTCAGATCCATCATTTCCGCGACCAGCAATATGTTTTCGAGCAGCAGGTCGATATTCTGACCCGTCTTTGCGCTGACCTGTATCATGGGGATATCTCCGCCCCACGCCTCGGGCACCAGTTCGTGGTTTGCCAGTTCGCTGATGACCCTGTCGGGATCGGCGCCCGTTTTGTCGATTTTGTTTATCGCCACGACGATCTTTACGCCCGCCGCCTTGCAGTGGTTGATGACTTCCACGGTCTGCGGCATGACGCCGTCGTCGGCGGCTACAACGATAACGACTATATCGGTCACGTTGGCGCCGCGCGCGCGCATCGCGGTAAAGGCGGCGTGACCGGGAGTATCGAGGAAGCAGATCTGCTTGCCGTTGACAAGGGTCGTATACGCGCTGATATGCTGGGTTATCCCGCCGGCTTCGCCTGCGGCGACGTTTGTCTTCTTGATATAGTCGAGTATCGAGGTCTTGCCGTGGTCGACGTGCCCCATTATGGTGACGATGGGCGGACGCGGTTTCATGACGGATTCGTCGTCCCCGGATTCGTTCTCGAAATAGGAAATGAGTTTCTCCTCGCTGGTTTCCTCTTTTTGAAGTTCCAAAGTAATACCGAGATCTCCGGCGACCAATTCAGCGGTATCGAAATCGATATTGTCGTTAATCGTTTTCATTATATCGAGCTGGAACAGCCTTTTTATGATCTCGGAACCCGTCTTGCCTATCTTCTCGGCAAGTTCCTTGACGGTAAACTGATCCCTGGTGAAAACGGCATGGTCTATCGCCTGGGATTCCTGCGGCTGGATAAATTCCTTTTTCTGGGCGTTCGTCCTTCTGGTTCGTATCTTTTTGATTTCGCCCATTTCGTCGTATTCGACTACCGCTCCGTCGTCGACGTAGCCCTTTTTGGTCATTGCCTTTCTGTTGGTCTTGGCCTTATCCTCGCTCCTTTCGGAAGCGTTCTTTCTCTTATCCTTGGGCGCGCTTTGCAGATTGATGGTGCTGAGACGCTCCAAAGCGCTGACACGCTTTTGAATATCCACGCCGCCTTGCTGTCCCTGTCTGGGTGCACGGTCGCCCTGAACGCGGGGACCGCGGTCGCGCCCGAATCTGCCTTTGCTGTCTTCGACGGGAGGAATATAAGTTTTGATGACCGGTTTCTGTACAACGGGCTTTTTGGCTTTTGCCAGAATCATGGACTCAGCCGCAGTCTGCGCCGCAAGACGCTGCCTGGATATGGACTGTTCCTCCGTTTTTGCCTGTTTGGGCGCCGCCGCACGTTCGGTTGCCGCAAATGGCGCCTTCTTCGGCTCCGCGACAGCTTGCTCCGCGGGCTTGATTACGTCTTCTTTGACTAACGGCTGCTTCTTTTTCTCGGCGGCTTCGGTCTGCGGTTCCGAATAAATCTCCGCAGCCTGTTCTGAAACCGCTTCCGCAGCCGTGTTTTCGGTTTCGGCTTTCTGTCTTTCCTCTTCCTGTTTCTGTTTCAGAGCGCGTTCGGCTTCTTCCTGGCGCCTTTCGAGTTCGGCAAGCAACAGCTCTTTACGCTGTTCGAGTCTGATCCTGGCGCTGGCTACGATCCCGCGCTCTCTGATCAAAAGTTCCGAAAATCTCGTACGCTTTTGTTCCACGAAACCCGTCAGGTTTTTAAGTCCGGAATTTTGATCGCTGTTTACATTCTGTACCGGCATTATCCTTCCTCTATCTTTAATTTGATTCGAATGTTTTTAGTATTGCCGCGGCAAGATCCGCGTTTTTTATTCCAGCCGCTTTCACGGCGTCCTTGCGGCATATTTCGGCAAGGTTGTCCGAAAGAGCCAAAGGTATGCCTCTTTCCTCGGCGTACCGTGATACGCGCCTGAAAGAGTTGTCCGACAGCGTAGCGTCCGCAATGACGAGCTTGATCCCGTTGGACGCTTTTATGTTGTCCACGCCCGGCACAAACGCTCCGGACTTTATCGCAAAGCCGACATAAGCGGCTATTTTATCGATCTTTTCCCGAGTAAGACAATATTTCTGCATACATATCTTCACCGATTTCCGTCCTGAAAACGCGGTTCAGCAGCTTCTTGGATGCCAGGCGTTTCAGACATTCGGCATCGCGGCACACATATGTGCCGCGCCCTGAAGCTTTCCCGTTCCCGTCTACGGCTATGCCGTCAGGCGTTTTCACGATCCTGATAAGCTCGGATTTAGGAAAACGCTTCCTGCACGCTATGCACATTCTTTCGGGAGAATGCATCGGCTACTCCTCGGAGCCCTCTGTTTCGGATTCTTCTTCCGAAAGTATGGCTACCGCTTCGGAATAAGGCTTGACGTCGATTTTGTATCCCGTTAGCTTGGCGGCGAGTTTGGCGTTTTGTCCGCCTTTGCCTATAGCCAGCGACAGCTTGTCGTCGGGCACGACGACCCTTGCCTGAGAATCCGTTTCGTTCAGCTGAACAAGCAGCACCTTGGCGGGAGACAGCGCCCTGACAATATATTCCGACGGATTGGAACTGTAGAGGATAACGTCCACTTTTTCGCCGTTAAGCTCGTTGATGATGGCGTTCACGCGGCTACCTTTGGGACCTATGCACGAACCGATGGAGTCGATGTTGGGATCGTCGGAATAAACCGAAAGTTTGGTTCTGAGTCCCGCTTCGCGTACGATATTTTTGATTTTTACGAGATTGGAGCGGATTTCCGGCACTTCGATCTCGAAAAGCTTTCTGACGAAACCGGCACAGGCACGCGAAACCATGACCCTGGACGTACCTTTGCTGTCAGTCCTGACCTTTTTGATGTAGACTTTGATCTTATCGCCGACCGAAAGCCTTTCGCCGCGGACCTGTTCGCCCGTGGTGAGTATGCCTTCCATCTGAGTGCCGACTATTTCCACGGAAACGGTACCCGTGGGTTCGACCCTGCGGACGACCGCCTGCATCAGTTCGCCCTCTTTTTCGTTCATTTCGCTCATCACCTGTTCGCGTTTTGCTTCGTTGATGCGCTGGGTAATGACCTGCTTGGCGGTCTGCGCCGCTATCCTGGAAAGATCGTCCGGCGACACGATCTCGCCGATAAGCTCTCCGATCTCGGCGTCGGGTTTGATGTCGCGCGCTTCTTCCAAAGAAAGCTCGTTGTCGTCCTGGGGTTCGCCCTCGACGACTTTCTGGTACGCGAAAAACTCGATGGTATAATTTTCGGGATTCATTCTGACCGCTACGGCGCGGCTTTCACCCGATTCTTTCTTGAAAGCGGAAGCCAGTCCCGCCTCCAGAGAAGCTATCAGCAGCTGTTTGTCGATTTTGTACTCGTTCTCTATCTGATCGAGAGCGAGGAACAGTTCACGGTTTTTCATTGCGGATTCCTCCTATTAAATTGTTATTAAGTTGTGTTTGTGCCTTCCGGCGTTTTATTTCAGTTTTTTGAGATCGACATAGGGCTTAAGCGTCTTGATTTCGGAACGCCTCACCGTTACGTCGCCTTTTGACGTGGTCAGCACTATGCTTTCGGAATCATATTCGCTCAGCATGCCGACTATTTTCTTTCTTTTAAGTACCGAATCCGTCAGAAGTACGGCTTCGAGTTCCTCGCCCATATTCCTTTCGAAATCTCTGTCCGTGACGACAGGTCTGTCGAGTCCGGGCGAAGAAATGTTGAGCGTATACGCCTTGCCGCCCGTGATGTCGGCAGACTCCAGCGGCGCGTCCAGAGCGTCGTTGACGGCTACGCAGTCGTCCAGCGTGACGCCGCCCTTTTTGTATATGTACGCAGTAAGCTTGCTGTGCCTGCCGGGCGTAAAAGTTACTTCGACGAGTTCGTAACCCATCGGGACAATGACTTCGTTTATTATCTTTTCGGCATTCTCGCGCACCGTTTCCGAATACAGCATTTCTACCTCCCGTCTTTAAATCCAACGAGAGAGTGGCAAACGCCACTCTCCAGTATCGCTACCATAAAGTATTTATATATTAGCATATAAATAAAACGTATGCAAGCGTTTGCCCGCGCTTTTTATAATATAGTTATTTGAATTTTGAACGCAAAACGCCCAGTATTTTTTTGAAATCTTCGGGTAACGGCGCTATAAACGTCATGCGTTCCCCGGTCGAAGGGCTGTTCAGACAAAGCCGGTACGCGTGAAGCAGCTGCCTGTGCACTCCGAAACGGTCGCTGCCGCCGTAGGTTTCGTCGCCGACTATAGGATGCTTTATATATGCGGAATGCACGCGGATCTGATGCGTCCTTCCCGTAAACAGTTCGAAAGCAACCAAGGTATACTGTCCGAACCTTTCCACGACCTTATACATCGTTTTGGCATAATCGCCCCCTTCCACGACCGCCATTTTTTTGCGATCGACGGGATTTCTGGAAACAGGCGCGTCTACGACGCCGGCGTCCTCTTTCAGGTTGCCGTCCACCAAGGCGATATAATAGCGTTTTGCGCTCTTTTCGGCAATCTGCCTGGAAAGGCACAGATGCGCTTTGTCGTTTTTCGCCACCATTATAAGTCCGGAAGTGTTTTTGTCAAGACGGTGCACGATCCCGGGGCGCAAAACGCCGTTTATGCCCGAAAGATCGTCCAGATGATACAAGAGCGCGTTGACAAGAGTGCCGTCGGGAGAACCCGGCGCGGGATGCGTGACCATACCCGCGGGCTTATTTATTACCGCAAAATCGGAATCCTGATATACGATGTCCAGAGGAATGTTCTCCGGCTCGGCTTTTAAAGGCTCGGCTTCGGTGATGTCGATTTCTATCTCGGCGTTTTCCTTGACGTGGACGCCGCACTTCAGAACGCACTCTCCCCCGACGCGCACGTTACCGTTAATGATAGCCAGGCGGACGCGCGAACGCGTACAATCCCCCAGCATCTCGGCTAAAAAAACGTCGATCCTGGCACCGGATTTTTCGGAAGGGACCTTAAAAATGCGGGTATGGACGCTCATCGCTCCTCCGCGTCGCCCGCCTGAGTTTTTTTCTTGTCCGCGGGGCGATAAAAAAAGACGACGTATATCAAAAGCAACACGCACCCGACCGTCAGACCGCTGTCAGCGAGGTTAAATACCGCGAAATCGATTAGTTCGAAGTAGAACCAGTCCCTGACGTAACCGAACATGAACCTGTCAACCAGGTTGCCTATCGCGCCGGCAATCATCAATATCAGAGCGGCGCGGAGCCATCCGTTGCGGATCTTGACGGAAAATATCTGTACCGACAGCATTATCGCCGCCGTGACAAAGCCTATGACCGTCAAAATTACCGGGGCATCCGAAAACATACCGAAAGAAGCGCCCGTATTCTCGACGGCGACGAAACGGACGACGCCGTCCCATACCACAATGTCGTCGGCACCCGCCGCTATAGGCATATATATAAAGTGTTTGGTCAGCAAATCGACGGCAAGATACAGACCTGTCAGCAAAAACTCAACCGCAAGTACGGTAAGCGTTTTCGCGGGATTGTCGTAAAACAGATTGCGAACGTCGATTTTTTTCATATGTCAATTATAACCTTTATAAAATCCGTATGCAACAAAAAAAAATACAACTGAAAACATAACGAAACGGTAAATTACGCTAAACGATCCCTGATTTAATTGCCGGCAAAAACGAATTCCACGCCTCGCGGAACCAAAATATATTTATATCCGCCCAAGCTCTCGACTCTTCCGTCCAGCGCGAAAGCAGCGCCGCCTAAAAAATCCAGCATACGTTCGGCGCTGACCGCATCGGCTTTTTCCAATGAAATCAATACGGCTTTCCCGGACTTGAATTCGCTTATCAGAATCGCCAGATCGTCGACGTTTTTGGGCGCGCTGAAAGCGTAATCGGCGGTTTTGTCTACGCCCCCGGCACGTTTTTCGATGGCAATACGGTCATAAGCGCTTAGCGGCTGCTTTTTAGGTTTTTTTGGAGGTATTTCCCCGTTTTTTAACATTTTAACGTAGCTCATATTATGATTTATGCTTTATTTTAGAATACTCGGCACGTTATTCGAACAGGATTTTTCCCGGTCTTAACATAGTGGCGCCGCATTTTACGGCAACTTTGAAATCCGCGGACATACCCATGCTGAGAATATCGAACCCTTCCCTGCCGGGGCGAACGGATTCGAAGGCACGGCGCGCTTTGGAAAACAGTTTTTCCAAATCCGCTTCGTCCAGTCCGCGCGGAGCGACCGCCATGACGCCGCGCACGCGGATATGTGGATACTTTTCCAACGCTTGCAGAAAGTCGGAAAGATCTTCTGCGCGGATACCGCCTTTTGCCTCCTCCTCTCCCGTGTTGATCTCGACCAGACACTCCTGGAGCACGCCGCGGCCGGCGGCGACGCGTTCTATTTCCTCGGCAAGAGCCTCTCTGTCCAGGCTTTGTATCAGTCTGACCTTACCGACCACATATTTTACCTTGTTGGTCTGAAGCCTGCCGATGATGTCCCAGGTGATCTCGGGCGTATATTTATCCCTGAATTCCTGGACGCGGTTTTCGCCCACAGCCGATATAAGTCCCGTTTTATAAAGTTTAAGCAGAGTTTCGCGGTCCCGGTTCTTGCCTGCGGCGACAATTTCCGGCAAGTTGCCGCTTCTTCCCGCACGGGCGAACGCTTCGGCGGTTTCGCGGACAAATTCGTTGATCTTAGGTACGGTGTTTTCCATATTTAAATTATAACGCCGTCCGCAGCCGTTTTCAAGCCGTTTCAGTATTCTTCCGCACGTTCCTCGCCTGCGTACGACAGCCTGTTTACACTGATCTCGTATGCGGTTTTAAGGCTTTCCACGCCGTTTTCGTCGGTTTTGCGGTATTCGCGCGACTGTATTCTGCCCGAAAGTTCCACTTTGTCGCCCACTGCCAGCTTTTCGGCAAAACGCGCGTTCCTGCCCCAGGCGATGCAGGGGATGTAATCGGACTTGTTATAGGCGCGGTTCACCGCTATCAGAACGTCCGCAATTTCGCGTTTGAACGGCGTCGTTCTGTAGACAGGCGGCTTGCACACAAAGCCCGTAAGCTCTATTTTATTGGTATTCAGCGGCAGATCCAGCTCCGTTTCCCTGACAAACACGGTGAGCATCAGTCTGGATTTGCCGTCTATTATCTTGTTATAGCTCCTGAATTGTCCGGATACCGCCACCGAACCGCCTTTTCTGAAGCTGCCTTCTTCCAGCAGCCGCTCGGACACGGTTACGGGTATGACGTCTTTAAGCCCCGACAGTCGCTCCACTTCGATTTTGGTTTCGTAAAAACCTTCTCCGAATACCTGATGGGAATACGTCGGTTCCTCAACAGTGATCCCTGTCAGATATACGACGTTGTTATTCATCAAACCGTCCATTTATTTACTCCTGTATTTCAAGTATTTTTTATCTGTATACCCCGAGAATCCACCGTGTAGTTTTCGGAATAAACAAGTTCGTCCAGTCTTACCGCGCTCATTCCCTTGTTTTTGACGGACAAAAGTATCAGCGGCAGAGCTTCTACAATATGTTCCCCTGCGTTGTGCGACAACACTATAGAGCCGTTTTCAAGCTTATTCACCACCCTTTCGGCTATCTCGGAAGAGCTAATGCCTTTCCAGTCCAGGCTGTCCACGCTCCACTGGATGCATTGCATGCCTTTTGAGGAAACCGTCTCGATGAGTTTATTGTCGTATTCGCCGAAGGGCGCGCGGAAATATTTCGGCGCCTCGCCGGTTATGGCCTTTATCGAAGCGTTTACGGAGTCTATTTCCGAGTTCACTAGCTCTGAGTCAAGCTCGTTCAAATGCTTGTGGTTGGCGCTGTGATTGCCTATGAGATGGCCTCTGTCATATATCTCTTTTACCAGCTCCTTGTTTGCTTCCGCCCAGAATCCGGTCAGAAAGAACGTGCATTTGAAACCGTATTTTTCTACTTCGTCCATTATCGCGCGCGTCTGATCGGCGCCCCACGCCGCGTCGAACGTCAGCGCCACCTTCTTTTCCTCGGTTGCCACCGCATATATGGGAACGAGTCTGTTCTTTGCCGCGGCGTCCTCGAAAACGCCCGCGGACGCCATTCCGCCCAAAGCCGCCGCAACGACCGCAAGCAATAGGATCAAGGCGATCAGGGTACGTTTTTTCATTACCAGAATCATTTTTCGGGTACCTCCATAATAATACATTTTTATCGTCGAAATTCGGTTGAATCGGTTGTATTACGACGATTTTTGTTCAGGCTTGAACTGCGCCCCGATAAAGGATATGCGCGCGGCAAAAGCGTTATGAATCATGCTTAGGATCAAAAATAAATCAGATGCTGTCTTTCAGATAAGAACCCAGATACGAGAAAGTTTCGGAGCAGCGGTAATCATTGAACAATGCTCCCGTCACGACTTTGAGAGTGCCGCCGTCGATGGAGTCCGGTAAAGCGATGGGTTCGCCGCTGCCGGCTGTCACCTCTGAGGTGTTGAGATAGACGACGACGTCTTTGACTCCGTCCCACTCTATCGCGCCCGCGCCTAAATACAATACGTTACCCAATCTGAAAATCCTGAGCTCGGTACCCGAAAAAGCACCGGCGCCGATACGAGTGACCTTTGAGTGAGACTGGCTGAAGTCCGCCGTTCCGTTTGCAAGCCCTCCGGTCACGTTGGAATAATAGATCATCGACAGATTTTCCGCTCCGAAGAAAGCATAATCTCCTATTTCGGTCAGCGTAGAAAGATATGAAAGGTTTATAAGATATTTTGCGCCGTAAAACGCATACTCCGCGATCGAAACCGTGCCGCTGTAAAGCGTGTACGAACTGACGGAAACACTGTTTGCGGGATAGGCTGTCAGCTGTTTGGACGATCCGGACAGATAAGCGTACAGTGCTCCGACAGAATCGGTCATAAAATATTCGTTTTTAGCCGAAACGTAAAATCTCTTTAGCGACGAACAGCCTTTAAACGCACCCTTGCCGATCTTACTGACCATGCCTAGGTCTATTTCTCCCAAGTACTCCAGCCCCTCGAAGGCGAAGTCGCCTATTTCCTCCACAGTATTCAGAGCCATGGATTTAAGCGTGCCCGCTGCCGCAAAAGCGCCTCTCGCTATATAAGTGACCGCCCTGCCGTTGACGTTTGAAGGACAGGTAAAATATTCCGCCGGGGCAGT
>CALVZV010000060.1 GCA_944372665.1 uncultured Clostridia bacterium
GTCACCTTCGAACCGGGATGCCGTAACAACTGGCACGTTCACCGCGCGAAGCAGGGAGGCGGTCAGATACTTCTGTGCGTGGCGGGAAGCGGTTGGTACGCGGAATACGGAAAACCCGCGATAAGTCTGAAACCCGGCGACGTCGTGGAAATACCCGCAAACGTCAAACATTGGCACGGCGCAAAAAAAGACAGCTGGTTTTCGCACATTTCGGTGGAAATTCCGGGTACCGACACCTCGAACGAATGGCTTGAAGCCGTAACGGACGAGGAATATGAAAAACTCGTTTGAAACTAAACTTGCAGCGTAATAACTATTTCGGGCTGCGTATGTCGTCGGCTTTCAATATGGCGGCGACGGTTTCGTCCGAAACCTCGTAATCGAAGAACTCGAGGTAAAATTCCTTTATTTTTTCTTCGATCGTATAATCGAACAGGTCGGGGTAAAGCGTCTTTGCCAGCCAATATATAGCGAGGGGCGTTTCGATGCCGTTGGGGTGTCCGTAGCGCGTGACCCCGACGGGTATCTGGTATACTCTGCCGTTCAATACGGCGTTCACGCCCTGAAAACGCGGATCTGACAATATAAGGTCGTCTATGCCCGCCTCGTTGCAGATTATGACCTCGGGATCCCACAGCAGTATCTGTTCGACATTAGCCATGGTCTTGTCACCGTCCGATGTGAGCTCAGAATCCACGGATACGTTTATCGCGCCTGCAGTCGCGGTCCATTCGGCGCCGAGGCTGTTAGCGGAGTCGGTGCGCGTTATCTCGTTTACGGAATGATATACGCGGAATTTGTCCGTGACAGAATCGGCTATGACGGCGCTGACGCTTTCCATGGCTTCGCGGTAGTATTCGACGTAGCGTGCGGCTTCTTCTTCGCAGCCCAAAGCCTTTCCCACGATCATTGCGGCTTCCGTCTGCGATCGCGTATCGGTAAAATCCACGACGACGTAGGGGATACCCATCGTTTCTAGTTTGGCGCGTTCGTCGGAGTCGGAATACATCGTTAAGTCCACAAATATTATTTCGGCTTCTATAGCCAGTATGCTTTCGGCGTTCATCGTACCGGAATTCTTGACGTTGACCGCGTTGCGTACGGCAGGGCACATTTCTTTTAAGAAGTTGCTTCGGAGCACGTTGTTGGAAGTAGCCATCATCTGTTCGGAATATCCGAAAAGGCACGCTAAAGGTCCCGCAAAAGCCGATAAAGTGCAAATTATCTCCGGGTCGCGCGGCACGCTGACCGTTCTGCCCGCGCTGTCCGTCAGCGTTATCGTGTCGCCAGAGGGGGTATCGGAAATGCCGGCGCATGCGGAAAGTAGCAGTGAAAATACGATTACCGATATGAGTGCAGCCGCTATCTGCGTCCGTCGGGATAGGGAATATTTTTTCATTTTGCGGTGTCCTTCAAGCTGATTGTTTTTTCTTTGGTGCCGTCGGAGGCTGTATATTCGATTATTTCGGCGTTGACGCCGAAAACTTCGGAAACCGATTCGCCAGTTATTACTTCGTCGGGAGCGCCTGAGGCGTAGATTTTGCCGTTTTTCATCAGCGCGGCTCTCGTAGCCGCGCCCATTCGCTCGAACAGGAACGCGTGCGACGGCGAATGTGTGGATATCAGTATGGTTTTTCCGTCGTTTTTGACAATATCGGCGGCGATCTCCAGAAACTTCAGTTCGTTCCTCAAATCCAGATGAGCGGTCGGTTCGTCCATGACGATAAGCTCTGCGGACTGTCCCAGAGCGCGCGCCAGAAGCACCAGCTTTATTTCGCCGCCGGAAAGATTGGAGTAGGGTCGGTCGGCATATTCGAGTATACCCGTCTTTGCCATGGCTTCCTCGGCGATGAGCTCGTCTTCCTTTTTAGGACCGCCGAACACGCCGGCGTATGCCGTTCTGCCCATCAGCACCATGTCGCGGACGGTATAAGGGAAGGTTACGGTATGCAGCTGCGGCACGTAGGCGGCTTTTTTGGCAATATCGACGGGGCGCATCTTCCTGACGTCGCAGCCGTCCAAGAGGACTTCGCCCGATCTGAAGCGGTTTACGCCGGTTATTACGTCAGTCAACGTCGTTTTTCCGCATCCGTTCTGACCCATAAGGCAGGTTATCTGTCCGCGCGGCACTTCGAAATCCAGCCCGTTTAGCACGTTTCGGTGTCCGTAAGAGAAATACAATTCGGCGACCTTTACGATATTATCCATCATTCCATTGCTTCCCCTTTGTTTTTTTGAGCAGATAGATAAAAAACGGAGTGCCGACTATGGCGGTCAATATTCCTACGGGAATCTCCGCGGAGGTAAGGCTACGTGCGATACAGTCTATGATTATCATGAAAGAGGCGCCCAGCGCCGCCGAAACGGGTATAAGGCGGTTATTGTTGTTGCCGACAAGCATTCTGCCGATATGCGGCATGACAAGCCCCACCCAGCCTATAGTGCCTGAAATGCACACCGAGCTTGCCGTGACCAAAGTTGCGCCGCCGACTATCAGGAGTTTATAAAGGTTTACGTTGACGCCAAGCACATGGGCTTCCTTGTCGCCCATGGACAGCACGTTTATTTTCCAGCGGCACAGGAAGATCAGCGTCAGCCCCGCGAAGATCGGGATAAAAGCCCAAAAGTGGGAATAGTTCACGGAAGCGAAGCTGCCCATGAACCAGAACGTTATTTCGGGGAGCTGGCTGTAGGGGTCTGCAACGTATTTCATTATCGAAATAAGTGCGCCGAACAGGCTTGAAATGACGACACCGCCCAGTATCAGACCCGTGGTCGTCGTTCTGCCGCCGACTCTGCCGGCAAGCCAAGCCAAAACCACCGCCGCCAGCGCGAATCCGAACGAGAAAAAGTATGTGAATACGCCGCCGCCAAGGAAAATTATGGCAAAACACGCGCCGAATCCGGCGCCGTTGGATACACCGAGCAGTCCGGGGTTGACAAGAGGGTTTCTGAAAACGCCCTGGTATGCGGCACCCGCTACCGAAAGCGCGGCGCCGACGGCAGCGGCTGCAAGCGCGCGCGGCAGTCTTAGCTGCCATACGACTACGCGTTGGGTAACGGAAGCGGAGCCCGGGGAAAACAGTATGCCGAAAACTTCTCCGACAGAGAGGGGATAGTTCCCGACGAACAAGCTGACAAACACTAAAACGGCGGGAGAAACCGCCACGGCTATCAGTGCTGCCGTCAGCAGTCTGCGTTTTATTCTAAAGTTGTCTGCGGTCTTCATCATTCCAGTACGCATACAAAACCGGTATCCGTCCAGCGACGGAACGCGCAGTTAAGACATGTTCCCGTGTCCGGCAGCACGTGTTCTTCGTCGGCGTCTTCTTTAAATCGCGGACAGCTCTTTAGTTCGTTGCGGCGGTATTCGATATCGCGGTTTTCGGCTTTGTTAAGAGCCACCCAGCCGTCATATTCTTCCGAACGCCGGACATATACCGTCAAAGCCCCTCCGGTAAGGATGGGCTTGACTTTCCAAGGCACGTATACTGAGTCGTTTGCGCGCGGTATTTCCCCGTCTGTGGCGGCAACCGAGTCGATATGCCCGCTTTCAAGCAGTTCAAAGACGGAATAGCTTTTTCCGGGTAAAAACTCCTTGGCGCCGCCGCGCAGTTCGCCGTCGTTTTCCATACGCCTGAGCGCAGCGCCCGCCAAAGCGCCGATAACGCCGTCGCCCGTGCCGGCTACGGCTTTCAGATATACACCGGCTTTTTCGGCGGTTTTGAAAGCGTCGGCTTGAGTGAGCACTTTGTTCTTTGCCAGATATCCGAATGCGTTGAGCGCGTCGGCGTCGGCGATTTTATCGCAGTTACACACGCATATACCCGGGTCGCTGGAGGGGGCGCATTCCCTAAGAACGTAATCGGACAGCTCCTCTGCGAATCCGCAACACTCCTCGGGAGCGTTTCGTATAGTAAAAGCCATGGCGCTGTTATGCGACGTGTATGGTATGTCGGGGTGTATCAGCAGCTGGTGGCGCGTTATGTAGCCGCAGCTGCCCAATCCGAGCGCTTCGACGTAGTCCGTCAGCTCCGCGGCGATTGCCCCGGTGCCTTTGGTGAAGATGTCGTCGGTGTCGTCTATACTTACGATATACTCTGCCATAGTGGAAACGGGCGCGGCACGCCGCGCCCGCAAAAATTATTCCGCAGTCTGATAAAGGCTTATCGACACCACGTTTTTGACGTTGCCGGAACTGAGATATACTCTCGTCGGCGGATCCTCTTTTGTGTAATTTATCACGCTGATGGCGTCGAAATCGGCGGCTTGAACGGTAGTGGCGGAAGTCACGTTTTCACCGTTTTCGGATACCGTGAACTTAATTAAGGATACCTGATAATCGGCAGCCTTGAATTCTCCCTGTTTGTTTATCTTGCCGAGGCATGACAGGATGTCGTTGAGCGAGTATCCGTAATAGTCGCCGTCCTTGTTCGTGCTCCTGGTAACGAGCGCGTTGGCAAAAAATTTACCGGCTACGGTCGAGGTGCCTATGGAAAGAGAGGTAACGCTTGCCGGATCGGTATCGGGAGTGGAAACGGTAATGACCGCGTCGTCGGTAGCTCCGCAGACGTCGTCAAGGGCGATAGTCAGACTAAATCCGTCCCATTCCAGCGATAGGGTCGCCAATAAAGTTTCCTCGGGCTCTTCCTCGGCTACGGGGTCGATGATTATCGAAGCGACGGCTTTGGCGACATCGGAATTGACTTCCGCCACGGCGGAGTAGTCGAACACGAAACGGGGAATGTTGTTAAGTACCTCGTACGAGGGATCGTCGGCTTTGCGCACCAGCAGATATGAGTTTGCAAAAGAGGATAATTCCTTTGTTATCGCGGGCGAGCCGACGGCTTTTACGGAAGTGAAACTTTCGGGAAGCTGTGCCTCCTTTGCCGCGGCGACGTCGGTGAATTTAAAGCCCACGTATTTCTTGTTTTCGACTGTAAGCGTCACGAGATACTGAGTTAAATCCGAAAGGTCGTTTTTCTTGAACGAGAACAGTTTGTTTTCGCCGACGGATACGGTTATTTCGGGAAAACTGATCAACGAAATGTCGAATCTGTCTTCTGCCGCGATGACCGAGGGCGCGTCATCCATGGCGGGATCGATATAGACCCTGGTGACGCCGCCGAACACGTTGTCGGAAGCAGCAGACTCATTTACTATGAAATAGGGAGCGGAGCCGAGAACGACCGTACCGTTCTCAACGGTTCCCACGGCGATGTAGGAGGAAGCGAACGAATCGAGAGTGAGATCCTTTCGGCTGTCGTCGGCGTATATTATTCTGACCGAATCAAAGCTTGCGGGAATATTGAAATCCGCGGTCAGGTCGCTGACCTTATAGGCGAGATAGGATGTGCCGTTCACCGTTATGACGCTTTGGGAAAGATCTGTGAACGAATTTTTTGTCACCATTCCCAAAAGGCCGTTTGCGTCTCCGTTAAAAAACGAAACGCCGACGTTTAGATCGGCGGGAATTGCGTAAGAGCCGCCGCCGTTTTCTTCTTTGCCGTCGTCTACGCACGCGCTAAGCGCCAATAGCGACAGGGCGAGCACGAGCAGTACTGCAACCGGTACGAATTTGCTGTTGTGTTTCATAGATGATCTCCTTTCCGAACGGGAGGCACTAGGGTTTCCCCGAATACCCTGACGTTCCCGAAGCCTTGGCTTTCGCTTTAGGCCGCGGGAATCGGATGATTGTATTATATTGATTTTAATACTTTTAAAGAAAAATGTCAATATGCGCCGATTTTGTTCCGGGCGCGGCTTTGCGATATAAGGGATTGATTTTAAAAGGTGCGTATTGTATAATTTAACCGATCTAGAACGCTTTGCGAGGAGTCGGAACATGAAATCTTTGAAAGAACTTTTCCAGGTGGGATGCGGACCTTCGTCGTCGCACACCATGGCACCGCAGAAGATCGCGGTATATTTCCGCAAGAAGTATCCAGGCAAAAAATTCAGGGTGATACTTTACGGATCCCTGGCGCATACCGGCAGAGGACACGGCACGGATACCGCGCTTAAAAAAGTGCTGGGCAACGATACCGAAATAATCTTTAACATGTCCGACACCGATATCGAGCATCCCAATACGCTGGATTTCGAAGTGCTGGAAAACGGCAGGACAATTGCCGAGCACCGCGCCTACAGCCTGGGCGGCGGCGCGTTCAGTATCGCCGGCGAACCCGACGTAATAACGCCGGAAGTCTATCCGCACAACCGATTTGCGGATATCAAGGAATACTGCATCGACAAGGATATACGCCTCAGTGACTACGTTTTCGAAACAGAGCCGGATATAAAGGAGTATCTGGAATACATCTGGGACGCGATGACGGACTCCGTAAAGCACGGACTGTCGGCGGAAGGGATACTGCCCGGCGGGCTGAACATCAGGCGCAAAGCCAGATACCTTTATATGCAGCGCCATATCGACGAAAGCCCCGAAACCAGGGAAAACAGATTGGTATGCTCCTATGCGTTTGCCGTTGCCGAGGAAAACGCCGCCGGCGGCAATATCGTCACCGCGCCGACGTGCGGATCGTGCGGGGTGCTGCCCGCGACCTTTTTCTACGTGCAGAAAACGCGCAACGCCTCGCGCGACGACATAATCCGCGGACTTGCCGTGGCGGGACTTATCGGCAATCTGATCAAGAAAAACGCTTCCATAAGCGGAGCCGAATGCGGCTGCCAGGCGGAGATAGGCTCCGCTTCGGCAATGGCTGCGGGAGGTCTTGCGGAAATATTCGGACTGGGACTCGATCAGATAGAGTACGCGACCGAAATTTCGATCGAGCACCATCTTGGGCTGACGTGCGATCCCGTGGCGGGGCTGGTGCAGATACCCTGTATCGAACGCAACGCCGTCGCAGCCATGCGCGCGCTGAACGCGCTGAGTCTTGCAGATTTCCTTTTTGCGACCAGAACGGTATCCTTAGATACAATTATTCAGGTAATGTACGAAACGGGAAAGGATCTGAACAAGCGCTACCGCGAGACCAGCGAGGCGGGCATTGCCAAGCTGTACCGCAAGTCCGACAAAGCCTGAACGCCCGGCAAAGGAAGGCGGATACGACGTTTTCCGCAGGCGCGCCGGTAAGATATTTACGGATATTTTTCAAACCGTAAAATATGCCGGCTGCGCGAGGCGCGTCGGTTTTCAAACAAAACAGATTGCCATAGCGCGGTCGGCACGTCCTGTAGCGGAACCGTATCTCCGCGCGGGCGTCATTGCGTGTCGCTCGAAATGGGTCCGATTTTGCCGCCGCGAGGGATTAGATCCAAATTTCTTTTGCGTTGCAAATATTTTCGGCGTTTTTCAGCGTGATTTTTCCGAATTCGCTCCGTATTGTGATCGTGTCGAAATTGTATTCGTGTCCGTAATTGTTTTTTTGTTTTTTACGGTCACTTCCAAAATATCGCGTATATAAATTTTTTGTCCGCTGACTTGATCCGTAACGTATTCGAGGGTTGTCAGCGTCAATAACACTTCGGGCATGCGGCTAAAAATGACGTGAGAGGCGATCACGCATCCGGTCAGCACGCCGAAAAGGGCGAATATCGCGTAAAATATATAGGAAACGAAGGTTGCTTGTTCCTCCAAATGTATCAGCGTCGCGCACAATAACGCGGTCAGCGATGTCGATCCTAACAGTATTTCCCCGCCGATCAATTCTTTGACGTGAGTTTTACTTTTCGTGCATAAGATCTTTTCTTCCATCGTGCATTCTCCGTTTTGCGTTGATTTAGTTTTAACACTAAAACATTCTGCCGCCAACAGTCGATGGCTTTTTAAATCCTCTGTTTATAAGCGACCGACGCCAAAACTATGAAAAATAGAATGCGCTCCCGCGTAAACGCATATCCGTATTGACGAAACCCATACAGTGTCGTAAAATGATTTTAAGACAACTCGGATACCGAAATAAAGCCAAAGGAGACAAAATATGGAAGAAAACCTTGCTCCCGTAACCCAATCCCCGGAGCCTTATCGGGAAGGCGCGAACGGTAACGGACTGCCTCCGTTCGGCTGGAAAGACAAAATAGGTTATGCGCTCGGTGATTTCGGTTGCAACCTGAGTTTCGCGCTGATTTCCGCGTTCATGGTGGACTTTTATACACAGTATATCGGTATCCCTTCCGCGGCTTGGGCTGTCATAATCATTATGACCAAGGTCTGGGACGGCGTAAACGACCCGATAATGGGCGGGATAATGGACGCGGTGCACATCAAAAACGCCAAAAGCAAGTTCAAACCCTGGATGAGTATAGGCGCGATAGGTCTGATAGTGTCGGGCGCGCTCGTTTTCCTGCCTATCCCGAACGCCGCGACCTGGGTAAAAATCACCGTTTGCGTCGTGACCTATCTGTTGTGGGATATATGCTATACGTTGTTGAACGTTCCTTACGGCGCGTTAAGCAGCGCGATTACGGGGAATTCCATCGAACGCACGCAGCTTTCGACCTGGCGCAGCATAGGCGCAGCCATAGGGGGCGCGCTCTGCGTCGTGCTTCCCATGTTCGTTTACGACGACAATAACAACATCATGGGAGAAAGGCTGATATGGATAGGCATCATACTCGGCGTTATCGCATATGTGGCGTATATGTTCTGCCTAAAGCTTACCACCGAACGCGTCGTCGTTCCCAAAGCCGTAAAACAGAAATTCAACTATATCGAAACGCTGAAAGGCTTCCTGAAGAACAGACCGCTTCTGGGGCTGTGCCTTGCTTCGTTTGCGCAGATAGTGTTTTTAATGTCCTGTACCCAGACGGCGAAGTGGCTGTTCCAGGTCCATTTCGGAAACGCGGACGTCATGGTCACCGTGGCGACGGTAATAGCGTACCTTCCGATGGTGTTCTTCATACCGTTCACGTCCAAAATCGTCAAGAAATTCGGCACCAAACTTGCCGTCGCCGCGCCGTTGTTCCTTAGCCTTATCGCTTCTTTGGTGATGATGTTCGTACCGATGCCCGCGAATACGGCAGGAACGGTGACGTTTATCGTCGGACTGATGCTGGTACAGACG
>CALVZV010000061.1 GCA_944372665.1 uncultured Clostridia bacterium
GATTCCCTCGAAAGCGTATTGCACGGGGATAAAAGCCATAAACGCGTCGTAAAAATAGGAAATAAGCAGTATTATCGAAAAACTGGGGATACATACCGCGACAACGGCGACAAACGCTCCCCATATCCCGACAAGCTTATATCCTATAAACGTGGCGGAGTTGATCGCGATGGGTCCGGGGGTCGACTCGGAAATGGCAAGTATCTCATAAAACTCCGAATCGGTTATCCACCTTTTTTTCTGGACGTATTCGCGCTCTATCAGCGCTATCATCGCGTAGCCGCCTCCGAAAGTATACAGCCCAATTTTCAGATAACACAGAAAAAGCCGTAAGGAAAGCATCGCGCGGCTTTTGAAACGCTCGCGTTTTTCATCGTGCGTCAAAACGGGTTTGACCTTTCTGCCGCGGCTTTCAGAGTGCGTTTTACTGTCTTTAGACGCTTTATCGGGCATTGCAAAGCTTCCGCTCTCTACGGAATATTCGGGTTCGGCGACTCCATTATCGACTTTGCCTGATTCGGGATCCAAATTATCCATTTACCTTCTTTAAAACTTCGCTGACCGTGCGCATGTCGCACTTGCCGGCGTACTCCGCCTTGAAATAACGCATTACCGAGGGTACCGATTTGTCCTCCAGACCGGCTATGACCTTTGCGATCTCGTCCGCGTCCATCATTTTGGGCATAAACGATTTTACCGCTTCAAGCTGGCGGTCGAGATCGTCTACCCTATCCTGTCTTCCCGCTTTTTCAAAGCCCGCGCGTTCGTCGATCAGCTCTTTTTCGCTTTTTTGCAATACCGCCACGACGTCGGAATCCTTAAGTTCGCCGCCCTTGGCTCTGATTTCGATTTCCGCAAGCATTATCTTGTTAAGCACGACGGACAAAACGCCCGAAACGGACTTGTCGTGCGCTTTCATCGCGGCTATTCTCGCGTTTTTGATTTCGTCACGCAACATACCTTACTCCCGTTAATACCTTACAGGTAAATTATTAATAGATTATATTTTCAACACGCTTCCGTGTCAAGCAAATGCTCTTATGAAGTCAGGACAAAGTGTTTTCCATTTTTATCGACAGCTTTGTATTGATGTCAAAAAACTTCCACGGCACTTCTTCTTTTGGAGGATAGACCCTGAATACCAGCTTTTCCCTGGTGGTCGGGTGCGGGAAACGTATCTCGGTAGCCCACAGCGCCATATCGTACCCCTCGGGGGTTTTGCCGGCACCGTATTTAAGATCGCCGAATACCGGGCAGCCTATGGTTTTTAACTGAACGCGGATCTGGTGACTTCTGCCGGTATATAATCTTATGTCCAACAGCGCCAGCGATTGCCTGGTCTCCAGCACGTTATAGTCCAGAACCGCCAATTTGGCGCCTTCCGTAGCCAGAGGTACAGAATACACAGTATTTGTTGTCTCATCTTTATATAAAGCGTTTTTCAGTACTGCTTTTTTCTCTTTGGGAACGGCGGTGGTCACGGTCAGATACCTTTTTTCAAAATCGCCGTTTTTTATGCTTTCCTGCAGCCTGGCAGCGGCTTTTGAGGTTTTGGCAAAGACCATGACGCCTCCCGTCGGTCTGTCCAGCCTGTGCACAAGACCAAGAAATGCCTCACCGGCTTTGTTATAGGTATCCTTCAGATACCTTTTCAGCGCGCTTAACAGATCGTCGTCGCCGCTGGAATCCGCCGCAACGGGAATGTTCTGGGGTTTTACGACAACCAGCAGATGATTGTCCTCGTAAACAATGTTGATGTCGTTATAATCGATCATTTTCGTTTCCATATTATTTAAAAGTTGTCAGCGAACTTGCGCCCGAAGGCAGTATCACTTCTTTTCTGGAAGTTTTCAGACCCAATTCGTAGGCTTCGGTCTTTCCGCTACCGTTCAGGCAGATATCGGCAATGTTTTTCATTACGGAGGGCTGAAGCCCTGTCGTATAGGAGTTTATAAGGAAAAACACGGGTTCTTCGCTTAACAACTCTACGGTTTTTTTGACAAATCCGAACACTGTGTCTTCCAGTTTCCACACCTCGCCGCGCGGTCCCCTGCCGTAGCTGGGGGGATCCATGATAATACCGTCGTAGCGGTTGCCGCGTCGTATTTCGCGTTCGACGAATTTAAGGCAGTCGTCCACTATATATCTTATTTTTCTGTCGCCCAGTCCGGACCTCGCGGCGTTTTTTCCCGCGCGTTCGCACATGGCTTTCGCGGCGTCCACATGCGTGACTTCGGCTCCCGAAGCCGCTGCGGCGAGAGTGGCGCCGCCCGTATACGCAAAAAGGTTAAGCACCTTGATTTTCCTGCCGGACGCTTCTATCAGCTCGCGGATTCGCGACCAGTTGTACGCCTGCTCCGGGAAAATCCCCGTATGCTTGAATCCCATAAGCTTAAGCGCAAACCTCAGGTCGCGCCATGACACGCAAAATTCGTCGGGAACCTTTTTTATGTATTCCCATAAACCGCCTCCGGCCTTGGAACGGCGGTATACGGCGTCGGGGCGTCCTTCGGCTTCCAGGTCGTAAGGCGCGTCCCAGATGATCTGCGGATCGGGCCTTAGCAAGCGGATCTTTCCGAAGCGTTCCAGCTTCATTCCGTTACCCGTTTCTATTACTTCGTAATCTTTCCAATCAGGAGCTAATCGCATCTCGTTTATCAGTCAAGCTGTCTTTCGATCTCGTTGGCGAGGGACTCGTAGGCGGAGGTGTTGTCAATGATCTTCAGCGCCGACAGAAACTCTCTCGCGTCCGTGCGCTCGTCGTCTTTTATAAGCGCGCGTATAAGCTTTATCAGTCCGAAAATGACGTCGTGACGGACCGAGTTGCGTTCGCGGATAAAGTCGGGGTAATTCATTTCGCCGCCCAAATCGCCCTTGTATATTCTTAATACGTTACGCATTATCCTGACTTTTTCGTTAAGCGAGTCCGAACGCGCAAAGTCGTTCATCATGCTTTTGAAGCGGTAATAATCGCAGTTGATGTCCTCTAGGTGCAGAACGTATCTGGAATTGATATAGACCAGTTTAAACTTAACTCCGTACTGCGACAGAGTCTTGCGGATAATGTTATTGGTGGTCTTCAGATTGTTGATTGCCGAATCGTAAAGATAATCCTTCCACATATAGTCTATAATGACGTTTCGGTCTATGCCGAAATCGCCGGCAAGAACGTAATGCAAAAACAGATCCTTGGATTTTCTGGTCTTCCACTGAAGCTCCTTGCCCGACATGGAAACGGCGGTATCTCCGAACATTGTGACGTTCAGCATGCCCTGTTCTCCTTTGCCGCCCTGCTTTGAATCGATAAGCGATTTGATCTTGAAAACGGTTTCGCGTTCTATGCCGTTGGATTCCGCTTCGCGCAGTATCGAACCGAACACCGAGGTGTCGGTCAGCACCATCAGCATGCCGTAATTCTCGCCGCAGCGCAGTATGTTGGTAACAATGCTCTTTACGTCACGTATCTCGCCTTTTGCCAGCAGACAGTTAGTGGCAAGCCCCATGCTGTAAAGCCACACGAACGAACGGTTCTCGCAAGCGTCTATCGCCTGAGTGGCGGCCTTATAGGAACGGGAGCGGTTGCCCTCTTTAAGCGCCGCGTAAGAATATATCTGAAGCATCATAGAGCGGTATTCGGGAGCCATCTCCTGAGCCTCGTGCAGATACAGATTGGCAAGATTCTCGGCATAGGACACCCTGTTGAACATGCAGTTCAGATAGCAGCGCACATACACGGTAAAATACCTTTCGAAACCTATGTCGTCGGTCAAAGCGCCGTATGCGCGGTCGGAATACTGCAACGCAGACTCCTCGTTGCCGTAAAAGCTTTCCATCAGCGCCTTGACGGAATAAAGCATATGGATATCGTTGAACAGATTGTTGTTTATGGCATAGCTTAGCGCTTCGTCCACAAGGCTCCTGGTACGCTTCATGTCGCCGTCAAAATAGTTCATGGCTATGATCCTAAGCGGTATGACGTAAAGCGGGAATATAGACTTCAGTCTTTCGGCGGTCTCCATGGATTTGCGGTAGTTGCCTATGGAATAATAATAGTTTTCCAGGTTCTCCAAAAGCTTCAGCGACCAGAAATGCCTGTCTCCGCCTTCCATGTCCAGGACGGCCTCGGCATCCGTTCCCGACAGTCCGCTGTAGCGCATGGACTCGGGACAAATATATTGCAGTATTCTGAGATACGACCTTTCGCTCGCCTGCGTAAAGCTGTCTTTGAGATACGAAAACAGCTCTTTAAGTTTCCCGAAATCGCATTTTTTGATAAGACAGAGAATTGCGATATATTCGGCGCAGCAATACGAACGCATGTCTTTTTCGGCAAAATATATCTTCTTCAGAGCTTCGGCAATTTCCAGCGCCCTGTCGAATTCTCTTTTCAGTTTTCCGGTTAGTCCGGCATTCAGCAATGCCACGTGCGGATATTCGTTTATATCGACGTCAAGAACGAAATCCCAGTGCGCGGCGATATAATTTATACAGTTGAGCAGCTCGTCGTTGGATTCGATGATACGCTTCAGCGCTTCGTTCATCTTTTTGAAGTTGCCCGTCGCGTACGCGAAATTGACGGCGGAATAATTCCCGAACTGCTCGGACAGAGTTTCGAACATCCTTTCCTCGATTGGTATTTCGGCGTATTCTCCCAGGTGCGCTTTAAGCGACCCGCTCTTGTCCGACAAATATTCTTTCAGTTGGTTTTTGAGCACGAAACAGCCCGCGCCGTGTGAATGACGGTAATAAGTCATGTATCCGCCCTGCCCGATCGCCAGTGCTTTCAGTCTCTCGCCGGCTCCCGGAACGAGATCGGCAAGCTTTTCGGGAAAGTAACCGTACTTTCCCAGATATCCCGTCAAAGCCACGTCGGACATTTCCAATGCCGAAAGATACATTTCGGGCGAACAGCAATCCGTGCATTTCTGAAGCGCGGACGCGTCCACGATCAGCGGGCATTTAGGCTCCAGATCCCTGAATTTGATATTGAGGTATTTATCCGAAGACAATATGATCTTTACGTTTTTAGGCGCTTTGGAAATAAGGTATACGTATTTTTCGAAGCCCGTGCCCTCGGGAAGATTCTCCAGGCGCTCGAAAATAAGCAAAACGCTTTTATCCATGATAGCCAGACGGTCGAGTACCGTCCTTATGGCGACGTCGACCCCGTTATAACGCGAATCGCAGAAAAGTATCTGTTTTACCCTCAAAAGCATCAGCGGTTCGTCCGCAAGGATCTTGTCCGCAAGCACCACGGCGAATTGTCTGAGGTCGTCTACCACAGCGTTGAATCTGTAAGAAACATCGAATCTGGAGCTGACGTCGTCCAAAAAGCCTTCCTTATCGCATTCGGACGGTGCAAAAACGAAAGTAGCCGTGTTGTCGGAATTAATTATATCGTTGATCAAAGTGCTGACGTTCGTATCCAACTTCATCTTATCTCCGTAAAACCATACAGTTTGCCGAAATAAGTTTCGGTAAATATATTGTAAATTATTCGTAAATACAAGTCAAGTGAATTGTCTGTGAAGAAATGCCGAAAATTACATTTAGAGGCACACTTCGTCAATATTCCGAATATTATGGCACGAGGTGAATATGGATATCAACGATTACATACGCCGTAAAAACAAAGGCAGGAATCCGTCGCCCGAGGAACTTATAAAAAAATATTCGGGTATGGACGAATCCCAGCTTATGAACGAACTGTTCAAGGTCGCCGCGGAAGGCAGAGCGTCGGGAGAACTCAACAACGAGGTCGTGGACGGATTTTACAATAAAATGCTTCCCCTGCTGACCCCGGAACAAGCCGAAAGGATGCGCGAGCTGATTTTACAGCTGAAACAGTGATATCGGAGGTCGATATGGATATTTCGTCTTTACTGCCGTTCTTACTGATGCAGAATATGGGCGCTTCGGGTTCCTCCCAGGGCGGAGGCGGCACGGGCGGTATGGGCAATATGGCTAATATGATGCAGATGATGAATCTCATGAATGCCATGAACGGGTTCGGTGCGACGAACCCCGCCGCGGGCGGCGCGAACAAAAATCAAAATTATGCGCGCACGAACCCCACCGGAAGCTGGGACGGGCTGAGTCAGATGCTGTCGCCCGAGCTGTTGAACATGCTTCAGAACCTCAGCCGCAAACAAAAATAAAAGCGTCGGAGTTGCCGACGCAAAATGGTGACTTTGCGATAAAGCCGATTCGTGGGACTAAGGATTAACAAACCCGCGTTTGTGCAGGTGGGCGAACTGTCGCTCCCTTTTGTCTTCCCCTGGCGTCAGACGTTATGTCCGGGGGGCTTGACATTATGAGCCGAACCCGTAAGCCCTTTTAGATGTTAGGGTTCCACACGCTTAGCCCCACATCTCGGCATCATTATTATATCACGCCAATATAGGTTTGTAAACCCCCTTTTATTTTTCGGCGAGTTACGGCTGTAAAAATGAATGATTTTCGGTAAAACCGTCGGATTAAAGCAAATTAAGGCCGTATGCAATTTGTCGCATACGGCTTATGCTTTCTTAAAATCTACGCCCGGGTTATTACAGCTCGAAGGTCAGCGTCTTCCTTTCGCCGTCTTCGAGGTATTTTATCGTATAATAATTCCTCTCGGAGCGCTCCGCGGAAATAATGATGGCGTTGGATTTGGCAAAGGTACGCTTCAGCGTTTCGATCTGCTTTTCGTTGTATGTGTTTATGTCGTCGCTGACGAACAGTACATTGCCGAAAAGGTTGTTGATCTTGGCAAGCAGCAGTTTCTGATCTTCCTTGAATTTCAGGTTGTAGTCGCGCAGGAAGAATACGTCGGGATCGTTGCAGAACGCCCTGCCGTCCAGATGCCTGCGGAAAACACTGTTCGTTATGGCGTTTTTGGCGGAAGGAAGCTCGTTGTTTATATGCAGCCTGTTATAATACTTTCCTTTGAAATTCAGGTCGACGTCGCAGCTGATCCTGCACGCGTCCACGATACCGAAAGCCGAACCCAGAGGCACGCCGCAGCCCAAAATGAGCTTGTCGCCCACGCATTCGCGCAAAAACTCCATGGCGTCCGCCATGATCCTGCCGCGGCTTAAACCGTATCTGGGGAACATGCACTGACTGTATAGGAAGTCGAGTTTTACCATGTCGTATCCCCAGTCGTTAAGCACGACGTCGAAGAAATGCCTGATATGCTCGCGCACTTCGTCTTTATAGATATCCAGCGTATAGGCGCCGCCCCAGCCCATACATCCCACGACGGGATTGCCGCGCTGATCCTTTATCATCCAGTCGGGATGCTCGGCGGCGGTCCTTGATTTTTTCTGGGCGTTGAACGGAGCCAGCCATATGCCTGCCAGATAACCTTTGTCGTGTATTTTGTCGGCAATGTACTTCATGCCGTTCGGGAATTTTTCGGAACGGTCCAGCCAGTCTCCGACAAAGGTTTCGTAGCCGTCGTCCACCTGGAATATGTCAGCCGCGTCTTTTACGCGGTCGAGTCCTTCAAGATCTCTTAATATGATTTTTTCGTCTATGCTCTGGAAATAGTTATACCAGCTTGTATACCCCGCCATGTGTTCGATTCGCGGTTTCGGGATACGCAACTGCTTGAAATAGGCATCGAAAACCTCGTCGTAAGCGCCTTTGAAACGCGCCACGTTGACCAGCTCGTATTTCTCGCCGGCGGCAACGACGGCGCCCTCGACGTCCTTGGAAATTTCGAAAATGCCCCCGTCCATATCGACATAGAACACAGTGAATCCGGTCTTTTCGTTCAGCGATCCGTAAAGCTCGGTCTCGACCTCGTTACGGAAATAGCAGTACGTAAACGAATGGAAGCATCCGTGCTTGGGCACGTATTTTGCGAACATGTAGTCGCCCGCCACCGAAGCCATGCGCTTTGCGAAAGGCAGTTTGTCTATCAGTCTGGGCAGCCCACTCTCCTTATCGTCGGCGGTATATTCCTGCGAAACGGTCCAGGATTGATAGCCGTTTGCGAAAAAGCGTTCCTCAGCCACGCATTTTCTGTTGTATTTCAGCGAAAACGCAAGCAATTCGATTTTTTCCTTGGGTTTGATAACCGTTCTGATACCGTATTCGGAAACATCTTCTTCTATCGTATAATGTTCGTTCTGATATAGATCGTCCTCGTAGACGTTCCCCGACAGACGATACTTGATGTAAAGGCGTTTTTCTTTCATTTTTCCTCCGTTACAAAAAAGGATTTACTCTTGTTTATTTATTTATTTATATAATTATAAAATAGTCCCGAAAATAATTCAATATTTTCAGGTCAATTTATGCCGCTCATCAGAATATCTATTAAAGTGAACAATTTCAGAATCAGCGTGCATCCCGCTTTCTGGGCGGTGGCGGTATTGACGGTACTGCAAAAAAGATACGTGGAATTTCTGGCGGCACTGGTTGCCGTGCTGATACACGAACTGGCGCACGCCAAAGCGGCGTACGAACGCGGATACGTGATGGACAGGATAACTTTAATGCCATACGGAGCCGTACTGAAAGGCGGCGAAAACATCGCACCCGCCGACCAGTTGGTAATTGCCGCCGCAGGCCCCGGAGCCAATGCGGCGATATGTCTGATGCTCTACGCGCTTTGGTGGCGTTTCCCGGCCACCTACGTTTATACCAAACCGCTGTTCGAAACGTCATTCGCCATAGGCGCGTTTAATCTTCTGCCTTTTTATCCTCTGGACGGCGCCAGGATCATCCTCGCGCTTTCAAAAAAGCCGGTGCGGGCATTAAAAACACTTCGCATAGCGGGGATCGCCGCGTCGATGATATTGTTTTTGGGGTTTATTATCAGCGCGTTTTTCGAAATCAACTATACCATAGGAATAATGGCGGTCCTCCTGTATCTGGGCGCCGCAGGCGGTACCGAAAAGGAAATGTACAGGCATCTGTACGAAAGCATTTCGGATACGAAACTGAAAAATC
>CALVZV010000062.1 GCA_944372665.1 uncultured Clostridia bacterium
TAATCGTCGTCGGCTTCGGTGCGGTGCGACAAAATGTTGCCGTTGACGTCGAGAACATACTTGTGTTCGACGCCGTTGAGTTTGAATTCGACCTCGTAATAGATCTCTCCGCCCTTCCTTTCGCGGTCGACGTCGACGTCGGTAACGCCGGTCAGATCCGTAGCAAGGTCGTTCAAAGCTATGTCGCGCGCTTCGTTACGGGTGACCTCGCCGGCTTTGGCGACGTATATCACTCCCGTTCCCGCCAGCACGCCCACGGTAATTCCTGCCGCCAGCACGCATATTACAGCCAATACAAGTAATTTTTTCATATTTCCTTTCTCCTTTTTATGTTTCCCGGGTCGGGGCTTCAAGCCCTTTCGTTAATAAGACGCACGGGAATAAAAAAGGTTACGGCTTTTTTGAAATTTTTTTATTTTACTCGGCGGTAGTTGCCGCTCAGCGCCGCAAGCTGAGTTTCGAAAGGTACGTCTCCCTTCTTTATACCCATTGGCAAGGTAGTTTCGATAAGTTCGAACACCGCTGAATCCTCGCTTTCGCCTACGTACGCGTACCTGACCGAGGCGCCCGCGCTGACGAACGAGGCGTGTTGCAGCACCTTAAGTCCGCAGCTTTGGGCGTGCTTTACTGCGGCGTCCAGATCCTTTACGTTATATTCGACGTGATGGATCATCTCGCCGTGCCGCTTCAAAAATTCCGTATATACGTTTTCGTCGCCCTCGGGATATATCAGCTCCAACACGGTATGTCCTTTGCCGCCGAAGTATAAAGTTATCCTGCAGTTCCTTTTTTCGCCTTTGTAATAAAGCTCGGGCGGCGCATCGTAGACGAGTTCGTACCAATGCGTTATGCCCGCAAGCGCGGAATACTTTTTAACCGCCGCGTCGAGATCTTTTACTACTATCCCGACGTGCCCTATTTTTCCGAATTTCATGCGTTTGCCCTCTTTGCGCGTTACGCGCGTCCGTCTTATAAATATATAAACGACCCGGCGGATTTTACTGCCGCCCGTCTATTCGAAAAAGTAAACCTCGCCCGTGATCGCCAGCGTCAACAGCCACAGCAGGAATATCGCCACGACCTGAATGCACAGATAAATATAAAGGGAATACTTGCCCGGCACGGTCAGGAAGCGGTTCCACTTTCCGTCCAGTTTCGGTAAAAGCGATTTCCCCTCCGGATAAAACGCGGGCGCGCACGCCGCGCCTATCATAAAGAAGCCGAAAAACGGCAGCAGCGGGAAATAGTCCGCCGTCCACCAGTCGCGCGTATAAACGAACATGCCCGTTATCGGCGAAGTCGAGGGCACGACGTGATTGGTGGTGTTGACCTCGTACAAAGTTATGTTACAGGTATAGTTTATCGCAATTAGCGCCGCCGCGACGGCAAGATATATCGCCGCTTTTATAAAACGTCCGTTTTTTACCCTGTCAAGCAAATCGACGGGTAACGCGACGATCGAAAACAGCAGAATGCACAGCGCCAGGCAATGCAATACCCCGAACTGAATGTAAGTACCGGAAAAGCCCAGTACTTCGTCCAGAACGTAAGTCGCTCCCGTCACCAGAAGCGCCACCGCCGCAAGGCGCAATCCGCGCAAAAAATTGTTCCTGGAAAATCCCGTGCAGACGCCCGAAACGAAAAAGAAGATGAACACGAATACCGGCCAGCCGTAAACTCTCAGCATGCTGTCCCAGTAATCGAGAGCGAACTCGCCGAAGGCGTTTAAAAATGCGCTGGAGGAATATTCCCATCCGTCTATATAGAAAATATGCCCCACCGAATACATCACGTGGTCCCATACGACCAGCAAAATCGCAAGCCCTCTTAACGCGTCCGGCTCCCAGGCGCGCTCCCTTTTCCGACGGGGTTTTTTTTCGAGGCGTATCTTCATCAGGCTATATCCTTGAATTCTATCCTTTCCAGCAGTTTGCCGTTGTCCCTGACGATATACACCTCGAATCTGTCCGAATACTCGTATATCAGTCTGTCCTCCAGTCCGGACATATACACTTTGGCCTTTTCGCGCGGACGCGAAATTTCGGTGTATATACGTTTTTGGGGTTTACGGCTCCCGTTTGGAGCATTTCGGTATTCCGTATAACGGTATTCCTCGCGCGGCTTTTCTGCCCTGCGTTCAGACGGGGAAGGCTTGCGCCGCCGCTCCCATACGGGGTTGGTGAAGCCCTCCCCGAACGCTTTGGCCGGCTGCGACACGGCGTTTAACGCGGCGATTATCAAAAACAGCGCGACGCTTATTACGCCGCCCGCTATGAACAGTCCCGACCAAATACCGCCGCGGAAGGGATCGAAACCCCAGCCTAAGCGCAGCACGAGTCCGTATACGGCATAACCCGTCGGCCACAGCGCGCCCGTTCTCCATAACAGTACCCCCGTCGATTTGACTGTCCCCCAGAACAAGTTCGCCGCCGCCCTGAGAGCGGAGGCGAAAACGAATACCGGAGCCGAACGGCTGCTCATTTCCCGATCACGCTAATGCCGCCCATATATCCGCGAAGGACTTCGGGGACGGTGACGGTGCCGTCGGCGTTCTGGAACTGCTCGACGATGGCGGGAATAAGCCTGCTGGTGGCAAGCCCGGAGCCGTTTAGCGTATGCACGAACTGCGTTCTGCCCGTTTCCGAATCGCGGAAGCGCGTATTGGAGCGGCGCGCCTGGTAATCGTTGGCGTTGGAAACGGAGCTGACCTCTTTATAAATACCCATGCTGGGGATCCAGACCTCGACGTCATAGGTTCTTGCCATCGACGCGGAGCAGTCACCCGCAGCGAGTTTGGAAACGCGGAAGTGCAGACCCAGTCCCTCCACCAGCGCCGCCGCTTTGTTTACAAGCTCCTCGAACGCTTCGGCGGAATGTGCGGGATGCGCGTACTGGACCATTTCGACCTTGTTGAACTGATGTCCTCTTATCATGCCGCGTTCTTCGCTGCGGTAGCTGCCCGCTTCCTTGCGGTAGCAGGGAGTGTACGCGAACAGCTTGAGCGGCAGCATGCTCTCGTCCATTATCTCGCCGGCGTACATGTTGACCAGAGCCGTTTCGGCGGTGGGAAGCATAAAGCGGTTCTTTTTCCTGTCCTCGCCCTCGAGCCAGTATACCTCGTCCGCGAATTTCGGGAACTGACCCGCGCCGAAACCGGCGTTATAGCCGAGCTGATGCGGCGGAAGTATGAACTCGTAGCCGTCTTTCAAATGGGTGTCTATGAAATAGTTGATCAGCGCCCATTCCAGCCTTGCGCCGACGCCGCGGTATATCCAGAAACCGCCGCCCGAAAGGCGCGCTCCCCTTTCGTAGTCGATCAGCCCCAGATCCGTACAAAGATCGACGTGGTTTTTGGGTGTGAAAGCGAATTCGGGCTTTTTACCCGAAATGCGGATAACGCGGTTGTTTTCCTTTTCCCCCGCCTCGAGGTCGTCGTCGGGCATGTTGGGAAGCAAATACCAGACATCGTTGATCTTGTCGTCGAGGACGGCTATGGCGGCGTCCGCGGCGGCTATTTTATCGCCCAGCTCGCGCATTTCGGCAAAGATGCTTTCGACGTCTCCGCCCGCTTTCTTGATCTTCGGGATCTCCTTAGACGCGGCGTTGCGCCTGGCTTTCATTTCCTCGGCGGACTGCTTGAGGGCGCGCCTTTCGGCATCCCATTCCACCAAAGGCTTCAGATCCGCGATGAAGCCCTTTTTTGCCAAAGCGGCTTCAACTTTCTCAGTTTCGGTCCTGATCAAACTGAAATCTATCATTTTATCCTCCGACTTCCGTTATCCGGAATAATATTAAGAATTTGCTTTGACGAGGTAGTCGTAGACAAACCCCTCGATGTCGCCGTCCATAACGCCGTTCACGTCCGAAGTTTCGTATCCCGTCCTGTGATCCTTGACCATGGTGTATGGACAGAAAACGTAACTGCGTATCTGCGAACCCCATTCTATTTTCTTGATCTCGCCCTTTAAACGCAAGACCTCCTCCATCTGCTCGCGCTCCCTCAACTCGACGAGTTTGCTGTAAAGCATACGCATCGCGGTTTCCTTGTTCTGTACCTGGCTGCGCTCGTTCTGGCACCAGGTGACTATGCCCGTCGGAATATGCGTGATCCTGACGGCGGACTCGGTCTTGTTGACGTGCTGACCGCCCGCGCCCGACGAACGGCAGGTGTCGATCTTCAGATCCTCGGGGTTGATCTTTATGTCCTCGTCGGAATCGATCTCGGGCATCACTTCCAGCGAAGCAAAGCTGGTATGCCGCCTTTTGTTGGCGTCGAAAGGACTGATCCTGACCAGTCTGTGCACCCCTTTTTCGGCTTTCAGGAACCCATACGCGTTATCTCCCTTTATCGTGAAGGTCACGCTCTTTATGCCTGCCTCGTCTCCTTCCTGATAGTCGTTGACGTCGACGGAATAGCCCTTGCGCTCGGCGTATCTGCGGTACATCCTGTAAAGCATCTCCGCCCAGTCCTGCGCTTCGGTGCCGCCAGCGCCCGCGTGCAGCGTAAGTATGGCGTTCGCCGCGTCGTATTTTCCGTTAAGGAGCGATTCCAGAAAAAGCTCCTCCGCCTCTTTTTCGAGTTCGTTCTCCAGTTGGGTTATCTCCTGCTCCAGCGCTTCGTCGTTTTCGCCCTCCGCCATATCGATAAGTTCGGCAAGATCGGCGGCTTTCTTCCTGAGCGCCGCCACGGACTCTTTTTTCCTTTCTATCGCCGCTACGCGCATATTGACGCTTTTGGCTTTTTCGACGTCAGACCAGAAGCCTTCCTGCTGCCTGGTTTTTTCGAGTTCCTCCAGCTCTGCCTCGAGTTTATCGAGGTTCAGCGCCTCCGCAGACGTTTCCACGGAAGCCGAAATCGTTTCCAGACGCTGTCTTTCGCTATAGAAATCCATATTATTTACCGCAACAATTCTTGTATTTTTTTCCGCTGCCGCAGGGACAGGGGTCGTTCCTGCCGGGTTCTTTTTTGCCCTCTTTTTTGATCGTGCCGTGATATCCCATGCGTCTTGCCGCGTTCCGGGAGGCGTTTTCGCGCTGCCTCATCACGGCTTCGTAAGCGGAATCCGGATCGAAACGCGCCAAGCGCACGGCGGTCATCTCCTGTATTTCCTCGATCATGGCGTCGAACATTTCGAAGCCCTCGCGGCGGTATTCCATGACGGGATCGCGCTGTCCGTATCCCCTAAGACCTATACCCTTGCGCAGGATGTCCATGTTGGAAATATGCGCCATCCAGTACCTGTCCACGGTGCCGAGAAGCATGTCCCTTTCGAATTTTTTGAAGTCGAAGCCCAGTTCCGCGGCGTGAGCGGCTTTTTCCTCGTACTGCTCCCTCGCCTTTTCGTAAATCATGTCGGCGATCTTGGGCAGCGCGTATTCGCTTATAATCTCCTCGGTGATGAGCGAAGTGCCCTCTTTCAGTATCTTTCTTTCGAGTTCGGCGTTGAACGCGTCGACGTCGACGTTCATGGCGCCCTCGCCGTAATCGACGTACCGGGCGGCTATTTCTTCCGCGACGGGTTCAAAATATTTCAAGACCTGATCGTGCACGTCCTTGCCCGCCAGCACTTCGTTCCTTTCGGTATATATCAGCTGACGCTGCTTGTTCATTACGTCGTCGTAATTGAGTACGTGTTTTCTGATGGCGTAATTGTTTTCTTCGCAACGTTTCTGCGCGTTTTCGATCTGCCTGGTGAGTATCGAATACTGCAAAACGGCTCCCTCGCCCATCAGCGCCTTGAGCCTGTCGCCTCCGAACAGCCTGAGCAGATTGTCCTCGAAGGAAAGGTAGAAGCACGACGAACCCGGATCGCCCTGACGCCCCGATCTGCCGCGGAGCTGGTTGTCTATACGCCTGGCTTCGTGGCGTTCGGAGCCTATGACCCTGAGTCCGCCCGCCGCGCGCACCTTTTCTTTTTCGGCGTCCGTCTCGCGCTTGCATTCGGCGAGTATTTCGCGGTATCTTTCGCGCGCCGCGACGCTTTCCGCGTCGCTGACGGCGTTATACGCCGCCGCCGTTTCTATCAACTCCTGATCGTAGCCCTCTTTACTCATACGATCGCGCGCGACGTACTCGGGATTGCCGCCGAGGAGTATGTCCGTTCCTCTGCCCGCCATGTTGGTGGCTACGGTCACGGCGCCGAGTTTGCCCGCCTGGGCGATTATCAGCGCTTCAAGAGCGTGGTTTTTGGCGTTCAGCACAGAGTGCTTTACGCCGCGGCGGTTAAGCAGCGCGCTTATCTCCTCGCTGGATTCGACGCTCGTAGTACCCACCAGCACGGGCTGCCCGGTAGAGACCGTGGCGATTATGTCCTCGATTATCGCTTCGAGTTTTTCCTTTTTGGTGCGGTATATCTTGTCCGATTCGTCTTTTCTGATGACGGGCAGGTTGGGCGGGATCGGCACGACGTCGAGTTCGTAAATGCCTCTGAATTCGGCTTCCTCGGTGACGGCGGTACCCGTCATTCCCGACAGCTTTTTGTACAGACGGAAATAGTTTTGGAAGGTAATGGTGGCTATGGTGCGGTTTTCACGGCGTATTACGACGCCCTCCTTTGCCTCGATAGCCTGGTGCAGCCCCTCGGAATAGCGCCTTCCCGCCATCTTTCTGCCGGTAAACTCGTCGACGATGACGATCTCGTTGTTCTCGACGATATAGTCGCGATCGCGGTGCATAAGATAGTTTGCCCTCAGCGCGGAATTTATGTGCATCGACAGCTCCGCGTTCTCGACGTCGCCTATGTTGCCCAGCGAAAAAAACCTTTCGGCTTTCTCCATGCCCTCCTCGCTGAGATAGACCTGGTTCTCTTTTTCCTTAAGGACATAGTCGTCTTCTTTCAAAGTCTTGACGAACCTGTCGGCTTTTTTGTAAAGGTCGCCCGATTCGCCCGCCGCGCCGGAAATGATGAGCGGCGTACGCGCCTCGTCTATCAGTATGCTGTCCACTTCGTCCACGATGGCGAAAGCGTGTCCGCGCTGGACGGTGTCCTTCGGATCGCGCGCCATGTTGTCGCGCAGGTAATCGAATCCTATTTCGTTATTGGTGGAATAAGTGATGTCCGCCGCGTATGCCGCCTTCCTCTCCGCCTGGGTCAGCCCCGGATAGACGACGCCGACGCTGAGTCCGAGGAATTTGTATATCTTGCCCATCCACTCCGCGTCGCGCTTGGCAAGATAATCGTTGACGGTAACGATATGCACGCCGTTGCCCGTCAGCGCGTTGAGATACGCGGGCAGCGTGGCGACCAGCGTTTTACCTTCGCCCGTCTGCATTTCGGCTATCCTGCCCTGGTGCAGCACTATGCCGCCTATCAGCTGGACGCGGAAATGCCGCATGTTCAGCACTCTTTTTGCCGCCTCTCTGACCACCGCAAACGCTTCCGGCAGGATATCGTCCGTCTTTTCGCCGCGGCGTATGCGCTCTTTGAACAGTTCGGTCTGTTCCTTCAGCGTCTCGTCGCTCATTGCGGCGTATTTAGGCTCCAGCGCCTCTATTTTATCGGCTATGACGCCGAGCTTTTTGACCTGGCGCTGTTTTTCGCTTCTGAATAAAAAATCGACTATTGACATTTATACCTCTTTTGCCGCGTCCGGCTGCCGGCTACGGGCGCTGTGCCCGCGCGCACCGCGCGGATTAACAAAATATTTTGTATTATAGCATATCCGTATAAAAAGGGCAACGCTTTAAACGGCGCGAATATTCGCCTTTTTACGAATTAAAACGCCTGCGCTGCCCGTAAATGGATTTTTTATGAAGATTTTGACGTTTCGGGCGGCTGTTCCGCCCTATTAACGCGCCGTGATCAGGTCTGGTCCTCGTCGGAGCCGAAGCCCTTAGTCAGAACGCGCTGCTCGTCCACGAAACGCTTGGCGTCGCCGGAGCCGGGGCTGCTCTTTTTGAAAACGGTCGGTTCGTGTATGACGACCTGGGTGAAAGGAATATTGATGTCGTTGTTGTCGAACATCAGTTTTAGCTGCCTGTTCATATCCCTTTCGACCTGGAATTTCTGCATTTCGGGGCATTTTGCCGTGAAACGCAGCGTCACGCCCGAAGCACCCAGCTTGGAAACGCCCATATAAAACGGACCTTCCGCGATGTCGGGCACGTTCTTTTTGATGTTCTCCAGGTTTTCCTTTATTACCAGTTCCACCCTCTCCAGCGACTCACCGTACTCGATGTCGACTTCGGATATGGCAAGCGAAAGCTGGCTGGTCATGTTGACGAGGGTGCGGATGTCGGAATTGTTGACGACCTTGACGTCGCCGCCCGCGTCCTCTATCCGGGTGGTGCGTATGCCTATCTCCTTGACCGTGCCGCGGAAGCCGTCCACGACTATTATGTCGCCCACGTCGAACACGTGCTCGAACACGATGAACAGCCCCGCGATTATGTCTTCGATAAGCGGTTGCGCGCCGAGACCGACGATAAGACTCAGGATTCCGATACCTGCCAGCAGCGCCGCCGTGTTGACGCCCCACACGCTGAGCACCGCGAAGATCAGGGCGATCACCGCGATATATTTTATAAAGCTGCAAATCAGGTCGACGAACGCTTTGCCCTTGTCAAGCAGGCGCGAAAACTGCTTCAGTATCAGGCGGATGACATAGGACAGACTCAGAAGGAATATCACGTAGGAAAGCGATCTGAGCCATTTGTCAGGTTCGCCGCCCGAACCCAGGAAAATATTGATCCCTAAGTAAAACGCATTGTTTTCTTTAAAAATCCATTTTCCCGCAATAAGCAGCGCGAAATACGCGAGCGCTATTATGCCGCAGGCGATCCTGATTCCCTTTGCGAGCGCCGCGCGGTCGATTGTTTTAGGTTGATTTTTCATAGACGTTCTCCTCTTTATTATCTGTTTTCTGCGACTTCGAAATATAATTTTTCAACACTCAGCACATAG
>CALVZV010000063.1 GCA_944372665.1 uncultured Clostridia bacterium
TAGGCGAGCATGCTTTCCGCAACGCGTTTAAAGCCCGCGATGTTCGCGCCGATAACGTAGTTTCCGGGGCAGTCGTATTCTTTTGCAGCTTCGTCGCACAGTTTGAAAATATTTTTCATTATGCCTTCGAGTTCCTTGTCGACTTCTTCGAAGGTCCAGTACATTCTTTGAGAGGACTGAGCCATTTCGAGAGCGCTGGTCGCAACGCCGCCCGCGTTGGCGGCTTTTGCCGGTCCGAACAGCACTTTGTTTTCCTGCAGATATTTGATGGCGTCCAAAGTGGTGGGCATGTTGGCGCCTTCAGCCACGCAGATGCAGCCGTTCTTCACAAGCAGCTTGGCCGAATCCAGATTAAGCTCGTTCTGGGTGGCGCAGGGGAGAGCTATATCGCATTTGACGCTCCATATATCCTTGCAGTTTTTGGTATACACGGCGTTCGGATAAACCTTGGTATATTCGGATATTCTCTTTCTTTCGACTTCTTTCAGCTTCTTAATCAGGGCAAGGTCGATGCCGCGTTCGTCGACGATATAGCCGTCGGAATCGGACATTGCGACGACTTTGGCGCCCAGCAGGGTGGCTTTTTCGTTCGCGTAGATAGCGACGTTGCCCGATCCCGAAATTACCACGCGCTTGCCGGCGAAGGATTCGTTTTTAGTCTTCAGCATTTCGTTGGCGAAATAGATAAGACCGTAGCCGGTGGCTTCCGTTCTGACCAGCGAACCGCCGTAGGGCACTCCTCTGCCGGTCAGAGCGCAACCGTTGTTGTTGGCAAGTTTTTTGTAGCAGCCGTACAGATATCCGATCTCCCTCGCTCCCACGCCGATATCGCCTGCGGGCACGTCGGTATCGGCGCCGATGTGGCGGTAAAGCTCCTGCATGAACGCCTGGCAGAAACGCATGACTTCGTTGTCGGATTTGCCTTTGGGGTCGAAATCGCTGCCGCCCTTGGCGCCGCCGATGGGCATTCCGGTAAGAGAGTTTTTGAGGATCTGCTCAAGCCCAAGGAATTTCATTATGGAGTTGTTGACGGAGGGGTGGAATCTGAGACCGCCTTTGTAGGGTCCGATCGCCGAGGAATATTGAACGCGGTAGCCGGTATTTACCTGTACCTTGCCCGCGTCGTCGATCCACGTAACGCGGAAGTTGATTTGTCTTTCGGGTTCCACGAACCTTTCGAGAATTCCCGCTTTTTCGTATTCGGGGTGCCTGTCGAAAACCAGCGACAAGGAGTCGATTATTTCGGTTGCCGCCTGCAGAAACTCCTTTTGAGTGGGAAAACGCTTTTTCAGTTGATCCAGAACAGATTGAGCATAAGTGTTCATTTTGGTTTTCTCCTTTAAAAATATGCAAATATACTACTAAAAAAAGGGTCGCGCGCGCAAGTGATTTTTATCAATTTTCCGGATTTTTTTCGCGTGCGAGTCAATACCTATACTATGCGCGCGTGTTCTAAAGAAATTTTGGAAATGTTCACGTCAAATCCTTGTTTTTAATTGTGCGTTGTGGTAAGATTGTAAATACTTACGGGCTCCGTGCCCGTCAAAAAAAACGAAATGGTGGTTAAATGAAAAAATCCAAAAAACTACTGACATTGCTTCTTGCGGCGCTGCTTGTTTTCAGCATGCTGATCATGGTTGCCTGCGATCCTCCGGGCGAGGAGGGCGGCTCCGGCACGAACGACAAAGAAGATTCTGCCGTTTCCGACGGCGCGCTGATATCCAACGGCACCTTCGCCAACGCCACGGGTACGTCTACCGCGTATATCAAGACCAACGTCACCGGCTGGGCGCTTTCCTCGTCCGACGGTTCGTGGTCAAGCTCCGCTCATGGACTCGAATGCGGCGTTGTCGATCTTAGCGAAGAAGTTTATTCCGAGAACAAGAGCGGTATAAACGCGACGTTGGGAAATCCCGGAGTCGCTCCCAATACTCCGCGCGACGCCTCCAGCAAATATACCGATACCAACGCCTTGGTCATTTCCATGAACGAGGAGGAGGACGCCGGTTCGATATTCTTTTCCGCGAGCACCGATCCTACCGTTAAAAAAGGTAAATATTATAAATTGTCCGTAGACGTATGGACGCACATTCTCGACGCCGACGGCAACGAATATTCGGGCGCGGCGATAGTGGTGCGCGGCGACGCGTTCGTGGAATATCTCTCCATCGACACCGACCAGGCGTGGCAGACTTACGAAGTATATATCGAGGGTTCCGACTTCGAGGACCGCAAAATCAGTATAGAGCTGTGGCTCGGACACGGTCCCGATCAGATGGGCAGCTCTTCCAACCAGAATCCTTATTATCCCGATACCGTCAATCCGTATCTTGCCAAAGGCACTGTGTTTTTCGATAACGTGATCCTTGAGGAGCTTTCCGTGGAAAACGGCGTTTGCGCCGAATACGAAAAGGCTTTCGCCGATATCAAAGCGGCGTATAACGCTTCCGACGTGAGCGCCGAATACGACCAGCGCTACGAAGGTCTTGCCTCCAATATCATAACCGGCGAGACGTTTAGCGGCAAAATGACGGTCATAAGTTTCGTTTATCCCGACCCTAACTTCACCGCATACAGAGAGTATGACGCCAGCACCACTTCGACCTCTTATACCAGAGTGTTCGATACCACCAAGGTGGGCGACGCGCTGAACTACACCTGGGTGCTGGGCAAAAAAGATCTTAAGGACAGCGACGGATTCCCTGTATACGGCACTATCTCCAACAGCTATCTGTCATATTCCACCGACCCGAGAGGTATTTTCGACCTCTCCAAGCTGTACACCTTCGAAACCGATTCCGAAACGGGCGACTATGTTTACGACGACTCCGGCAGCCTGAAGCCCGTGGACATGTTCCACAAACTCAGCACATCTTTCGTCGCTCCCGACGCGGAAGATTTTTACGATCTGAAGACGGGAGAGTTCAAAGCGCTCCCCGGTTCCTCCGCCGACAGCGAAGCGTTGCTGATATACCATATAAATAATGCCATTTCCGGCGCGGGATACACCTCCGATTACGAATTCCTTATCGAGTCCAAACAATATTACGTCGTCTCGGTATGGGTCTATATCTGGGTTCCCGAAATAGACGAGCCTCAACCGCCCGAAGACGATAATTATCCCGAACTGAAAGACTATTCCGATATCGAAGGCGGCATGACCGCAGAGGAACGGTACGAGGAAGCCAAACGTCTTTACGATGAGTGGATCGTTAAATACAATAACGGCGACAAACCCTTGGAAGAGGGCGAAAGCGATTACGACGCCGAGTATAAAGAATTCTACGAGAAATATCACGCATACCGCACTTCTTCCGACTATATCGAATACGAGGAAGACCTCGTCGCCTGGAAAAAATATTGCGAATACCTGCCCGGCAACTCCAAAGCGGAAGATCCCGACACCGCACCCAAAGCCACGCTGCGCCTTTCGGGCGCCGACGTCGATGACGTTTACGGCGGCGTTCAGGGCGAATGGACGGAACTGAAGATGTACGTTCAGGGCAACGCGCTTGCCGACCGCAAAATGCAGCTTGAGCTGTGGTACGGCGAAGGCGAATGGGGCGCCGATACCCTGTATCCGGGCGGATGCTTCTTCGACAATCTGACTATCCGTAAAGCCACTGCCGGCGAAATAGCTTCCGAAACCTTCCAGGAGATTTCCGTCATCGAAAGCGGCGATTACGAGGGATTCGGACTTACCGCCGCGCAGACGGAGGATTATGTCGCGCTGGATACGGACGATACCAAACAGTGGTATTATGCCAAGGCGGACGACCGCAGCTCCGACGAACTCGTTTCGATAGGCACGCTCAGCTACGCTTTCGCTAACGGCAGCGCCGCATCGGAAGACCCCGCGCTTTCGGGAGTTGCTCCAATGGGCGCGTTCAGCGTGGGCGGCAGCGAATTCAACGTGGTGATGGTACGCCATAACGACTATACAGCTTCCACGTTATACTTCAAACCCGCTGCTCCCGCAGAAGGCTCCGACGAAAAAGCGTTCCTGACTTTGCAGCCCAACCACTTCTACAGGCTGTCGATGTGGGTCAAGACCGTAGGACTGACCGATTCCACCTTCGGCATTTCGGTCTACGACGCCGCAACCGACGCGGCGGTCAACTCCTCCGCCA
This sequence comes from uncultured Clostridia bacterium, assembly GCA_944372665.1. Lineage (GTDB taxonomy): Bacteria > Bacillota > Clostridia > Christensenellales > DTU072 > Stercoripulliclostridium_A. The sequence continues at coordinate 4,131 of CALVZV010000063.1, forward strand.
GCGTGTCCGGGATAGGGCAGCTCGACGACTGGACCGAACTTTCGGTGCTGTTTATGGCAGGCGCCGTCGATTCCAACGAACTGTACATCGTGGTCACGTTCGGTTCGGGCGATATTTTCACACCCGAAAATCACGCCAAGGGCACGATCTATCTGACCGCGTTCACGTTCGGTGAGGTAACTTATACCGAATATAACGACGCGTCCACGGGAACGTATACCAAGAAAGCGTCCCTGTCTTCCAGCAGCTCTTACGGCTCCGTCACCAACGGCAATTTCTCCGGTATTTCCACGGACAATTTCGACGACGACGTTTACGAGGAGCTTTTCGACAAGGACGGCAACCTTAAAGGCGTTGCGGATCCCGGCACGTGGACGGAGTCCACTCCCGTCAGCCCGCTGACCGCTCCCACAGTCACTGAAACGTCGGGAGATCTGACATGGAAGGGCGTCAATCCCGGAGTGACCACCGGATATTACGTTTTCATGAACGATTTTGTCGACGGTAACGAAACCAGGGACGGCGTGGTGGTAGCCTATATAGCTGCCGATTCGGTTACAGAGGACGACAAGGGCGAACTAAATTACACCTATGACATTCCGGTAGCGAAAAAAGATTTCTATGTGCGCGCGGTTGCCGTGATAGACGGAAAGATCTATATTTCTCCCGCTTCCACGGCGCGTTCCGCCGAAACTGGCGACGTAGCTTCCGGTTCCGGCTCCAATACCCAGCCCGGCAAATACACCGACGACGTCACCCCGGTTTTCGATTCCTTCAAATCGGGCATCGTGAACTATAAAAACTATATGGAGGAAGGCGTAAAGGTCATCGAGAACATTTATTCCGAGGACGTCGCCACCGTAAACCATCCTTACCGCTCCACAGCTTCCGAGAACCTGCTGATGATCTCGTCCGGTTACGAAACCTATGCAGGATATCAGAGCGCTTCCACCAGCTTCAGCGCGAATTCCTATTACCGCGTCAGCGTATGGGTCAAGACGGTAGGGAACGCGCTTGCTTCGGTCACGCTTCAGAACACCGCCAACGCGCTCAGCATCAACACCGGATACTTCGGTTACGACGAGGAAAACAACGGCAGATACGAAGGTTACGTCAATATCAGTACGGGAGGCGTATGGAAGCGCTTTGACCTGTACGTGTCTACCGGCATGAGCTCCGTCAGTGCCAAGATAGAGCTTTATCTGGGTAACAAATATGCCGAGAACACCCGCGTGCTGGGAAGCGGCGAGGATACCGTCGAGGTTTCCTACGGTTTGTCCAGCGGCACGGTGTATTTCGACGACGTATATATGACCAGTATCGACGAGAGCACTTATAACATGCTGGTTTACGGCGTTAAGGATCCCGATTCGCTTGATAAAGACGCTCTCAGGACGGAACTCGAAACCTACGGCATAGTGTATTCCGACGAGGATTTCAACACGATGACCGAAGCCGAGCTCAAAGTCGAGCTGCTCTCGGCACGCGAGTACAGGCTCAGCAAGGACGAAGCAGCAGGCACCGTCAGCTACGAAGACATGTTCCGCCTCAGCGACAGGGCGGAGACGGGAAGCTTCTTCGACAACGAATATATCTTCAAACTGATCGTCAGAAGAACGGACTCCTTCGACAACTTCGACGAACGCGACGAGGACGAGATCTACCAGGGCAACGATCCCGCTTCGTTTGACCACTATAATTCGTCTTCCGCCGAAACGGGCGACGACGACGAACCCACTTCGCTCAACGGCGTTTACGACAGGAACGCGCATTTCGGCGACAGTTCGTTCGTGGACTATCTGCTTGCAGGCAGCGCGTTCGACGAAAGCGGCTGGACCACAGATACGCTTAAGGCGTTCCTGCAGGGCGGCGCGGACGCAAACGACAGAATGGTGCTGATGATGGCGAATATCGCCGCTCCCAGCGGACAGTACTTCCAGTCGTCTTCCAGCTTCTCGTTCAGCTCCGAAAGCTATTACAAGATAACTTTCCAGGCCAAATATCTGGCGCTGGGCGACGCCGAGAACTCCGAATTCAGGTTCGTGTACGACAATTCTAACGGATACTGGCAGTCCCTGCCGCTGGAGGCGACGACAGGAAACGAGTACGAAACTTATACGTTCTATTTCCATAACGCCAGCGCGTCTTCGGTATCGGCGTATCTGTATTTCAACCTCGGCTCCAACGACGCCCTGGGCGACGCCGACAGAGTCCAGAATTTCGTAAGCGGCATCGCGCTTATCGATAATCTGACAATAGAGAAAATGGATGAGGCTGCCGACGGGGAAGCTCCCGCCGAATATGCGGAATATATGGCAAGAGTCGAAGCCGGCACTACCTTAAAGACCGAAGCCGGATACGTCAAGGAAGCCGAGCCCGAGGAACCCGAAGACCCCGACGATGGCGATAAAGACGGCGACGGCGAAAACGGCAAAGTCAATCCGCAGGTCTGGTTGATCGTATCCTCGGTACTGATAGGCGTTATCATCATCGCGGTAATAATCGTGCTGACGTACAGAAAGCTCAAAGACAAGGTCAAGAAGAAACTCAAGAAGACCAAAGTCGAGAGCAAAGTACCGACCGATCTCGAAGAACGCGCCAAGAAGAAAGAGTTTAACCGCAAGCTCGAGGCGAAGAAGAAAGATATCGACGACCTGGACGATTATAACGACTAAAACTTATTTGAAAAGCCCGCCGTGAGGCGGGCTTTTTTTATGCCAGGACTATTTTAACGCGTTAGTATCCTGCGGATAGAAAAACGCCGCCTTTCCGGCGGCGACGGGTAACGATCGATTTATTCCCATTCTATGGTGGCAGGCGGTTTTGAGGTTATGTCGTATACAACGCGGTTAACGCCGTTCACTTCGTTTACTATCCTCGTTGATATTTTCGCCAGCACTTCGTAGGGTATCCTCGCCCAGTCTGCGGACATGGCGTCAACGCTGTTGACGGCGCGGAGAGCAACGGTATAATCGTATGTGCGCATATCGCCCATGACGCCCACGCTCCGCATATCCGTCAGAACGGCGAAATATTGCCATATATCTCCGTCCAGACCGTTGAAAGCTATTTCTTCGCGCATTATCGCGTCGGCTTCGCGCAGTATCTCCAGCTTTTCGCGCGTTACCGCGCCTAAAACTCTAACGGCAAGTCCGGGACCGGGGAAAGGCTGGCGCATGACAATTTTTTTGTCCAGCCCCAGCTCCAGACCGACTTTTCTGACCTCGTCCTTGAACAGGTCACGCAGCGGTTCGATTATTTCGTCGAAATCTATGACTCCCGGCAGTCCGCCTACGTTGTGGTGCGATTTTATCAGCGCCGCCTTGCCGAACCCGGATTCTATGACGTCGGGGTATATCGTGCCCTGCGCCAGAAAACCCACCTTGCCGAGCGTTTTTCCGTAATCCTCGAATACTCTTATAAATTCCGCGCCGATGATCTTGCGCTTGCTTTCGGGATCGGTCACGCCCTCCAGCTTTTTCAGAAATCTTTCCGAAGCGTCTATCTTTTCCAGATTCATGCCCAGTCCGTCGCGGAAAACGGCGACGACTTCGTCTGCCTCGCCTTTACGCATCAGACCGTGATCGACAAGCACGCATTTAAGGTTTTTGCCGATGGCTTTATGCATCAGTGTTGCCGCTACCGCCGAATCGACGCCGCCGCTCATGGCGAGCAGCACTTTTCTGTCGCCGACCTTGGCGCGGATCCTGTCCACCATGTCGCCTATAAAATTCGACATGTTCCAATTACCTTCGGCGCGGCAGATCTCGTAAAGGAAATTCCTCAGTATCTGGTTGCCGTATTCGGTATGTACGACTTCGGGATGGAACTGTACGCCGTAGACGGTGTGAACTGCGTCTTCAAAAGCCGCGACGGGGCAGGTGTCGGTATCCGCTATGACCGCGTACCCGTCGGGAGGTACGGCGACATAGTCGGTATGCGACATCCATACCGTGCTTTTTTCGGGTATCCCCTTGAACAGGGGAGAGGGCAGCGCGCGCATGGGGCACTTGCCGTATTCCTTTGTAGGGGCGTGTTTGACTTCGCCGCCCTTAAGATGTGCAATAAGCTGAGCGCCGTAACAGATTCCGAGAACAGGGATACCGAGATCCAGTATCCGGGGATCCATTATTAAAGATTCTTTACTGAAGACGGAATTGGGACCGCCTGTCAGAACAATGCCCGACGGCGAAAAAGAAAGGATCTTTTCGACTTCGGTGGAATACGGGATAAGTTCGGAATAAACTCCCATATCGCGTATACGGCGGACGATCAGCTGATTGTACTGTCCGCCGAAATCGAGTACCAGAACGACGTTCTTTCTCATGATACGGATAAATTAATTTTTGGGTGAGTAGTTCGGGGATTCCTTGGTTATGGAGATATCGTGCGGATGGCTTTCGATCAGCGACGCGCCGGTAATCTTTATAAATTCAGAACCCGTCCTGAGTTCTTCGATATTGCGCTTGCCGCAATATCCCATGCC
>CALVZV010000064.1 GCA_944372665.1 uncultured Clostridia bacterium
CGGATATCTATATTTCCGGCTCATATCAGGTCAACGGTATATGGAATGCGGAAAACGTAACCGCATCCGTCGGGGGCAGCGTTAAGGCTACTTACGAGAACGTAGCCGAGTACGTAGCCGCGACGCCGGGCAAAACATATAACGGAATACTTTCCTCCGCAGGCTGGAGTTACGGGGCGGCAGGCTTTGCGGTGGCGCAGGGAACCGACTGCATCGTTCCCGTCATAGCTTCCGAGAGGCTGGTATATAATGGCACGCCCGTAATAACCGTATCCGAAAAAGGACATACCTACGGTAAAGGAAGCGCGGCGATAACGCATTATTTCACCGACGGGAACGGAAACACTGAGCTCGAAGGATCCTCCTTGTCGAGGAGCGCCGTCGCCGAAGTATTCAGGACATATATTACCTCGGAAACGGATTTCGATTCGTTCGAATGGTATAATCAGGCAGGTACCGCGGTAACCGATTCGTTCGTCGCTTTCAGCACCGAAGTCGAAACGGTTTACACGCTAAACCGCATGGACGAAGAGGGCAGATATCTTATCGACGTAACGCTGAGCGGACTGCTGGTCGGCAGCACCGAGGAGGGGTTCGCTTCGGTATGGACCCTGCACGGCATGATAGTCGAATATCTGTACGATTTCAGCAAGATATCTTACGTTATCGATGCCACGGACATTTCGCTGAGGCTGGAGAAGCTGGGGCTTGAGCCCGATCCTCAAAACCTTTTCGGATATTCGGGCGTGGAAATGAGCGTGACAGGCGCCGACGGTCAAAGTCTTGACGGCATCAAAGACGTCGGGGAATATATCGTTACCTTATCCGTTCCGCAAACCTTAACCGCCAATGCGACTAAGATCGAAATCCGGTATACGGTGGAAACGGGTTCTTTCGGCATAGACGTAGCCGATTATACGGTAAAATCGGATTATAACGACAAGGACGGACTTTCGGAGACGGGTGCGCCCGTATACAACGCTAACGTAAACGAAATAACTCCGGTATTTTCGTTTGAGAATTTTCCGTATCCGCAGGCGACGGTGTCGTATTCGATAGTATATTTCCAAACCTATTCGGGTGTATTCTCTTCTCCCGGCGCGATCGGCGACGCAGGCATATATACTCTCAGGCTTACCGTCAGCGCGCCGGGGTATAATGCGGAAAGCGTATTTCCGGTCACTTATTACGTTCTCCGCGCGCAAAGGACGATTTCGCCCGGAACGATAAACCAGATCTATTACGGCGACGCGCATCCCAATATCAACTTAAATTCCGATTACACTTACGACACGGGTTACAGCCGTTTTTCGCCTCCGGGTAACTATACGGTCACGCCGCGTCTTAAGCCAAACGTATCCAACGACAACTATATCGATACCGTGTTTGCGTCTTCGTTTAAGGTGCTTCCTCGCTCTCTTGGTACGGATGAGCTTGCGGCGGCGCTGAAAAACGAGTATTCTAAAACTTACGACGGCACGCCGTTATACGCTGCGGCGGATACTTCTAAGATCGGCTTGACCGAGGGCGACCCGAACGCATACGTTTTTACCTTGCAGTATACCTATAACGACGTCGCATACGCCGCGCCGCCCGCGTTTACCGATGCGGGAAAGTACTCGATGTATTTAAAGATCACGGCGGTTTCGCCGGCATATTACGACTGTTCCGGCATCGTGCTCTCTACCAAGGTCATAATATCGAAATGCGCTCTGACGGTGAACGTAAACAGTTATTCGATCCAATACGGCGCAGAGGCGCCCGAATACGCCGTCACGTTCCGTTCGTACTCGGGCGGTGCATTGCCGGATACCGAATTGCAGGCGCAGATAATAAAAGGCACGCATTACGCTCTAAGCTGCGATTACTCGCCCGGCGGAGAGGCGAACCGTGAGTACGCCATCGTGTTTGAAGCGCTTTCCGAACCCGGCAATTTCAGCTTTGGGGCTGTCAATAACGGCACGCTCAGCGTGGGGAAAAAATACAGGGATACCCTGGGAATCATAGACAGCTACGTATATAACGGCTCTCCCGTGGTGATAGAATACACCGGCGCTGCCGAGGACATGGTCTTTGCAGAAGGGTATCCGCAGTACGGACTTAAAAAAGCGGACGGCACTAACGCGTATCTGGATTCCGCGCCCGTGAACGCCTCTGCCGCCGGAGAAAAATACGTGCTGTTCGTCAGCATTCAAGAATCCGAAAACTACGAAGCCTTTGAGGGCGAATTCGAATTCGTTATCGGGAAAGCAACGCCGAGCCTAGATCTGGAGGTATATTACGCTACGTCCGTCGGCTCAACCTGCGAGGGGAGCATTGCGGAGCACAACGCATATACTTTCGACGGCAAGAGCTATATCATTTGCGCAGTCGCAGACGGTTTTTTTGCCTCATCCAACAGGTATACCGTTTCGTTCAGTTACAAAATCAACGGAGTTCCGACGGTTTCTTCAAATTTTTATATAGAAGTTTCCGTACCTGCAAGGCTGACGGAGATCACGCTGGAAGTCACCCCCAAGGACTCGGTGAACTACACCTCAAAGACCGCTTCGTTCGGTTCCTTCGTTCTTTCCAAGAAACCGCTTTCCGTAAAATACGACAACTTTACGCTGGGTTATACGGAAAAAGAGTATTCTTCCGACGATCTGATCGCCGCCATGGAGGCAAACGGCGTGCTGGATGCGTCGCAATACGTCGTCGGATATGTTCCCGGGTTCTCGCTGTCCGTGTCCGGCAGCGGCGCGGTAATGCTGCCCGGCACTTACGAGTTGATTGTCGGCGGTGACGACCGTTACGATATTTCGGCTTCTGTCAGCCTGACGGTGGTGCCGGCGGAAATAACGCTGGATTTTTCGGAGCTCCTATATACCGTCGAGTACGGCTCGGTATCTTTCGCCGCGGGAGCGTCATCGTATATCACGGCTCAGGTAAGTTACGAACTGGGCGGAGCTCAGTTTGAAAAGAAAGTCGTCCTCAGGATAAGCCACAATACGGCTTCGTCACCCGAACCCGGCGCTTATGACGTCGTTTCGGTCGATCCGCTTACGGTTTCGTCGGTAGTGACGGTCAAATTCAATGTCAGTAACGGAGAGGACAAGGTGATCGTCGCTCCGCGCGAAATAACCGTATTGTGGGAAAAATACTTTGCGGAGCACTATCCGTCGGCGACTTACGACGGCAAAGGCGTCGATTTTAGGGCGCTGACGCGCACATATATTTTAAATTGCGCGGCAAACGCGCCTGTTTTCGTTTTCGAATACGTGCTGGGCGACGGCGTTTCGGCAGGTGAACATATCGTGGCGGCGGAGCTTGACGGGATCAGCGCCGACAGGTATGTGATAAAGCAGGGCAATTCCGAGTTCGAGTTTTCGATCGCTCCCAGGCAAGTGCGTTATTCCGTAACTCCCGTGACGATATATTCGGATACCGCGCCGCCCGACAGCTATACAGTGGTTTACGAGGCAGGTTCAGAACCGCTGACGTCGGATTTTGCAAACCTGGTCAGCGTGTTCACGCTTAGCGACAAATTCGAGCCGCTTATACAAAGATCGTATTATGTGGAACTCAGTTTCGCCGGCGCGGCAAAGGACAACTATGCGCTTGTCAAAACAGGCGGCGGACCCGAACTGACAGCCGTGTTCAGGGATTTCGATCCCGTGCCCGAGGTCAGGGACGTCCTGGTCGTCTATACCGGCGCAGCGGTCAGCATTCCGCTGATAAACGAAAACGCGCTGCCTGCCATAGCCGAAGTTTCCAGGAGCGTGACGCCAGCCGATGCCGGACGGTACGAAGTGACAATCACGGTTGAAGCGCCGGGCTATAACACGTTCGAAACAAACGCCGTTCTGACTATTGCGCCGGCAAGGGCGGAAATGTACGGCACCGAACGCGAAACGAAGTATGCTTCCGGATACATCCTCGGCGACGCGGATATCGTAGGCGTCAGCGCGGCGTTTAACGGCTCTCCCGTAGAGGGCAGCTGCGCGCTTGCAGACGAGAACGTGCTGCTTTGCCTGGGCGAGAACGTGCTGACTGCCGTGTTCACGCCGATGTCTTCAAACTTCGAAAGCGTGACGTTCACATATACCATAAACGCCTGCGCGGATGTGTCCGGCATTGAAATCAAAAATCCGGAAACTTCCGAACCGATACCCGAAAACGGATTGTTAGTCACCCAAAACGATTCCTATGTCATAACTCTCCAACTGCCGAAGGAATGGGGAAGGGAAGCCGAACTGTATGTCAACGGCGTCATATCGGAGTATCCGAAAGGTACTTACGTATTTACGGAGGACTGCACGGATCAGCTGCTGGAGCTGAGGATCAACGGCGTTACGGTATATTCGGTGACGCTTTCCGTGGATGTTGCCGAGGCGGATGCTGCCGAACCCGACACCGACGAAAAGCCGTCGGGCGGCGGTGACGCCAAGCCGGGCGGTTCTCAGTCGGGCGGCGGCAAAGTCAACGTCGATATCGACGATAAAACCCAAAAAACTCTTATAATCGTCGGCGCTTCTGTAGGCTCCGCGCTTGCTGCGGCAGGCATAGTTGCCGTCGTCATCGTTGCAATCAAAAAAAAGAAAGGGAAAAACTGAAAAAATGAAAAGGACGATAGTTTTCATAGTTACAGTTTTATGTTTTGCCGTTGCATTCGTGCTGGCGGCGTGCGGGGGCAACGGCTCCGGCGGCACAGGCGATACCTCGTCTCGCGGCAGCGTTTCGCTGCAGGAGATCCTTGTTCTGCCGCATAACAACGCATTCAACGGAGATACGGAGCATAACGTGTGCCTGGACGTCAGGAACGACGAGGTCGAGCTGTTCGATCTGCGTATCAGATTGGAGAACCGCGACAAATGTCCGATTTCCTATATCGTTATAAACGGAAAAACGATAAATGCCGAGGATTTCGGTAATGGGAGCTCTGAAAACGATATATACATAAACAATATTACTGTTTCTCCCGACAGCGAAAGCTACACTTATTCCCTGACGGAAATAGTATACTCCGTCGGCGACGAGACCAGACACCTGAAAAACATCAAAAACAATTCCGTGACCGTCATGATCGATCCCGATTTCGAACTGACGCTGGATATGTCGGAAGCGGATACCGATAATAAAACCGTCGTTAAAAAGGTCAATTATATGGCAAAGCTGCCGCTTCCGTCCGATTCGGATATGAACGACGACCTTGTTTACGGGCATCCCGACCTGATATTCACGGGCTGGTATACGGAAGCGGAAGGCGGTGAAAAAGTCGTTGCCGAAAACTATGTTTATTATCACGACGTGACCTTTTATGCCAGGTACGCGCGCGCATTCAAATACACTTCCGACGGCGAGGAAATAACGATAACGGGGTTGACGGAAGAGGGAAAACAGACGTCTAACTCCATCAATATCCCGGCCGAACTGGACGGACTGCCCGTAACGGCTATCGGAGACAGGGCGTTTGCGTCCGCAGGCGCGGGAAAGACATTCATACTTGCCGACACCGTAAAACGTATAGGCGAGTACGCGTTCTACGGCGCCGCCAGGGTCACCGTGATAATGAAGGGCGTCACCGAAATAGGTTACGCGGCATTCCTGAACGCGGGGCTCATATCGCTGGGGTATCTCGGAAAATCGGCGGAGCTGCCTCTGACGCTGGAGGTCATAGACGATTACGCTTTCAGCGGCACAGGTTTCAATACCGTGTTCCAGACTGCCGGTTCCAGCGTGATAAGCACTTTTCAGCTGTCGCTGTTCCTGCCTCGGAACGTCAGGTATCTGGGTGACAGTGCGTTCGAGAACAGCCTTTTCAAGGCGGTGTACATTCCTTCCGGCACAAAGCTGAACACGGGGATCATGCCCGAAGCAGACGACGACGGTTACGATTTTACGGAATATCAGACAGGCGAAGGCGTGTTCCGCGATTCGTCGGCGCTCGAAACGGTGATAACAGGCTATACTTTCGACGACAAAGGCAACATCGTCGACGCCAAGCAGGGCGGACTTGAAGTTATTTCCGATTATATGTTTTACAACTGCCACAAGCTGAAAACGGCTTCCGGCAATACCGGTCTGACGCTGACGGCAGGGTTAAGAATAATCGGCTCGAAAGCTTTTTCTAGCGAGAACGTGTCCGGCTCCAATTACGGAATGCCGCAGCTGAAAGCGCTGACCATGCCCGACAGCCTGCAATATATAGGCGCTTCGGCGTTCGCGAACGCGCCGCTGCAGTCGGTAACTTTCGGCAGCGCTTCCGAACTTGTCAGCATCGGAAACTGGTGTTTCCAGGAAAGCGCGATGACGGAAATAACTTTTTACAGCCTGTCGGTTTACGGCAAAGCGCCGTTTTACGGAAATACCGATATCGTTTCGATATATATATTGAGCGACAAAGTGCCGAAATACGTTTCGCCGGGGATACTGGACGGCGGCGATACGGTGGGTCGTAACGCGCGCTTTTACGTCAAAACCGCGAAGATCAGCGCGTTCAGGAACGCCGAAGGCTGGAAAGACTCGAGTACGCCGATACTTGCCTACGAGTATATAAATAAAAACGAGGGTTACGTGTTCGAACCCGTTGACGCGGACGGAAACATCGAAGTGAGCGCCTCCTCCGGATTTGCCAAAGTGACGTATCTGTTTTCGGGGGAGCGCGAGGTCACCGTGCCGCATACCGTATTCGATCCTTACGGCAAAGCCTTCGAAGTGACCGACATCGGATCCTACGTTACCGTGGATTCGGCTTCGGACAACCTTCCCGACACAATTTATACGGTCAGGCTGCCGGATTCCGTAATAAGGATATCCGACAACGCGTTTTACGGCGCGACGAAACTGACTGATGTCAAATGGACCTATGTGGACGGATATAACTTTATACGTGATTATGATGCCGGCGACGTCAGCGGGCTGAATCTGAAAACGATAGGGAAATTCGCTTTCAAATACACCTCGCTGACCGGTTTCGTTTCTCCTGCAAGCCTGGAAAAGATCGGCGGCGAAGCGTTCATGTATTCGGCGCTGACAAGTGTCGATTTAAGGCTTGGCAACGATCCGGAAATAGGCGCGAGCGCGTTCAGCAACAATATGATCACGCTGCTTCATATCGGCGCCGTAAGAAGCGTCGGCAGCACGGCGTTTGCGTACCAGACCGGCGGCGCTGTGACGGTTTACTTTACATCCTCCGTTCCTCCCGAACGCGCTTCGGTCGATCCTTTCACCGGTTGCACGGTGAGCAAAGCGGTGGTGCCGAGTCCGGCGTACAACGATTACTATAATTCCGGATTCAGTTCGACGCTGAAAAACAAGTACGCTACGGAGTAAATGCGTTTACAAATAAAAAGCGGCGCCGAAGCGCCGCTTTATTTTGTGTCGCAACGGTATTTTGTCAAACGTAGCTTCGGTCGATATTGACCACGTAATAATAGGTGGCGCCGCCGCAATCGATTTTTTCCGTAAGCAGCTTCGAAATATCGTCCGCGGTGATTTTTTCGTCGAAAGGGACTACGGCGTCGAACAGCACATTGGTATGCGTTATGCCCTTGACCAAGCGGAAATCGTGCAGCGAAAGCTTGTCGCCGTAGGCGTTTTGCAGTACCTCGTACGCTTTGTCACGCAGCGCGGCTATGTCGGGGTCGGAAGTTACGATAGGATCCATGTGTATGACCATGAATATGTCTTCGCTTTGGAAATCGCGTTCTATGTTGTCGATGAGGTCGTGCGAAACCATTACGTCCGAGGAGGCGTCGACTTCGGCGTGGATGGTGGCGAAAACCTTGCCGGGTCCGTAGCTGTGCACCATCAGATCGTGGGTGCCGAGGATTTCGGGATAATCTTTGAATTTTTCACGGATCTTTGCGAC
>CALVZV010000065.1 GCA_944372665.1 uncultured Clostridia bacterium
AAGCGAAACACCGTATTTGTGGTAAGAAAAAATCCTAAACCGAATTCGGGTGTTCGATTTAGGATTTGTTTGGCGGAAGCGGAGGGATTCGAACCCCCGTGGGCGTGAACCCAAACGGTTTTCAAGACCGCCTCGTTATGACCACTTCGATACGCTTCCGTATTTTCGCTTTGTTAATTTTATCATAAAGCGAAGCCGTTGGCAATCGCGTTATCCAAAGTTTTTGTGCAAGATACTAATTCCGACGCTACAACTCCAGCGACGGATCGGCGTCGAGCGAAAGCGGAGCGGGAGTGGCGCCTTCGCGTATCATCTCGTATGCCGCCACTCCGATCATCGCCGCGTTGTCCGTGCAAAGCTTTTTGGGCGGAAGCAGAACCTCGAAGCCTTCCTTTTCGCCGCGCGCCGAAAGCGTTTCGCGAAGCAAAGTGTTGGCGCCGACGCCGCCGGCTAGCGCTACCGTTTTTATTCCCGTACGCCTGACCGCCTCGGCGGTGTTGTCCACCAGCACCCCGACAGCTTCGGTCTGGAAGGAACACGCCACGTCGGCGGGAGAAAATTCCTCGCCGCGCTGGCGCATGCCGTGCACGGTGTTTATCAGCGCCGTCTTAAGTCCGCTGAACGAAAAGTCCAGCCGCTTTTCGCCCTTGAACGCGCGCGGCAACTTATAGATCGGTTTGCCGCCCGCGGCGGCGCGCTCTATTTCGGGACCGCCCGGATAGGGGAGACCCAAAACCCTCGCCGCCTTGTCGAACGCCTCGCCCACGGCGTCGTCCAGCGTGGCGCCGAGTATTTCCATATCCGACATCGACTTTACCGAGAGGATATAGGTGTGTCCTCCGCTTGCGAGGAGAGCGATGAACGGAGGATCGAGTTCGGGCGCGGAAATAAAGTTCGCGGCGACGTGACCCTTTATATGGTTGACGGCGATGAGCGGCAGATCCGCGGCGTACGCCAAAGCCTTGGCATAGGATACGCCGACAAGCAGCGCGCCCAAAAGCCCGGCACCGTAAGTCACGGCGACAGCCGAAACGTCTTTTAACTCTATACCCGCGCTTTCAAGCGCTTCCTCGGTCAGCGCGTCTATCTGCAAAGCGTGGTTTCTGGAGGCGATCTCCGGCACGACGCCGCCGAAACGCTTATGTATCTCGATTTGAGAACTGATAATATTGGAGACTATTTCACGACCTTTGGTAACCGCAACAGCGGTTTCGTCGCAGCTGGATTCGAATGCCAGAATGTAATAGTCGTCCCGGCAACGGAGCGAGGACAGTTTGAGCCGAGAATCGTTAAGGTAGTTTTTCATCTTGCGAAAGTCAGTACGTTGACGCGCTTTGCGCCTGCGGCTTTCAATACGGCGGCGCATTCCGAAGCGGTGGCTCCGGTGGTAAGTACGTCGTCTATCAAAAGTATTGTTTTGTTTGCCGCTCTTGCTAAGTCGGCGATCTCGAAAGAGCCGCGCACGGCGGCGAATCTATCGTAGTAGTTCAGTTCGGTCTGGTCCTTACGGTGAGCCACTCTTTCCAGGAGCACGGCGTAAGGTATACCTGAGCGTTCGGAAAATGCTGCGGCAATCAGCGCGGTGTGGTCGAATCCGCGCCGTTTGAGCGTTTTTCCGGTGGAAGGTACGGCGGTGATCACGTCGGCTTCGGCGCCGAGAGAGGAATAATACAGATACATGTATTCCGCCATATATCCCGCGATATATTCTCTGCCGCGGCTTTTGAGGTCGAGAACGAATTTACGTGCCAGCCCTTCGTAGAAAAATGGCGCGAACGCTTTGTCGTATTCGGGCAGGGAATACGAGCAATGCCGGCAAAGCGTGCCCACGTATATGCCCGCGCCGCATACGGAACACAATTTGCCCGTTTTGAAAGGCAGCGATTCGGTGCATTCGTCGCACAACGCGCGGGCGTGCAGCCGGCTCGGCAGTTCCTTGCCGCATCCCAGACACGTGTATCCTGCCGGGAACATCGCGTCCAGAAAGTTCAGACAGGACTTTTTCAGGAATTCAACAATTTTGCTTTTTTTGCCGTCTCCCATAGAAACTCCTTTAACAAAGTATATCTTTCCTGGACGTTGCGGTTGTCTACCATACGTTTTAAAGTACTTTCCGTGCCGACGAGCACCACGGCGTTTTTAGCGCGCGTGACTGCGGTGTATAACAGATTCCTGTTCAAAAGCGCGCCTCCGCCAGGAGTAAGAGCTATTACCACGATAGGAAATTCGGAGCCCTGGCTTTTATGTACGCTCACGGCATAAGCGAGCATCAGGCTGTCGCGCTGATCGGCGTCATATTCGGCGACTCTGCCGTCCTCGAATTCCACCGTGAGCATGCCGCGCACGATATCGGTGATGTAGCCGACGTCGCCGTTAAACACGCCCGTACCCGTTTCGCTACCGCGCCGCCATTCCAGTTCGTAGTCGTTGACGGTATGCATTACCTTGTCGCCTAGACGGAACAGCGTGCCGGCACCCAGTTTTTCGCCGTCGGGATTCAACGCCTGCTGTAGTGCGAGGTTCAGCGCTTCGACTCCCGCCGGACTGCGTTTGAGCGGAGCCAGCACCTGAATACGCGAGGGAGGTACGTGAAAATAGCCGGGGAGCCTGGTCGTCACCAGCGAAACGACGGCAGACAGTATCTCCTCGGGCGAGGACTTGGTTTCAAAAAAGAAGTCCTTGGAGTCGTTATGTATCAAAGGCATTTCGCCGTCGTTGATCCTGTGTGCGTTGATGACTATGAGGCTTCCTTCTTCCTGACGGTGAATGGTCGTGAGAGTGCTTACGCCGACAAGTCCAGATCCTATCACGTCCGCAAGGATATTGCCCGGCGAAACGCTGGGGAGCTGATCCTTGTCTCCTACGAGTATCAGCTTGGCGCCGTCGGGTATCGCCTTGAGCAGCGCCGAGAATATATACACGTCCGCCATGCTTATTTCGTCCACCACGACGACGTCTGCGTTAAGCGGCTTGTTTTCGTTATAGCGGTAGACGGGTTTGCCGGAGGACATATCCAGTCCCAACATCCGGTGTACGGTTTTGGCTTCCTCGCCGGTCGCCTCTGTCAGGCGCTTTGCCGCGCGCCCGGTGGGCGCGGACAGCAGACAGGACATGCCTTTTGCCGCGGCAAGTTCCAGGATGCATTTTATGATAGTGGTTTTTCCCGTTCCCGGACCGCCCGTGATGACCGAAACGCCCGAGTTGAGTGCCTTTTGCACCGCCGCGCGCTGGGCGCTGTCCAGATAAATGCCGTTCGTACGCTCGAATACGTCGATCTCGCGCGATACGTCCTCTTCCTTTCCGACGCCGCCGACAAGTCGCATGAGACGCGCCGCGATGGCTCTTTCGGAATTGATGTTGACGTTCAGCGCGAAATATTTTTCGGGCTCGTTTTCGCCGTCGTGAGCCGTATACATGCCGATCTCGCCGCGTAATACCATTCTGGGCAAAAGCCCGGCGATCTTTTCGCCGTCGCATTCCAAAAGCATTACGGCGCGCCGGATAAGTTCGTCTTCCTTAAGCGCGGTATGTCCGCTCTGCCTGCCCGCCTCCGCCAGCGCCTCGGCTATCCCTGCCGCCAGACGGAATTCGGAGTCGCGCTCCAAGCCCAAGTTTTCGGCGATCTTGTCCGCCTTGTAAAAGCCTATGCCGTCTATTTCGGCGGAGAGCCGGTAGGGGTTTTCCGTAACTATCCTTTCGGTCTCGTCGCCGTAGCGTTCGTAGATTTTTATCGCCAGCTTCAAAGGTATAAAATGCCCCTGCAGAAACAGCATTACGTTTTTCATCGTGGAATTTCTTTTGTAGGATTCCGCGATGGACATCGCGCGCAATTTGCCGATCCCGGTAACCTCTGTCAGTCTTACGGGAGCCTTTTCTATGATATCCATGGTCGCCACGCCGAATTTTGCGACTATGTTCCTGGCGGTAGCTTCGCCCACGCCTTCGAACAGTCCGCCCGAAAGATACTGCACGATGCTTTCGGGGTCGGTGGGGGCTACGAAGGAGACGCTTTCGGCTTTGAACTGTTCGCCGTAGCGCGAGTTCGTCACCCATTTCCCTTCGAAGCGGAGGTATTCGCCTTCGCTGATCTCGGGCATGCAGCCGACGACGGTGACGCTACGACTTTCGGTCGCGAAATCGATCACCGTATAGCCGCTTTCTTCGGAGCGGAAAATTATTGTCTGAACGCTGCCCTCGATACTCATCGTAACCTCCGGGAAAACCCGTATGTCTATTTTAATTAATTGACCGCGAAAAAGCAAGCGGGGGCGCACATTCGGCGCAGCCTGAAGCGCAAAAATAATTCGCGCAGGTTCCGATTGCACGATTTTATAAAAAAGACGCTGCGTTTTAAGAAAAAACAGAACGGAACCTGGCTTTATGTATTACCAGCGGCTATATAAAAATAAGTAAATAATTAAACCGTCTGAAAAATTAGACGGCAAAACGGGAAATCATGTATTATAATCATAAGCGTAAAGGTATACGGAGGGTTATTTTGAACGTAAAAGAATTCAACCGGCTTATAAAAACGTACCGTTACGACAAAAAGTCGGTAAACAGAATATACACGTTTTATTATCCCCGTATAGTGTGGCATCTCAACCGCTCGTACGACATCGACGTTGCCGAGGCGGCTGCCAAAGAACTGTTCCTGCAGTTGTTTCTGGTCGAAATCAAGTATTACATACATAAACCCACTGTCTGGATGATGGCGGAAGCCGAAAGGCTTGCCGCCAAGAAAGGCAAAAAGAAGGAAAAAACCGTCAAACCCGAAGCCGTTTATATGCTGGAGAGCGAGGACGGCTTCGCGGAGCTGCACGACGCGCTGGACAAACTCGACGACGAGTCTTTCCGTATCATCGAAATGATTTACTGGGAGGGATACAACCAGCGCGAAATAGCGGAAATACTCAGGATCGAACACGCCGCCGTCAGGAAGAAGCACAGCCGCGCGTTGAAAAAGATCGGAAAACTGCTGGATAAACGAAAGGAAACAATCGGGGACTGACCCGAAATAAATTTTTTGGAGGAAACATGAAAAAAGTTCTTATTCTGACGCTGATCGTCTGTTTTGCCGTTTCTCTCGGCGCGGCGGCGATACCGCTAACGGCGGCATCCGCCGCAGAAGCTTCCGCCGATCCCCTGGACGCGGCGTTCGACGAAGCCTTTCTGACGTTTGCGGGAGAAAACTACGGCGGTCCTCTGGACACCGAGATCATCCGCACGCCGCTGTACGACATCGGTCTGAACGCGCTGGGCGCGCTGTATTCTTTCTCGCTTTACGGCGAAGAAGGGTACGCCGCGGTGGTGGAGTCCGGTCGCGGCGGCTACGAAGTGGCGGAAATGTTCTTTTCCGGGGAGCAGCCGTATCCGTTTCTGCCCGGCGACATGAACGTGTTTGTCAGACCGCTGGTGTATCTGGTTTATAACGGCGGCAATTATTACACCGCCGACACGCGCGAAGCGGTGGACGCCGAAACCGTTGCGGCTCTGGCGGAAAACGCGTACTTCGGCTCCGACAGCGTATTGAACGTCACCAGCCAAACGGTTTCCTACGTGGACAAGACGGATAACGAGTATACTTTGGCGGCGCGTTTCCCCAATATCGTGGAAGTCGCCGGATATTCCTATGCGTGCGCCTGCATAGCCGGAGCCAACATCATTCAGTATTACGACAGATATTCTGCCAATCTTATCGCGGGCTATACTCCGGGAATGGCGATAGGACCCAGGTATATGTATTCTCTGCCCGGCTCGGCGACCGACGCCGTCGTCGGACAGCTTTATACCGACATGGGCACCGACCCCTCCGCGCAGGGCACCACGGTCCCGCAGTTCAGGACGGGACTCAGCACTTACGTCACGCGCGCCGGGTACTCGGTCACATATACTTCGTGCATGAGCGGGACTTCGCTGAGCTATTCCGCGGCAAAGAACCAGCTGGATCTCGGACGCCCGATAGCGTTGTTCACGTTCGGCATTGAAGTGGCGACCCTGACCGAAGGCGACGGCGCCGATTATCTGAACATCCACACCAGCAGCGCCAACCATGCCATGACAGCGTTCGGATACAGGGATATTACCTATACTCTGTCCGGCAGCGCGACATCGACCGTGAATTATCTGGTAGTGGCTTCCGGACTCAACGCCGTGGGAAAAGGCTATCTGAACGCGAATACCGCCGACCTCTATGAAGCATTGGCGGTCAACATCGCCTGAGAGTTTTTCTGAAAAGCGGAAAAGCGTTTCCTTTCGGGGAAGCGCTTTTTTATCGGTTAAACGCGGGCGCAAAAAAATATCTTGAAAGTGCGCGCGTTATAGTTTATAATGTATTCAGTCATATTTTAGGGAGCGCGCGATGAAACTTAATTATTGGAAAACACTCAAGGTAGGACTGGCGTTCGCCATTATTATGGTGTTCTGGACAGCCTACGACTATGTTGTGCCGCTGCTGTTGGAACACGCTTACGGCTTGCCTAACAGTATCCGCGGGCTCGTGATGGGACTGGATAATCTGTTATCGCTGTTCCTTTTGCCGATTTTCGGCAGGATATCCGACAAAACACATACAAAATGGGGGCGCAGAACGCCGTTTATCGTGATAGGCACGCTGGTCAGCGCCGTGCTGATGATCTTCGTTCCGATCTCCGCGAACAGCCAGCTTAAGCAAGGCGAGGCGCTGCGCGCCGAGATAACCGCCACCGATTCGCCCGACTATACCTATACCGACGCGGCGGGAAAAACTTATAACGCCGAACAGATATATACGATGCTGTTCGAGACCGGCTACGATAACGCCGACTACTGCGACCACGATTTTCTTAAGCAGGGCGGCATAAACGATCTTGAAGATTATCTGGAGATCGCGCTGAATCCGCTTGACGCCGACGGCGAGACCAGCGAGGCGTATTCCAGATATGTGGAGACCGGGATCAACAGTTACGCTTCCGACCAGGTTTACGAAAAGCTGACCAAGAACAACACGACTTCGCTTATTATCTATATGATAATACTGTTCTTCGTGCTGGTGGCTATGGCGACGTTCCGTTCGCCCGCGGTGGCTTTGATGCCCGACGT
>CALVZV010000066.1 GCA_944372665.1 uncultured Clostridia bacterium
CCGAAGTCCAAGTCCCGGCCGCTGTCGGCAGTCCGGTAAAAATTACTTTTCCGTCGACTATATCTTTAGTAGTCCAATAAGATCCGTTTGCGGCAGTTAATTTATATGTTCTTTCGGAATCCGCCGGAGGAGTGGATGCGTCGCAAACTATTGCCAAAGATTTATCTACGGTTTGAGATGCGTCAAAATAAACGCTAAATTTACTCGGTATTTCTGCAATTCTGCCGGATATGGTAGCCTCAGTGTCGGGAGTAGTTGCCCAATCTGTCTTTGCGCCGCTGGTACTGTAGTAATTGGTAACGGTGCGGCTTCCGTAATTATAGAAAAAGATTACCGACGATTTATACGTTGAACCTCCTCCTTTAATTTCATCACCGCCTTTGAAGTCGTTAAAATAGTTCGTTACCGTTAGAGAACCTCTATCGCCGCTAGGAGTATTTCCGAGCACGCCTACGCAATAGGCATGAACAACGCCGCTACCGCGAATTATAATATTCTTAAGAGTAAAAGTATTATTATCACGTGCCCACAAGATGCCGACAAGATTGCCTGCATATCCCTGGTGTAACCCAGCATTGTAATCATCGTATTTACCATTCTGATAAGCAGTACAAATAATAGAACCGTTGTTCTCTACCGTACAATTTGTAATTGTCGAATTTGACCCCCAAACTTCGCCGGCTATCGCACCGATTCCCGCAGTTGATAAATTGCCTGGTGCACTCGATGTCGTTACGGCATGAAAAACCGTATTGGGATTAACGACAACTCGGCAATTGCTCACGGTGCCGCCCGCAAGAGCGCCGGCGATGATGCCGTAATAGCCTGTGTTTTCCTCACCTATATGAATGCCTAAAGGATTGCCGTTTCCTACGACCACGTTAAGATCCTGTACTAGTCCTGCCAGCTGTGAGAACAGTATTCCGTTTTTCTGTGTTTTTCTTTCAGCTTTATAGCCCGATAAAATTGTAATGGTATGCCCGTTTCCGTATAGTGTACCAGTAAAGGTCGAAGTATGAGCAAACATATGAGAAGCGCTCAGTTCAAAGTCGGCGGTCAGATAATAATCTCCGGATTGCGATCCTTTTATAATATAATCATTAAAATCCGCGCTACTGGAAATTTCAGTGCCAGTTGTAATCTCCGACGTAACAGAACCATGCACCAAAGACGATGTAACCGCCGCCTCGGCGGGTGCCTGCGCGGGGTCGACCGTAATTACGGAACCGACCGTCGAGAATACGACGATAGCCGCTATCAATGCAAGCGCGACAATAAAAACGACTACCGAAGCAAAACCGTTCAAACCAAAGAGACCCTTTCTCATATACATCTCCAAACCAAGAAATTTACATGTTAAAAGCAATCCCACCGCGCGTAAGGCGTGATAAGAAAAACTTCCCCACAAAGATTATATTATTTTGTTTCGCCGCTGTCAATATCGCATTAACAATATATGACGGAATATTTACTTATTTTTTTCAATAAAATTATGCCGTTCGTTCGGGCGCCTTCACGTTAAAATTCCGTCCGAATATTTATACCGAACATAAACCGAAAAGCCGCGTTTATAACCCCGTCGAAGCCTCGTCAAAATTAAAATCCTGCCGCAAACTTCATACCCGCCGTTATCTTTGTCCTGCCGCAACCGCGCCGGCGCGACACGGTCTTTTGAAAACGCTTCCGCAAACGATATTTTCGGCGGCATATGGTTTAACCGAAAGCCTTTTGCGACGCGGTATACGTAAAAATTAAAACCAAACAAAGTTATAGTTTTGTCGCTGTAGATACATATAATAAAGTATTTCGGCGCGTGAGAAAAATATTCGGAAAGCCGCTCCGGGCTTTACGGTTGACTAAGCGACGACGGTTAATATATAATTTTATCGGAGGTAGTTTATGATCAGGTTAAAACGTAAAATCTTTTTTTCTTTCAGCATAGCGATCCTTGCCCTCGTTTTGGCGTTTGCGCTTATGGCTTGCGCCGACGAAGACGCGGAAACGTACGCAATTACCGCGGCGCCGGCTGATAACTGCACGGTAACGCTTTCCGCGACCGAAGCGGCGTCGGGAACTACGGTGAGTTTCGTCGTCGTTCCCGCAAACGGATATACCGTAACCGGCGTATACGCAAACGACTTGCCTTGCACTGCCGGCTCCGACGGATCGTATTCGTTCACGATGCCCGAAAACGTCGTTACGATAACCGTTACGGTATCGCCCGTTTCCTCGAGCGACGAGAATAAGCCCTTACAGGAAGTTATTTCCGACGAGGATTTAAGCTGGGCAAAAGACACTCCGAGCGTCGTACCGGCGGCAAAGGAGGAGGACTCCTCGGCATTTTATATGATATATTTCGAATTTGCCGAATCCAAATATCTTTCGGGGACGCAAAACGCAGAACTTAAGTCCCTGACTCCCGAGGTCATTCCCGATTCGGCGCTTGAATCGTTGTCGCTTAGTTCGGTAGGCAGCGGAAACCTGTATAAAGGCGGGAATTTCATGATAGATCTGAAACAATGCTCTGTCGGCGAAGCCTTTGTTTCCCTGCACGTCAAAGGCTCCATGGGCGGCACGAGAATAGACAATACGGTCGTTAAAAAAATCGAAATAGTACCTTACGAGGACTTCGAACCCGAACTTTGGAACGAAACGGTGGTAATCGAAATTCCGGATTATGCCGACTACGAGAATCTGACGATACAGGTTTATAACGACAATATGTGGAAATACGGCGTGCCTTCCGACTTACAGCAAATCCCGGTCGTATCGGAAACCACCACCGTCCACTCTCTTTATTCCCCCTACGGAAAATTGAGCGTTCTGATATATTATACGGAAGGCGAGGAAAGAAAATTTTTCGAATTAAATCCAATAGTCGGCGAAGGCAGTACCGTAACGGGAGAGTTTGTGACTTTCGACGGCAGCTACGCCTATTTCCCGTTGCCCGACCGAACGTTGACAATCAACGCGGGTTGAGCGTTTCGATTAAAAAAAACAAGCCCGTCGGGCTTGTTTTTTTTGCGCTAAGCCGAAAAATCGAAGTCCGTCGTGATATAATCGACTCCCATAGCCGTGAACCTTTTGACCTCGTCGATACTGTTTACCGTCCACACGCCTATTTCCCTGCCGCGGCGGTGCGCGGCGTTCACCGTAAACGCGCTGACGGCCGATTCGTTAAGGGAAATATTGTATCCGCCTGCCGCCGCGAACCAGCCCGTGAAAGCGTTGCTCTGAAGCCGCTGTGTGACCAAATCGGGGTCTATCTTTTCGACAGTTTTTACGTGCTTTGCCGAAAAAGATATCATTACGAATTTGTCGCCGCATATGCGTTCGGACAAGGAAATCAGTTCTTGGATCTGCTCCTTGGTCAGATCGGGTTGTTTTAACTCGATCACGGCAACCTTGTCCCCTGCCGCCGTTATTTCGAGATAGCGTTCGAACGTACATATCGCTTCCGAAGTATATCCGTAATCGTTTTCTTTCAGGGACAAATTTTTAATATCCCCGTAATTGGATTCGGTAATTTTTACGGACGAATCCGTAAACGCGTCGTCGTCGTGAGCGCATACCGCCACGCCGTCCGCGGTAAAATACACGTCCGTTTCTATGCCGTAGAAAAAGTCGCTTTCCGCCGCCGCCAGAAATGCGCGTTCGCCGTTTTCGTAAAACTTCGAGCTTAATCCGCGGTGAGCTATGAAACGTACCGATTTTTCGTAAACGAAATCCTCCGGCATTTTAGCGGACAAAGCCGCCAGCACCGAAAACATGACAACGACCGCTACCGCCAGCGCGGCAAAAACAGAAACGGTCACTATAAGGGCGGTACGGGCTTTCTTTTTCATAAATCGATTGTAAATTACGCCGCGCTTTTTGTCAATACCGGCGTTTAATACAAAACGGCGCCGTGCTGTCGCAATACGCCGCGCCGTCATATATTGTAATAGCCTGAGGTGTCCGAATGAACGTCGTTGATCTGAAATTTTACAGCCTGATAGACGAACTGGCTAAGATCCCGGAAAACGAGCTTTTCACGAAAATCAAAAACTCGTTTATGTCACTTCCCGAAAACGTCCGCAGGAGTATGGCGGCGTTTTTCAACCGCTTCGGTTACTGGGGTACGCTGCACCCCGAAAAAGAGGATTTCACGGAAATACGCCTCAAGGCATCGGCTTTGAAAAATTATCTGAAGGAATACGTGCGTCTGTACGGCAGACTGAAGGACTACCGTTCCAAATACTCGCTTTACGCCGTGCTGTCGAACTGGTACCGCTACGATTTCCTGTCGATAGCCGCCGCAAAAGAATATATGTTCGACGACTATTTCGACCTCGATCTGGTCAGGTGCTCCCCCGACGAAACGGTGGCGGACCTAGGTGCGTACACGGGCGACACGGTCCTGTCGTATATTATCAATTACGGCGAGGAGTGCTATAAAAGGATTTACTGCTACGAAATAACGCCGTCCGTATTCGGGATACTCAAAAACAACGTGTCGCGCTTCCGCGACGTCGTTTGCTCGAACAAAGGCGTCAGCGACCGCATCGGCGTGTCGCGCATAGTGCTAAGCCCCGGCGGCAACTCCGCAAACGCCCTGGGCGCTTCCGGCGCCGAAATAGAAACGACGACTCTCGATACCGACATAGCCGAACCGCTGACGCTGATAAAAGCCGACATCGAGGGCGGCGAACAGAAAGCGCTCGTCGGCGCGGCGCGCCATATAGCTTCAGACCGCCCCAAACTGCTGATCTCGGTCTACCACTCCAACGAAGACCTGTGGAAGATCCCCGAAACGATCGACAGCTTTGCGCCCGGAGGATACGATTTCTATCTGAGATTCAAAAGCGCCGGGCTGTACCCTACCGAAATAACGCTGATCGCTCTGCCGCAATGATTGCTTTGCGTATAAACAAGCCGCCCCGCTTTCCGGCGGGGCGGCTTAATGCGTTTTCCCCGGAAGATATCAGTAATTCTCTTTGCGCACCTCGAAAAATGCCTGAGGATGCTTGCAAACGGGACA
This sequence comes from uncultured Clostridia bacterium, assembly GCA_944372665.1. Lineage (GTDB taxonomy): Bacteria > Bacillota > Clostridia > Christensenellales > DTU072 > Stercoripulliclostridium_A. The sequence goes on from CALVZV010000066.1 coordinate 5,021, forward strand.
GACTTCCGGAGCCGATTTTCCCACCGATACGTGTCCGCAGTTGCGGCACTCCCACACGGTTACACCGCTCTTTTCGAACACGCTCTTGCTCTCTACGTTTTTCAGCAGCGCGCGGTACCTCTCCTCGTGCGTCTTTTCTATCGCGGCGACTCCGCGGAACTGCTCGGCAAGCTCGGCAAAGCCTTCCTCGTCGGCTTCCCTTGCCATGCGCGCATACATGTCCGTCCATTCGGAATTCTCGCCTTCGGCGGCATGAAGCAGGTTTTCGGCGGTGTCGCCCAGCTCGCCAAGCGCCTTGAACCACAGTTTGGCATGCTCCTTTTCGTTGTCGGCTGTCTGCAGAAAGAACGCCGCTATCTGCTCGTAGCCCGCTTTTTTCGCCACCGAGGCAAAATACGTGTATTTGTTCCTCGCCTGCGATTCGCCGGCGAACGCTTCCCAAAGATTTTTCTCCGTCTTGGTCCCCGCATAAGGATTTTTTGCGGGCGCAGGCGAGATCCTGACGAATTTCTCGGCGGGTTGCTTACAAACGGGACATCTGAAATCGGCGGGCAGAGCGCCTTCGTGTATATATCCGCATACCGTGCATTGCCATTTTTCCATAGTTTCGGTCTCCTTTGATTTTTCGTTGAATTTAATGTTTTTTAACAGATACTCGACGGCTTCACGGTCGATCCCGGGATACCCGGCTACAGACTTTAAGAATTTTTCCGTGTTAGCGCTCTGCGGGAGCATGAAACCCGCTTCCCTGACCAGATCTTCGGCGCTAAGGCGCGACGACCCGGCTATCGCTTCGTTCAGCACGCCGTCACCGCTAAGCGCGATAAGCTCCGCTTCGTTTTTGGAAGCGATGAGCTTCCTCATCGCCGCGACGACCCCGGATTGTTTGGGCTGCTGAGGAGGATACTCTTCCGGCACCATGGATATGGCGCCCGACGGACACGCGTCCGCGCACGCTCCGCATCCGATACATTTTTTGACGTCGATGACGCTGTTCTCGGTATCTGTGGCGCCGCTGGGACAAACGTACAGACACAGACAGTCCTTTGTGCAAAGTCTCAGATTCCTGACCGCATATTTTTTTGCCATTACTTTGCCCTCCTTTCGACTTTTTCGAACTTCCACGAAGGTACCTTGCATACGGGACATATCGCCGGCGGCTCCATGCCCACGAAAACGAACCCGCACACGCTGCAAACGTACACGCTTTGGCCGTCGGGAATTTTTGCTCCGTCCGCGCCGTAACGCGCGATTAGCGATTTAAGCGCCGTGGCGACCTTTTCGCTCCAGACAAGGCTCCGCTTGGCACCCCTGTCGGAAGCCTCGGCGGCAGCGGCGTGAGCTTCGGGATAAAGATCGGAAAGATCCTCGTTCAACAGCTCCTCCGCGCTCTTTTTGCCCTTGAACACGGCTTGCGCTTCCTCCAGGAAAAAACGTGCTAGTTTTTCAAAACGCTCCTGCAGATCCCTCTTGTACTGCTTTTCGGCGCCGCGTGCCAGATTGGAACAGATAACGCTCATTTCGATTGCCGAAAACTCCGTTTCGGGAGCCTTGGACGCGCTTTTGCGCGGGACCTTAGCTTTCGGACTCTCCTTTTTCTCTACCGGTTTGAATGCCTCCGGACCCGCTCCGCATACAGGACAGACGAACGCTTCGGGCAGTTCGCCTTTATGAACGTATCCGCAGACCGTACATACGTACTCTTTCATTTTACTGTACCTCCCGTCTATATATTAACATCCTCGGTCGTCTTCTTCCGTGATAATGTCACAAACCGCCGTGTAAGGCAAATCGGATAAAAACAATGGCGAAAATCCTTCGGCATATGTTATACTTGTCAAAGG
>CALVZV010000067.1 GCA_944372665.1 uncultured Clostridia bacterium
ACCGAGATCTCCTCGGGCGCGTCGCTGAACGCTCTCAGCAAGGAAGGACATTCCGGCAAAACCTCGTCGACCCAAGCTATACTGAACCTAGGCGAATTTGTGAACGTATACACCGCGGACGTAACCTCGACTTTCAAGGAAACGGGTTCCGCGACGATCTCCCCGGGCGCGAATTATTCTTTCGACGGCTCGAAGTGGAATAAAGTATAATAATAATCGTGAAGGGGTTTCACGCCCCTTCGGAGGACAATATGGAAACGACTCTGACGGAAAGAAGCATACCTGTAAAAACCCCGATCCCGATAAAAAGGTTTTTTTATTCCGATCTTTATATTATAACGATAGGGTTGCTTGTTTTTGCTGCTTGGTATACCAAAATGCCGATAGTGGCGTTTTTGCCGGGTTCGATACTGGCTATGGTCGCACTGATAACTCTGGACGATTTTATGCCTATGCTGCCCATAGTGCTGTATATTCCGGCGATATTCGCGACAAAGGATCCCGGGCCGTACTGGCTGCAGCTTCTGGGCGCTATACCGCTGGTGGCGGGGCTTGTTTTCCACTTTGTATATTACCGTCCTCGAATACGGAAAATGAGAATGGCCGTGCCCCAGATACTCATTACGCTGGCGATGCTGCTGGGCGGACTGGGCGTGGTAGCGCTGGAAAACTATCTGGGAACGCTGGCGTACAATCTTATGCTGGGGATACTGCCGCTCGTGTTCTATCTGCTAAACGGGTTTTATTCCAAAGAGAACGGCTATGTCGGGTTCGGAAAATATTTCGCCAAGGTCTCGGTCTGGTACGGCATACTGCTGGGAGCAGAAGTCATAGCTACGTACTTTATAAAAAAGCCGCCGCTGTCGAATCTGGGTTCGGGCTTTGCAATAGACCTCGGCTGGGGTATAGACAACAACGTGGCGACGCTTTTGCTGCTGGCGTCGCCGATGGCGTTCTATCTCGCCTCGACCGAAAAGCAGAAAGTGTTTTATACGGTTCTGGGCATAATGAATTTCGCTTTTACGGTCATAACTTTTTCGCGCGGGGGCATTCTTTTCGGCACGCTGGGCGCAGCGCTGACGTTCGTGTTTGCGGTAAAGACCAATCACGGCAGCGCGCGGCTCAAAATACTCATTCCTTGCATTGTGGCGCTTGCGGCGGTCGTGGCGGCGTACTTAGCTTTCATGGACGATATAAACGCGCATATCCTTAAGCTCGTCAACATAGACGACAAGGGCGTTTCGGGCAGAGACAAGCTGTATGCCGAGGCGGTGGACGCATTCCGTTCCAGTCCCGTTTTCGGCGTGGGACTGGGGTTCGACGGCGTGTATTATCAACAGCCCGAGGGCATGTATTTCTATTGGTTCCATTCCACGCTTTTCCAGATAATAGGCTGCACGGGCATCGTGGGGATAGCGGCTTTCGGGATCTTCTATCTGGTCAGGTACGGAATAGTGCTCAGGCGCATAGAAGTCAACAGATTCGCCCAGTTCGCGCTGATCGGCTTTATATGCTTCGAAGCGTATTCGCTGATGGATACGGGTACTTTCATCCCGTATCCGATAATGGTGTACGCCATGCTGATGAACCAGATCGTGGAAATGACCAACGACAAAATAGGCGCGTATGCCGCGGCGAAGCGACAGCTGCCCGAGTATTCGCTGATATGATCTTACGGCAATGATCGGCGGCTCCCGACGGGAGCCGCTTTTTTAATACCGCTAACGGCTCGAATCGGTAAAAAGAAAACGCTGTATGCCGTCCGCAACGGCATTTACGAGTTTAGTGCGGTAATCCTGACTCAGCAGCAGCCGTTCGTCCTCGGCGTTCGATAAAAATCCGCATTCGACTATTGCGGAAGGATACGGCGAGCAGTTCAGAATATAATAGTCGCCGCTAAGTGCGGTATAGCCGCGCCCGACTTCGACCAGATTAAGGATATTCAGCGAATCCTGCAGCCGCTTTGCCAGCGCCTGACCGCTTTCGGACAGCGGATTGAAAAACACCTGGGCTCCGCGTCGGGAGGAGGAAGGGAATTTGTTGCAGTGTATGCTGACCACCAGCGAAGGATTGGCGGAAAGTATTATCTCCTTGCGCCGCTCCATGTCCTGCTGTTTTTCGCCCGCGACGATGGCGGCAGTGCCGGACGAGGAACGCGTTTTGACGGTATTGAAGCCGCGCCGTGTCAGTTCTTCCTCCAGCAGCAGAGATATCTCAAGATTAATTTCGGCTTCCTTAACTTTCGTTTCGGCGCCCGTAACGCCGCCGTCTGTGCCGCCGTGCCCCGGATCGATGACTATCAGGGGCGCCGCCGACGCCTGTTTCAGGTCCGCGACTCCCCACACTGCCAAAACCGTCACGGCGATTGCCGTGACGCAGGCGGTAATCAACAATGCCGTTTTCGCTCTGAACATAAGTTCTCCTTTTTTTATGCGACATCGGGCGACCTAATGCGCCCCAATAAGCCGCTTTTCGACAAACACGCAAACACTTGTCAACATATCGGACGGTTTATCCACACAGTTGTCAACATTGACTATTATATTCCGGACTGCCTGCGCTTATGCCGGGGAGCCGACAGACGGAAAGAACGTATTTACTTTCGCCGCATGTTTTGATATAATCGGAATATGGATCTGAAAAGTTTTCCGGGGCTGAAAATAGGCTGTGCGGTATCGGGCGGAGTCGACTCCATGGTAATGCTCGACGTGCTGCTCAAATCCGGCGCCGACGTCGGTCTGATAATCAATTTCGAACACGGGATAAGGGGAGAAGCCTCCGTGGGCGACAGCGCTTTCGTTGCCGCTCATGCCGAGAAGCTGGGCATAAAATGCGAGGTCGTCAGACTGGACACTCCGACCTATGCCGAGAGCGCCGGGCTGGGACTGGAGGAAGCCGCCAGAAAGCTGCGCTACGAATATTTTTACAGACTGCTGGACAGCGGCGCGGTCGACGTCGTCGCCACCGCGCACCACGTTGACGACAATGCCGAAACGGTGCTTATGCGCATATTCAGGGGCACGGGTATCCGCGGGCTCAAAGGGATAACCGAACGCAAAGGCTTCATACATCCGCTTTCGGACATGACGCGCGAGGAAATAATGCATTACGCCGCGGATAACGGCATTCCGTACCGTACCGACGAAAGCAATTTCGATACGGTTTATACGCGCAATTACATTCGTAACAAGATCGTTCCCGTGATATCCGAACGCTTTCCCGGATTCGAGAAAAGGATAATGCGCCTTAGTATGGCGGCGCGCGAAGCCGACGACCTGATCGATTCGCTCAAGACGCAATGCTCAGCCGAGCCGGGCGGCGCGGTCAGTCTGCCGATAGAGGCTTTCGGCGCACACCCCGCCGTGGTCAAAAAATCGGTCTCGGACGCGATACGCGCCCTGGGCATATTCCAGGACGTGCAGAAAAAGAACATGGAAGCGGTGATCGGACTTGCCGCCTCTCAGCCCGGCAGACGCATCTGCATGCAGTCGGGGATAGAAGCGGTGCGCGAAAGCGGCAAAATAGTGTTTGCGCCCGCTATGCGGAGCGCGGAGGACTTCTCGTACGCGTTCGACCTCGACGGCAGCTATGCCGCAAACGGCAGGGTCTACACATTTTCGCCGACTGAGGCAATAGTGCCGCGCCTGACGTTCGACGCGGACAAGATCCCAAAAGGGGCGGTCGTGAGACGGCGCGGGGAAAAGGACCGTTTCCGCCGTTTCGGCGGCGGCGACAAAACGCTTGGCGACTATTTTACGGACATAAAATATCCCGTCCGTCTGCGCGGCTCGGTGCCCGTGGTCGCCGAGGGAAACAGAGTATATATGGTTTTGGGCGTGGAGGTGTCCGACGAGGTGAAAGTCGACGGTAATACTTCACGCATTTATAAAGTAAACATAGGAGAGGAACGAAATGAATAACGACGTGATGAAAGTGCTGCTTTCGGGCGAGGAAATAGAAAAGCGCGTCAGCGAAATAGCCGCCGAAATCACAGAGGACTATGCCGGCGAAAGCGTGCTTATGGTGGGCATACTGCGCGGCGCGGTGGTCTTTTTTTCGGAGCTGGTCAAGCGCGTGGACCTGGATTTAAGATTCGACTTCATGGTCGTATCCAGTTACGGTTCGGGCACGGACTCTTCGGGAGAAATCCGCATAATCAAGGACCTTTCCCAGCCTATAGAAGGCATGAACGTCATCATCGTCGAGGACATCATCGATACGGGATACACCCTGAAAAACCTGAAGCGCCTGCTGCTTACCAGAAATCCCAAAAGCCTCAAGATCTGTTCGCTGCTGGATAAACCGTCCAGAAGAAAGGTGGAGCTGGAAGGCGATTATATCGGGTTTAAGGTTCCCAACGAGTTCGTTGTGGGATACGGACTCGACTATAACGAGAAATACAGAAATCTGCCCGACATCTGCGTTCTGAAACCGGAGATATACTCGTAATGTTTTCCACCCCCGCTCTGGAGGAGCTGAAAAATATCTGGAAAGGCGAGCTTTACGTCGTCGGCGGCGCGGTGCGCGACGTGCTGACGGGCTATAAAGTTTCGGATACCGATCTCGCTTCGCCCCTTAAGGCAGAGGAGGTCGAAAAACTCCTGGAGGGTTCGCCTTTTACCGTAAAACGCCATTCTTCCAGGCTGGGAACGCTGGGCATCTGCGGAATGGGCGAAAAGTTCGAATACACTGCGTTCAGGAGCGATTCCTACCGCAACGACGGTTCGCATGCGCCCGGCGCGGTCAGATTCGGCGTAGGTATCCTCGAGGACGCGCTGAGGCGCGATTTCACCGTCAATTCCGTTTATTACGCACTTAAAGAAGGGAAACTCGTCGATCCGCTCGGCGGGATACGGGATATACGTAACAAAATAATACGCACCGCCAGAAAGCCCGACGAGGTTCTAAGCGAAGACGCGCTCAGGATAATGCGCATGGTGCGATTTCAGGGGAAGCTGGGCTTCGACGCCGACACGGAGCTAAGCGAGGCCGCCCGCCTGCGGAGAGAAACTCTTAAAAAGATAGCGCCCGAACGGATAAGGGACGAACTGACGGGGATATTGCTTGCGGACGCGGTGAACGCGCTGCCCGACGCGCACGTCAGGGCGTTTTCGTTGATGACCGAAATAGGCGTCACCGAAATAGTGCTGCCCGAGGTCGCGGCGTGCGTAGGAATAAAGCAGAACCCCAAGTGGCATAAGTACGACGTCTATACTCACATGCTCAAAACCTTCGGGGCGATAGCTCCGAAAACGGAGATCAGACTTGCCGCGATACTTCACGACATCGGCAAGCCCGCCGCCGGATACACCAAGGGAGTTACCGGGGAACATCCCGAATTCGGCGCGTGGCTTGCAAGGGAACGGCTTTGTGCGCTGAGGTTTTCCCAAAAGATCGTGGATAAGGTCTCGACCCTGATACGCCTGCATATGTTCGACCTTAAGGGCGACGTCTCCGAAAAGGACGAACGGATATTTATTCTGGAGCATATCGACTGCATACCCGACCTCATCGCGCTCAAAAACGCCGACAGAACGGGCTCGGGGCTGAGGGACGATCCTTCTCCCGCCGCCGAAAGGCTGAAAGCGACGCTGGAACAAATGAAAAACGAGGGCGTGGCGTTCAGCGTGAAGGAGCTTAAAGCCGGCGGCGCGGATACGATGAAACTGCCCGGCGAGATGCGCGGATACGCGCTTAAAGCGCTATTGAGGGAAAACGCATGGAACGGCGAAGTCCGCACCGAAGAAGGCGCCAGGGCGTTTATCGGCGCTTTTCCGATGAACCGCAAATGATCTGCGGCGTTTGCCATCGGTCTTAAGAACATAATTTGAACGGAATTTAACATACTGCGGATATGGGAAATTCCTTGTTTAAACGCTTTGCCGTTTTCGCGGCGGCGCTTATTATCGCGTCGGCGATCCCGTTTGCCGCAGCGGGAGGCGTTGCAGAAGCATCGGCGGACGGCTTCGAGTATTTCGACGAACTGATGGGCGAATACACGACCTCGTATTCGTCGTCGGGGTACAGCCGTAAGCATAACATTAAACTTGCCAGCGACGCCATAGACGGCAAGGTGGTCGCACCGGGCGAGGAATTTTCGTTTAACGTGACCGTCGGCGTACGCAGCGAAAAAAGGGGATATCTTTCCGCGCCCGTCATCGTAAACGGCGAGTATACCAAGGGAACGGGCGGCGGAGTTTGCCAGGTCTCCACCACGCTGTATAACGCCGTGTTGAGATCGGGCGTAAAGGTTACCAAAGTTTCGGCGCATTCCCTGCCGGTGTCCTATGTGCCTTATTCAATGGATGCTATGGTATCCGAAGCAACCGATTTTCGCTTTCTGAACGATACTCCCTATCCTGTCAGGATACAGATGAAAGCCGACGGCGAACGCCTTAAGGCGTCACTTTACGGTTTTCCCGTATATACCGACGGCATAAGCGTGAGGTTTGACGGACGCGTGCTGAAAAAAATCGAATGCGGTGACTATGTCAGGCGTGAGGCGTTAAGCGGGGAACTGAAGGAGGGCGAAAGGGAAAAAATTGTGCGCGCTCCCTCTCCGGGGTACTATACCGAAGCGGTGATGAGCGTGTATTACGGTAAGGACAAAGTAGAGGAGCACGTCGTCAGGCGCGACTATTACGCTCCCGTCAAAGGGATCGTGATATATACGGAAGCCCGTGAAGCGCCCGTAAGACCCGAAGAGGGCGCATGCTTTACAAATAGTTTTTGATAAGCTCCGTGAGCAGACCGATATATTCGCCGCCGGTGGGTTTTTCGTCCTTTTCCAG
>CALVZV010000068.1 GCA_944372665.1 uncultured Clostridia bacterium
CTTGATAAGGGTGGGGAGTATCTTGCGTTTCGGCATTTCGTTTATCAGAACGACGTTCAGCTTGCCGTCGTCGGTTACGGAATGAGGGCTGATCTTCATGCCGCCGCCTATGCAGGTGCCGTTTGCCGCCGCGATCATGAATACCGATTTTTCCGTGCGCTCGCCGTCGATCTCCAAAGCGATCTTATGGAATTTGCATTTTATGAGCGTGTCGATGAGGGAAGCGTAATATTTCATCTTGCCTTTGAAAGCTTTCATGCTTTCGTATCTGACCAGAACGTCCACGTCCATTCCAGCTCCCGCGCAGTTCAGTGCGCGGCGGTTTTTAAGCTCCAGATAATCGACGTAACCCGTGTCGCCTTTCAAAATAAGTTTTGCGGCTGCGGCAGGGTCGGCCGGCAGTCCCGCCGCTTTTATGAAGTCATTGCCCGTGCCGCAGGAGATTATGCCCAGGGTGAGGCGCGAAAAATCGGTTATGCCGTTCAGTACTTCGTTCAAAGTGCCGTCGCCGCCCATGACTATGACCTTTGCGTCCTCTTTTTTATTGAGTTCGGCGACTATTTCCGAGGCGTGCATCTGTCTTTCGGTGAGATGCACCTGCCACTCGGCACCTGCGTTTTCGAATACGGATTTTACCGTTTCGAAAGCCCTAAGACTGTTTCCTTTGCCGGAAACGGGGTTCAGAATTATATCGTACATTTGTGTTTCTCCGGTCATATTAAATCGATTATAGACCATTTCAAACGAAAAATCAATTGTTGGCGCGCACTTTGCCGTTTCCGCGTCCGTTTGGCAAAAAGGATCGCGCAGCAAGCGTTTTTTACTTTTGTTTGACGAATTTTTGACAAAACCGATTTCTCGGGGTTTTCGGCATAAGCTTTCAAAATCGATCAGTTTAAAAAAACGCTGTACAAGCCTTTGATACGTCTGTATAATATAGGAGTATGGAATTGAACGGGCTGATTAAAAGGGCTCTTGAAGTCATAGTCGTTTCGGAGGGTAAAGAAACCGTGCTTTCTCCCGGCGCCCAAAATGCGCTTTATTCGGTGATGGACGGGGTGTGCGACGGCGGTTACGAGATGCCGGCATTCGGCGTCGCGCTGAACGACTTCGTAACGGAAGCGCTCGGGAAAGGACTATGGCTTAAATTCGTTTTTTCCGGAGTCGAAACGCATAACGGCATGGATTTCGAAGCGCTGCTGGTCGGTCTCAATTACGGTTCGGGCGGTTTGGAATTCATGCGTTTTCTGAACGGGCAATACGGCGGCAGGGATTTTCATTTCGCTTTGAAGCGCGGCGCTAACGCCGACGCTCTTGTTTCGTTTGCGGCGGAGGCTGCCGGGGAAAAATAGTTTTATGATCGATCGTTCGGGCGGATTGCCCGGTATTTACTGGAGAGGTAGAATATGAAAGTAGTGATTGTCGGTGCGGGTAACGTCGGCAGGGAGCTTGTTTCCAGGCTTTCCGAAGAAGGGCACGACATCGTTGTGGTGGACAGCAGCGAAAAAAAGCTCAACGAATTCATAGACCGTTACGACGTTATGGGCGTTGTCGGAAACGGCGCCGACTTTGACGTGCTGGAAGAAGCGGGCATAAGCACCGCCGATTTGTTCGTGGCGTGCACCGCGCACGACGAGCTTAACATACTCTGTTCGTTGGTAGCAAAAAAGCTGGGCGCGAAAGACACCGTTGCGCGCGTCAGGTCTCCGGAGTATTTCGAGCTGTTCAAGGAGCGCGACCTGGGACTGACGATGATGGTCAATCCCGAATACGAAACAGCCAAAGAGATCGCTTCGGCGCTCAAATATCTTTCCGCCATCAAAATAGACACTTTTGCGGACGGCTCCGTTTCGCTTGCCGAAGTCAAGGTCACTGCGGATTCGGGACTGGACGGGCTGGAGCTTAAAGATCTGAAAAACCGCTTTTCGGTTAAGGTGCTGGTATGCGCGGTGGAGCGCGAGGACGGCAAAGTTTATATTCCGCGCGGCAATTTCACTTTGAGAGAGCGAGACACCGTTCACGTAGCGGCGGCGTCCGGGGATATAGGCACTTTCTTCAAGGAAATCTCCGGCGACAGGCTGATGAAGCGCGTCATGATAGCCGGCGGCGGCAGAGTGGCGTACTATCTTGCCAAAAGGCTGCGCAGACAAGGCATAAAGGTCAAGATAATCGAGTCGGACGAAGAACGCTGCAAAATGCTGGGAGAGAACCTGGAAAAAGTCGATATCATCCACGGCGACGCTTCCGATCACGGACTGCTGCTGGACGAAGGCTTAAGGCGCACCGACGCGTTCGTATCCTTGTGCACGCTGGACGAACAGAACATCATAATGTCGCTTTATGCCAGAAAGCAGGGCGCTAAAAAGGTTATAGCGCGCGTGGAAAAGAGCGGTTATTACAAGATGCTGCAGGAGGGCGGTGTGGACAGCGTGGTTTCCTCTAAGGCGATAACAGCCGACCTCATAGCGCGTTACGCCAGGAGTCGCAGCGGTTCGCAGTCGGGCGGCGCGGTCAAGAAGCTGATAAGGATAATGAACGATCAGGCGGAGACGCTGGAATTTACCGTCGAGGCCTCGTTCAGGGCGCTGGAAACGCCGCTCAAAGACGTAAAGCTGCTGAATAACGCATTGATCGCCACCATAATAAGGAACGGCGAAGTCTTTATCCCCGACGGCGACGCGGTGATAAAAGAGGGCGATACTCTGATAGTCGTGACCACAAACGAATTTACGGACGAACTCAACGACCTGGTAGAATGATATGTTGAATTACAGAATGACAGCCTATATTCTGGGCAGCATCGCCGTTATCACGGCAGGACTTATGCTGGTGCCGTTCATCATGACTTTCGGCTATGCGGAGGACTATAATTCCACCACGCTGGGTTTCGGAGTTACCATCGCGGTGCTGCTGGCTGCAGGCATACCCTGTATAGTCAAAAAACCCGCCAACATGCACATCACTTCGTCGTGCGGATTCATAACGGTGGCTCTGGCATGGATCATGATGAGTCTGGTGGGAGCGCTTCCGCTGTGTATCAGCGGCGTCATCCCCGATTATATTGACTGCTGTTTCGAAATGGTTTCGGGCTTTACCACGACGGGAGCCACGATAATGACCGATATCGACGGCGCGCCGCAAAGTATTCTGTTCTGGCGTTCCATGACGCACTGGATAGGAGGGATGGGGATACTGGTATTCGCGGTGGCTCTGCTGCCGAAGTCCAGCCCCGCAGCCGTACATCTGATGAAAGCCGAGGTGCCGGGACCCGAATTCGGCAAACTCGTCAGCAAACTCCGTTTCACCGCCCGGATCCTATATTGCATCTATCTGGCGCTGACGGTTCTGGAAGTGATATTGCTGGTCGCTTCCCCCAAAATGAATCTTTTCGACGCGGTGCTGCACGCCATGAGTACTGCGGGTACAGGCGGATTTTCCAACCACGGCATGTCGATAGGATACTATAATTCCGCGTATATCGACGGCGTGGTGACCGCGTTCATGATGCTGTTCGCCGTCAACTTCAACATTTTCTATTTCATACTCATAGGTCACGTTTCGGCGGCGCTGAGGAACGAAGAATTCCGTACGCTGTTTATCATTTTCGGACTGGCTACGCTGTTGATGACCGTCAGCCTGACGCTGGGCGAAATCTACGAAAATTTCTGGGTGTCGCTAAGATACGCCGCGTTCCAGGCGGCTTCGATGATGTCCACCACGGGATTTACCACGGCGGACTTCAATGCCTGGCCGACATTGTGCCATTTTATTATAGTCGCGCTTATGTTCATAGGAGGTTCGGCGGGCAGCACTGCGGGCGGGATCAAAGTGTCGCGCTACGTGATAGGCACCAAAAGCGCCTTTGCAGGCATGAAGAAAGCGTATTCGCCCAGGGGCGTTTTTACCGTCAAACTCGACGGCAGACCCGTTTCGGACGATCTCAGAGCGAGCGTGGGACATTATTTTGTGAGCATTTTCATTATCGTGGTGGTTTCGCTTGCGCTGATATTGCTGTTCGAGACGGAAAAACTGGGACTTGCGGAGAGCTTCTCCGCCGTCGCCACCTGTCTTAACAACGTCGGACCCGGACTCGGTGCGGTGGGACCGATATACAATTTCGCGCATCTCACGCCGTTTACAAAGATAATACTGTCGCTGGATATGCTGATAGGCAGGCTGGAAATAGTGCCGATACTACTGATGTTCTATCCTAAATCGTGGATACCCGTCAAATAACCCGTATTGACCGTAAGGGCGTACGGTGATATAATGTTTAAATCAAAAGGGAGTAGTCTGAAAGCGCGCAAGCCGTCATCCCGATATATAAATATCCGGTTTGCGCCGCCGCGCCTGCGGCAGTCAAGACTTTTGACCCGGCGTCGGAAGTCTTTTTGTTTTCGCCGCCGACTTAAGATATTTTCCGCGCGGCGGCGCCGCACGGCGTAAATAAGGAGCAAAACATGAATTATTATTCCGAAAATCTTTCCGAGGTAATTAAGGAGCTTGCTACATCTGAGGACGGACTGTCTCCGGAAGAAGCCGCGTCGCGGCTTGACCGATACGGCAGGAACGAACTTGCAGAGAAAAAGAAAAAATCTCTGGCGGCGAAGTTTTTGGCGCAGTTCAAGGACGTGATGATATTGGTGCTGATCGCTGCCGCCGCGGTGTCGGCGATACTGACGATCGTCAACAGGAACTATATCGATCTGTTCGAATCCGGGCTTATACTGCTGATAGTCATAGTCAACGCCGTTATAGGCGTCATCCAGGAAAACAAAGCCGAATCGGCGCTGGAAGCGCTGAAAAACCTGAACAAGCCTTATTCAAAGGTGATCCGCGACGGCGCGCTGATGCAGATAAAGAGCGCCGACATAGTGCCGGGTGACGTCGTGCAGCTGGAAGCGGGCGACATAGTGCCCTGCGACCTCAGGCTCATCCATACCGCTTCGCTGAAAATCGAAGAAGCCGCGTTGACCGGAGAATCGGTACCTGTAGACAAAGATTCGGAAGCCGTAATCGACGAAAACGCTCCATTAGGAGACAGAAAGAACATGGCGTACGGCACAGGGATAGTGTCTTACGGCAGAGGACGCGGGATCGCCGTCGGCACCGGCATGGATACCGAAGTGGGCAAGATCGCCAGGATGCTGGAGGACGGCTCCGACCAGACGACGCCTCTGCAGAAACAGCTCAACAAGACCGCCAAGGCGCTGTCGCTGCTGGTGATCTGCATAGCTTTGGTGATATTCGCGGCGGCTCTTATCAGGGACGTCAACGCCTGGATGTTCGCGTTTATGACATCGGTCGCCATAGCCGTCGCGGCGATACCCGAAGGGTTGCCCGCAGTCGTTACGGTGGTTCTTGCCATAGGCGTTCAGAGGATGTCGAAGCGAAACGCGATAATACGCAATCTTCCCGCCGTGGAAACGCTGGGGTGCTGCGAAATAATCTGTTCGGACAAGACGGGCACGCTGACCTTGAACAAGATGACGGTAAAGCGGCTGTACACCTTCGCGGGCGGCGCGGTGACAGACGGGGAATACGGCGGCGAATGCGACGGGGAGCTGCTTGTCAGGGCGATGACGCTGTGCAACGATACCGAGTACGCCGAGGAAGGACGTCTTTCCGGCGATCCCACCGAAACCGCGCTCGTGCAGTTCTATATCGATAAGGGCGGCGATTATGACGCGCTGCGTTCAAAATGGAAAAGGGTGGACGAGATACCCTTCGATTCCGTCAGGAAGATGATGACGACCGTAAACTCCGACGGCGTCGAAAGTATGGCGTTCGTCAAGGGCGCCACGGATATGATGATAGAGCGCTGTGCCTCGATACTGGACGGCGGCAAACCGCGCGCGATAACCGATTCGGACAGGGAGGCGGTGCGCAAAGCGAACGCCGATATGGCAAATTCGGCGCTGAGAGTGCTGGGCGTGGCGGTAAAATACGACAATTTGACCGATACCGACAACCTGGAACGGGATCTGACGTTCGTGGGATTGGTCGGTATGATAGACCCGCCCAGACCCGAGGTCAAAGAAGCCGTCCGCGTGGCTATCGGCGCGGGAATGCGTCCCGTAATGATAACGGGCGATCACCGCGACACCGCGGCGGCGATAGCCGCCGAAATAGGCATACTGCGCGAGGGCGACAAAGTCATGCAGGGTGCCGAAATAGACGCGCTTTCCGACGAGGAGTTCAAAAGCGTTATCAAAGAATACAGCGTTTTCGCGCGGGTCAGCCCCGAAAACAAGGTGCGCATAGTAAAAGCATACCGTTCTTTCGGACACGTCGTGGCTATGACGGGCGACGGCGTGAACGACGCGCCCAGTATAAAGGAAGCCGATATCGGCATAGGCATGGGAATAACCGGCACCGAGGTCTCCAAAGGCGCTGCCGACATGATCCTTGCCGACGACAACTTCGCAACGATAGTCAGCGCGGTGGAAGAGGGCAGAAAGATTTTCCAGAA
>CALVZV010000069.1 GCA_944372665.1 uncultured Clostridia bacterium
TTTGTGTGCAATCTCGTTAAACTACACCATAACGGCTCTTTAACGGCTTAAAATGGCAGACACAAAGCCTAACAAGGTAAAGAAAAAACCTAAAACTACTTTCACTTGGCAGTGGTTCGTTTTAGGTTTTTTCTGGTGGAGACAATAGGACTTGAACCTATGACATCTTGCTTGTAAGGCAAGCGCTCTCCCAGCTGAGCTATGCCTCCACACTTGGTGACCCCGAGGGGAATCGAACCCCTGTTACCGCCGTGAAAGGGCGATGTCTTGACCGCTTGACCACGGGGCCATGATTTTGGTAGCGGCGGTCAGATTCGAACCAACGACCTGCCGGGTATGAACCGGCCGCTCTAACCAACTAAGCTACGCCGCCACATCAATGCGCTTTAAGCGCCTAAATATCATATCAAAGCATTTATTCTTTGTCAACTGTTTTGGGAAAATAATTCAAGCCTGCGAGCCGTACAGCGGCAGCGCCGCCGCCCGGGGTGTGCGTCGGAAAAGGTTTAAAAAATACGCCTAAAAGCGCGCTGCTACGGAAAAGGTTGCATTAAGCGCGCGGGGGTGATATACTGAGTAATCATGAACGATATATCCCAAATGCCCGTCATGTCAATGCCGATTTCCGATTTCGAAGCCGAGTCTTTGGACGCCGGCGTGCTGGCGTTCGTGGGCGACGCCGTCCAGACGCTGATGGTCAGGACGCGGCTGGCTCTCAATATGGGCACAAAGAGCGGAGAGATGCACCGCGCGCAGATACGCGAAGTCTCCGCGGAAGCGCAGGCAAAGGCGTTCAGAAACATCGAAAAACTGCTTTCCGTGGAGGAAACGCGCATTTACAAGCGTTCCCGTAACACGCATACGTTTTCGTCCAGGCACATAGACGTGAACGATTATATCGTGGCGACAGGGCTGGAAGGGCTTATCGGTTATCTGTATCTGACGGGTAAAACCGAGAGGCTGACGGAGCTTATGAACGCGGCGTACTTTTCGGCTAACGGGGATCTGACGGGCAGGGACTGATGGAGGTAAAATGCTTCAGATAGGTAAAAACGCCGTATTGGAGGCGCTGGATTCGGGACAAAACGTCGAAAAGCTCTGCGTCATGAAGGATATGCGTTCCGAGGCGATAGGGCGCATTCTCAAAAGAGCGCGCGAGCGCGGGATCAAGACTACTTTCGTCGACAGGGCGTGGCTGGATAAAAACGCCGCCGGCGCGGCGCATCAGGGAGTTATCGCCGTAACGTCAGAGTATAAGTATTTCGATCTCGGCGAAGTCGTCGCCGAAAGTCGTAGCGAAGGAAAGGAACTGTTCATTCTGATACTCGACGGAGTGGAGGATCCGCATAATCTCGGCGCGGTGGTAAGAGTGGCGGACTGCGCGGGCGTTACCGCAGTGATAGTGCCCAAGCACCGCGGCGTGGGCGTTACCGACACCGTGACCAAGACCAGCGCCGGCGCGATACAGTACGTAAAAGTCATAAAGGTCACCAATATCAACGACGCTGTCAGATTCCTGAAAGAAGAGGGAGTGAGAGTCTTTGCACTGGACGCGCAGGGCGGCGAGATGTACAAAGCCGATCTGACGGGCGATATAGCGTTGATAATAGGCGGCGAGAACAGCGGCGTACACAGGCTGACAAAGGATCTGGCGGACGGAGTTATCGGCATACCGCAGTTCGGCAACGTCAATTCGCTGAACGCGTCGGTGGCTTCCGCGGTCATAGCCTACGAAGCCGTCAGACAAAGGATGAAGAAATGACCAAAGTGCACTCCGACGCGGACGACCTTGAGATCATAGGCAGAATGCACACGGACGACAAGTGGTTCGAACGCCTTTACGCCAAGCACCGTCACACCGTCAACAGACTGGCACGTTCGTATTACGTCGTGGGCGGCATAGACGTCAGCGATCTGGGGCAGGAAGCCATGATAGCTTTCTATAACGCTGCCAGAAACTACGATCCCGAAAAGAACGCTTCGTTTGCCACTTACGCGTCGGTGTGCGTGGGGAATCATCTGAAAGACGTCGTCAGAAAGAATATGGGCGCAGCCAACGCGCTGAACAGACTCAGCGTGCCGCTCACCGACCCCGACGACGACACCGTTCCTAAAGAGTCGGGATATTATCCCGACCCCGTCACCAACTTCATACGCGAGGAAACGGAAGACAGTTTCATGCGGAAGATGAAAGGGCTGCTTAGCGAAAGGCAGTACAAGGTTACAAAGCTGTATCTGGACGGTTTCGGTTATAACGAGATTGCCGAAAGCCTGGGTATCGGCGTAAAGGCCGTGGACAACGCGCTGAGCGCCGCCAAAAACAAGATCAGAAACTATTATACCGCGGAGGACGAAAAATGAAACTCGGCATAGTCGGACTTCCCAACGTGGGAAAAAGCACATTGTTCAACGCGCTGACTTCGGCGGGCGCGGAGGTGGCGAATTATCCTTTTTGCACCATAGAGCCGAACGTGGGCGTGGTAGCCGTAAAAGACGAACGCCTCAATAACCTGGCGTCGCTGTATAATTGCAAAAAAATAGTCTACGCCACCGTCGAATTCGTCGACATAGCGGGGCTCGTGAAGGGCGCCAGCCGCGGCGAAGGGCTGGGCAACAAGTTTTTGTCGCATATACGTGAAGTGGACGCGATAGTGCACGTAGTAAGGTGTTTCGTAAACTCCGACATCACCCACGTCGACGGCGGAGTCGATCCGATACGCGACATAGAAACGATAAATACGGAGCTCATACTTGCCGATCTGGATACCCTTTCGCGCAAAATAGACAGAACGAAAACCGCTATGAAGGGCGGCGACAAAAAGTACGTTCCGGAGCTTGAGGCGCTGGAAAAAGTGTATGCCGCGCTGGGAGAGGGCAGGTCGGCGCGCGCCGTGGAGCTAAGCGACGAGGAGCGGGCGTATATCGATCCGCTGTATCTTCTCAGCGGCAAAAAAGTCATATACTGCGCAAACGTATCCGAAGACGCGGCTAAGGACGCGGAATATGTGGCGAAGGTCAGAGAATACGCTGCGGCGGAGAGGAGCGAGGTAATAGAGCTGTGCGCAAAGATAGAAGCCGAATTAAACGAACTCGAACCCGACGACCGCGCTATGTTCATGGAGGAACTGGGCATAGAAACTTCGGGACTGGACAGGCTGATCAAAAGCTCGTATAAACTTCTGGGATTGATGAGCTTTTTAACGGCAGGGGAAAAGGAAACGCGCGCGTGGACGATTCCCGTGGGCACCAAAGCGCCCCAGGCTGCCGGGAAGATCCATACCGATTTCGAACGCGGATTCATACGCGCCGAGGTAGTGGATTACGATACGCTCATGGAATGCGGCTCTTTCAACGCGGCAAAAGAAAAGGGAAAGGTCAGGAGCGAAGGCAAGGACTACGTTTTCAAGGAGGGGGACGTAGTGCTGTTCAGATTCAACGTATAGACAGATCCGCAAAAAAAGCCGTCGAAAACGACGGCTTTTTAGTTTAAGCGTCATGCCCTCCGTTCGCCGGCAAGGTAAACGGCTTTCAGCGTCGCGTCACGCGTCAGCAGACAGATATCGGCACGTTTTCCGATCGCTATCGAGCCGCGGTCGGTAAGCCCCAGGTGCTTTGCCGGGGATTCGTTGCCCATATACGCCGCCTCGGCGAGGGGGATCCCGTATCCGACCAGGATCTTTACCATCTTCGATACCGGCGTAATGCTTCCGGCAAGCGCGCTGAAGTCGGCAAGCAATGCCACGTCGCCGTTGTTGTAAATGTCTATATCCACGCCCAGCTTATAGTTACCGACCGGCATGCCGGCAGCGGACAGGGAGTCGGATACCAGCATGATGCTGCGGTAGCCTTTGTTTTTCAGGATCAGACCGAACAGCGGGGCGGGGATATGTATGCCGTCGGCTATGACTTCGGCGGCCATTGAGTCGCGTGCAAGCGCTGTTTCGTTCAGCCCCATATACTTTGTCAGGTCGCCTTTTCTCCTGCCGAGTCCGGACGAGGCGCAGTAAAGATGGGTCGCACCGCTGAGTCCGTTCTCGACGCACCTCACGATCTCGGGTTCGATACTGTCGTCGTGTCCCGCGTGCGAAACGATACCCAGGGAAGAAAGGAGCTTGACCAGCTTGTCGGCGTTTTGTACGTGAGGACAGAGCGTGACGATCCTCAATAAGTCCTTGTTCTTTATGAAAAACTCCGCGTCGGAGTCTTCGAAAACCGACTTTATGTTTTCTTCGGGCTGCGCGCCTTTTTTCTTTACGGAGATGAACGGACCCTCCATGTGCAGTCCTATCATATCCGCGTAATTGTTTTTCAGTTTTCTTATTTTCGATATTTGGGTATCCAAAACTTCGAGTTTGGTAGCCACAGACGTGGCGACGAAAGAAGTAGTGCCGTGATCCAGGTGGAATTTTGAAACGGCGTCGGCAGCTTCTTGAGTGGCTTCGAAATAGTCGTGCCCGTAGCCGCCGTGAGTATGTTCGTCGATAAAGCCCGCGGTCGCGAAAAGAGGCTCGGCTTTGGTTTCGGCGGAGTCCCTCACGTCGGTTATAATGCCGTTCTCGACGACGATGTCTTTAAGGACGCTGCCCGTCGTTCCGTTTTTTACGATATATACGCCTTTGATTTCCATGGTATTCTCCTTATTTTCCGGAAGCAATGGCGTTTGCCACGTACAGTCCGTTGGCTCCCGCCTGCGCCAGTCCTCTGGTGATACCCGCGCCGTCGCCTATGGCGTACACGTTCGGGGTGATACGGAAGTCGTTGTCGATAAAGTCGGGCTTTATGGAATAGAATTTGGCTTCGACCCCGTAAAGCAGGGTGTCGTAATTGGCGGTGCCGGGTGCGATCTTGTCCAGGGCGTACAGGGTGTCGATTATATTGTCGAGCTGCCGCTTGGGTATGCACAGCCCGAGGTCGCCGGCAACTGCGTCCAGTGTGGGGCGTACGCGCGACTGTTCGATACGGTGGCTGTTGGAGCGTCTGCCGTTCACCAGATCGCCGAAACGCTGTACGATTACGCCGCCGCCCGCTATCATGTTAGCCAGCTTGCAGATATGCTTGGCGTAAGCGATAGGCTCGTTGAAGGGCTGGGTGAAGCGCGTCGTGGAAAGTATGGCGAAATTGGAATTTTCGGTTTTGAGTTTTGGATCGGAATTGGCGTGTCCGTTGACGGTCAGCATACCGTCGTTGTTTTCGATGACGACTTCGCCGCCGGAGTTAAAGCAGAAGGTCCTTGTGCAGTCGCCGTGGTCGCGGGTGCGGTAAAGGATCTTCGGCTCGTAAATCTTTTGGGAAATATCCTCCCAGATTATGCGCGGCAATTCGACCCTCACTCCGATATCCACCTGGTTGTTGACGACTTTCAGATCGTTTTTCTTGCACCAGTTGCCGAACCACTCGGAGCCCGACCTGCCGATGGCGAGGATAAGATTTTTATAGGAAATGCGCTCGTTCTTCTCGGTCAGCACGACGTTTTCTTTCAGATCAACGTCCACCACGGCGTCCTCGGTCAGCACGTCGGTGACTTTTTCCAGGTAATCCATAAGGTTGGACATAACGCGGAAATTGCCGTCCGTCCCGAGGTGCTTGACGCGCGCCTGCAAAAGGTACAGATCGTGCTGCAGGCACTTCAGCTTTATTTCGTCGGAAGGCGAATACTCTTTTTTGGTCGCGCCGAATTCGTCGAGTATATCGGAGACTATACCGATATACCTCATTGTCTCGGCGTTGCCGATATAATCCTGCAGCCAGCCGCCGTATTCGGTGGTAATGTTGAATTTGCCGTCCGAGAACGCGCCTGCGCCGCCGATTCCTTCCATTATCGCGCACTGTTTGCAGCGGATACACTCGTTGACCAGATGGTTGGAAAGGGGACATTTACGCTTTTTCAGCGATTTGCCGCGGTCTATGATCAGCACTTTGAGTTTCGGAGCAGTTTTCGTCAGACGGTATGCGGCCATCAGTCCGCCTATGCCGCCGCCGACAATCACAACATCGTATTTCATACTTGCCTCTCTCGTTATATTGGCACAAAACGCCTTATACATTATATCTCAAGCCTTCGTTTTAATCAAGCGTTTACGCTGCCGATTAAACGAAGCCGCGACGGGTCAAATCCCGTATTGACGGAGCGGGGGATATGCTGTTATAATTTTTTATAAACATTTTTAATTCAGGAGATTGTTTTCATGTCGGACGTCGCACAGCAAAGTATTCCCGTCGAAGCCGCCGAAAAGTCCACCATCAGAACCTATACTCCGCGCGAGAGAAACTTCTATCTTGCCGGCATGATAGGGCAGAACATCATTTATAACGTGGTTGGCGCGGCGCTTTCTTATTATTTCCAGTTTACTCTGGCGATTCCCGCCATCATCGTTACCGTTTTAATGGCGATAGCGCGTGTATGGGACGC
>CALVZV010000070.1 GCA_944372665.1 uncultured Clostridia bacterium
TGGATCTCGCCGTTACGCATGACGACTATCGTATCCGACATCGTCAGAGCTTCTTCCTGGTCGTGCGTAACGTAAATGAAGGTTATGCCGATCTTTTTGTGCATGTTCATCAGCTCGATCTGCATATCCTTTCTCATTTTGAGGTCGAGTGCGCCCAAAGGCTCGTCCAGGAGCAATACCTGCGGCTCGTTTACCAGCGCCCGCGCTATAGCCACGCGCTGCTGCTGACCGCCGGAAAGATTTTGCACGCTCCTGTGACCGTAGTCCTCCAGATCCACCATCTTAAGCGCGGCGTTGACTTTGTCGGCTATTTCCTGTTTGGTCAGCTTTCTGAGCTTTTCGTAAGTTACGCCCGTCTTGTCCGTGAAGGTCTCGCCCGAAGGTACTTTCTTCATCTTCAGCCCGAAAGCAATATTGTTAAAAACGTTCAGATGCGGGAAAAGCGCGTATTTCTGGAAAACGGTGTTTACCGGCCTTAAATGCGGCGGAACGTCGGTTATGTCCTCGCCGTTGAACAGCACCCTGCCCGAAGTGGGTTTCTCGAATCCAGCTATCATTCTGAGCGTAGTGGTCTTGCCGCAGCCCGAGGGTCCCAGAAAAGTCACGAACTCGCCGCGCTTTATGGACATGCTGACGTTGTTGACGGCGGGTTTGCCGTCATAGATTCTGCTGACGTTTTTCAGCTCGATAATGACGTTTTTCTTGCTCGTTTTCTTTGCCACGGCTTTATCCTCTAGAAATTGCTGGGCGTAGTCACCCAGATTATCTTTGCGTCGCGCGTAAAATCGTTGACGATCTTGTGCTCGTGAGCGCCGTCGATATAGAACGCTTCGCCGCGCTTTGCTGTATAGCTTTTTTCGTCGATCACCAAAGTGATCTTTCCTTCCAGAACGTAACCGAATTCTTCGCCTTCGAAAGGCATTCTGACATCGCTCTCGCTGCCCGCCGGGAGAGATAACAGGATCGGCTCCATTTCGTTTTTCTGGGAATTGGGAATAAGCCACGTGGCTTCTCCGCCGCCGTTCGGAGACACGAAAAAGTCCGTCTTACCGAATACGCGCTGTTCATCTTTCTCTTCCGCGAAAAACGCCTGAAGCGTCACGCCCAGAACGTTCAATATGTCTATAAGAGTAGCTATCGACGGACTGGCAAGATCGTTTTCGAGTTGTGAAATATACCCTTTCGTCAATTCCGATCTCAGGGCGAGTTCTTCCTGCGTGAGTCCGCGTTTAAGCCTGATAGACTTGATCTTTCCTCCGATGTCCATATCCGCTCCTTATATAAGTATCCATATCATACATTACGCGCTTATTTATGTCAAACAAATTGATTAAAATTATTAAACTTAATTTTGTTTAGTAATACTAAACTTTTAATTTATATCGTATCTCGGAAGCGGTTGGTTCCGGCACGTCGTAAAAAAAGGGAACGGTTTCCCGTTCCCTTTTCGGGGTTCTCTGCGGTTACACGATGTCGATCGCGCACTTGACTTCGATATCGTATCCTCCGACGTTGATCTCGGTGATCAGAGTGTATCTGCCGTTTGGTTTGGAACCGGTGTCTATCGCTCCGAAGCCGCCCGTCACCGTATCGCCGAGAGTTCCGGAAACCGCGCTGTAGCGGTCTGCCAGATAGTATACCTCGGACTTCTGCCACGGTATCAGATACAGCAGATCGAAATCGATTCCCTGGTACGTAGTGGTGCCGCCTGCGATGCCGCCGGTAGTCACCGAAACGGTGGGTCTGTACAGGTTCATCGACATCATCGGCAGGTTCCTTAAATCGAACACCGCGCCGGATTCTACCAAGATATTGGGCACCGAGTTCTGCACAAACTTTCCGTTCGAGTATCTGATATAATATCCCGTAGACGGCAGCTTATACATCATCATCGTGTCCGTACGGATGAAAGATACGCTTTCCTTAGTTGTTGTGGGGAGCGAATCGGGATAGGTATAAGCGTCGCTCATTACCGGGCGCAGCTCAGAGTATCCGTAAACCGCATCCGGGTTGTAAAGCATGATGCCCGACGTGGTCAGCGTGTTATAGATATTGGACTGACCGCTGGCCGCCACATCCTGAGTCGTGGGAGCCCTGTACACGCAGAACACTATCTGTCCGCCCACCGATTTAGACGGCGACGGATACGCACGGTCCTTGGTAGCGTCCCAGAGAACGTATCCCGTGTAGTACGGCTTAGGCAGGCTTCCCTCATCTTGTTCGCTCATGGTGTACTTATACGACGGAGTGAAGTGTGTGGCTTCCACTCGATAGCCGCTCTTGATGAGTCCCAGCGGATAATCGTCTCCGGTATAGAATCCCGTGATCGATGTCGAATAGTAAACGGGAATTTCCTTGGAGTTACTAAGCGATACGCCCGAGAACAGCTGTTTGTAGGTCGAAGGCAGCGTTACGCTTTCGCCTTCCGCCAGCGCGTACATCGTGGGTATCGTGTTGTTGACGAGTTTCTTGTTGGTATTGACCGTAAACGCCCATCTGACTGTCTGACCGCCCTTGCCGCCGAGAGTCAGCGTCGCGTACTGGATCGCAATGGAGTTTTCCCAGTTCACTTCGTCGAAGCTCCACTTCATATAATTGTCGGAATAAGATCCGCCTCCCGCAACACCCTTGAACGAGAAGATCTTTCCGTCGCCGAAAGTAACGGTGTAGGTGTTGTACAGGCTGGGATTCGTATTGCTGGGACTTATCGTAACTTTGGGATTGGAGGCTTCCTGCGGCAGCAGGATGACTTCGTCCTTGTTGTACGAAACGCCGCTGGAGATTATGATGTCGTTATCCAGCACCCAGCCTTCCGCTATACGGAAGCGCAGCTGGTAGCTTTGTCCGTCGAGATCCATCTGGAAGGAAGTGGAGTGATCGTACTTGTTATAGCTGATCCTGGAGCGCGTGCCGTCCTGGCTGTTGACGACGTTGTTCCAGGTAAGCTCTATCTGATAAGAGCCGTTGACGTTGGCGCCGTTGATGTCGTTCAGCGCCTTGGCGTATGCCGTGGTGCCTTCCGTAAGCGGATTGCCGTCGGCGTCGGTCAGGTCGCTGACGGAGCCCACATAGATCACCGCCGTCTGCGGCAGCAGCAGACCGCCTTTGGTGATATAGTCATACGGGCTGCCGACAAGGTAGGTGTCGTAGTAGTAACTCGCGTCGTTCGTTTCGATCCTGGAAAGCGCGAAGTTCTGGTTCATTTGTCCGAGCCATTCGCTGTAGCCGAGAGTGTACGAGGCCTCGTCGGCGTCCATGGAATCGTTTGCCGAGAACCTTATACCTATGATGTACTGCTCTTCGACGGGCAGATCCTGACGCGCCAGCTGCTGTCCCTTCTCTCCGAGAGCGAAGCCCGGGATAGTCACATAGAATCTGGCGTCTCTGCCCTGATAGCTGATACCCCTTGCGGAATCGAGTACGAAGGATATCTTCATGGTCTTTTCTGCGCTTGTCAGCGCGGATTGCAGCAGCTCCTCGCCGAACGGGTATTCAGGCTGTACCGAGAACTGCGACGCGGTGCCGCCAAGCGTAAAGCTGAGCGTGTAAGCTTCGCTGTTTCTCGGAATGTTCCCGAATTTCACATAGAACAGATTGTCGTCGTTGCCGCCTCCCTTAAGGTATTTCTCGGCTATCGCCGTGGACAGATCGTCCGCGTACATATAGTCGTAAGGCTTGATCGGAATTATATTGTTGTTGGCGTCGTAGACCCCATCTTTCAGCAGCGAGTCGAATCCGGTGACCGTCCTGTCGTAGACTATTACGTAATATTCCACCGTCTGGGAGTATTTGCCGTTGTAGCTTACGGTCGCGGTCACGTAAGAGTTATTGGAACCGGAATAATTCCTGATAACTCTGGTATCGTCCCAGGTCACCGTGAGGTCGGTTTGCTCGCCCGTGACGCTGAACGAAGCCGTATCCCTGTTGCCGGATGAACCCGCATCTTCTCTGAAAGTGACGTTCGAACCTTGTTGCGGATAGACCGAAGACACCGAGTATGCGGCGAACGGATCTATTTCGAAATGAACAGCCGTTTCTTCTCCTTCGAAATCGGTGTCGTATGCATACGGAATGTAAACGCCGCCCTTATGTATGTTCGCCTCATCGAGAGTAAACAGCGAATCTATACGCCTGTCGAGATAATCGAGAGTGATACGGATGTACTGATACCCGCCGTACTCGTTACCTATCTTTGCGTACATGAACGCGTTACCTCCCGCAACGCCTATCGTGCTGCCCGCGTTGGTCCCGGAAACCGCCGTGTACGCCTCGGAGAGGTCGAATTCCACATCCGTGTCGAACGTCTCTCCTGCGGTCACGGTGGTTATCGTGACATCTTTGGGTGCAACGATGTTTTTGGGATCGGTAGCGACGTTTGCCCTTATGCCGTATACGTCGATCTGGTATTCGGTAGTCAGGCCGGACGCATAGGTCATATTGAATATGGATACATTGATGTCGTTATTGTCGAACCACGCGTCCGAAGCCGCGGTCGCGCCGGTCGAGCCGAACTCGAAGTGTACCCTTATTCTTCTGCCGGTATACAGATTCCTGGTGTCCGTAGCGGTTCCCGTATTCAGGTCGGTGATCACGTAGGAATCTTTTTCGAGGTCGAAGACGATATAGCGTATTTCTTCCGTAACGCCTTTGCCGGTATTGACCTTGACGCAAACGCTCTTGAAGTAGGAGAAGTCCTGATCCCAGTCTTCGGAATAAAGCACTTCGTACGGGTTGAATGTCATCGTATCCTGAAGCTCGCTGTATCCGGAGGGCATTTTGTCCAGAAGCGTCTCTGTTGCCGCCCGGTTGTCGGCGGCGCTGTCCTTGCTGACGTAGATGCTCATGAATTCGCGTCTTAACACCTCGACGTCGACCTCTATGGACTGAACCGCAGTCTTCGTGCCGTTCTCGTTGACGTACACGAACGCGACAAGCGCCTTGTTGTTGCCGCTTAAATAACTGCCGCCTGCGGTGGACATATCCTGCGCTATCCTGGCGTAATCCCAGGTCACGTTCAGCCTTACCGGCGATTCGTAACCGGTAAAGAACGCGAGTACCTCGGTGGGCAGCGTCTCGAAGCCGCCGACGTACGGATCGACTACCAGACCGCTGATCATTCCGTTCTCCTGAAGTATCGTCAGCGAGGTGTCGTGCGCGGCAGGAGTCAGCGCGATGCTTTCGAGATCGGCGGAACGCACCTGAACGCCTACGCCGAAGCTCTGTTGCAATCTGCCGCTGCCCAGCGTGGCCGTGATGTAATATGTGCCGCCCGTGAACGAATACCTGAGGTTCGAAGTATCGAACGTCAGCGGATATTTCTCTTCTTCGCCGCCTTCGAACAGCACGGTCACGCCCTCGTCGTAGGACTTGACGCCGACGTTGAAGCCGTTGGTCGTATAGGATTCTTCCGCGACCGCGGCGCCGCGGTACAGCACGTACGTCACGCCCTGATCGACGTATATACGCTGGATCTGCCTGTCGCCCGCCGAAGCCACGTCGGTGGTCCTGAGCGCCGCGTAGACGGCTTCGTCCAGGTCTACCACGTTGACCGGGGTCATGCCGGAGAAGGATCCGAAGCCGGTTATGCCGTCCAGCGGATTACCGCCGTTTGCAGATATCGCCACCACGGTCATGATGCCTAGGTTCGCAAAGTCGATCTTGTCGTATATGCTTCCCGTCAAAGAGGTGGTTCTGTCGGTGAACCAGGTCGAAATGCCGACTGCGACGCGCGCTTCCACGACTACGGACAGCGGCAACGCCTGTCTGACGTCAAGCACGCTCCCGATACTGTTGCCTTCGGCATCTATGACGCTTTCCACGCCGCCGAAATCGATGGTGATCCCCGTCATGACGTCGGTCTCGACGAGTTTTTCCTCTTCGTAGCCGATATTGAAGATGTCGTCGCCGTATTTCACGGAGAGTTCGCGCTCGGACAACGACGTCGTAACCTTCAACATGCCGCCCGCAGCGCCAATAGCGGCGTTCAGCGCGCTCTCGATGCCTTCTACGGCGTAAGGATTGAGTCTGACCTCGTCGGGCATCACATAGTCGACTATCTTTTCGGGATTTACCGAATACGTTACCTTGTCGAGTATGAATCCGTAAGTATCGTAGACGCTGCCTATGCGCGCTACGGCTTCCACTTCGCCGCCTGAGATCGAGTACGCCGTTACGGACTGCCATATTACCTTATAAACTTTGTCTTCGACCTCTTCGGTTTCGTTGTTTTCAAGCTTGAGCTTTGCGTATCCGGGCAGCTCGTAATC
>CALVZV010000071.1 GCA_944372665.1 uncultured Clostridia bacterium
TCGAAATCGTCGCCGTTATGCGCCACCATCTTGGCGCCCCGCGTAAACTTGTAAAAATCGGGCATTACGTCCTGTATTTTGGGCGCGTGCTCTACGTCGGAATCGTAGATGTTGTTCACTTCCGAAGCGCTTTCGGGAATATGCATTTCGGGGTTGACGAACGTCGTAAAAGTTTCCGTTACGATTCCGTTCTCCATTCTGGCGGCGCCTATCTCGATGATTTTGTCTGATAAAGGGCTGAGTCCCGTGGTTTCGAGGTCGTAAACGACTATAACGCCTTTCAGCATATCGGGCGTTTCGGAGTCGGTAACGAACATTTCGCTCTGTTCGGCGTCTCGATACTTTTCGGGTTTCACCTTTCGGTAGTTTTCCGGCTCGGGCTTGAACTTGACGGCGGTGTCTATAGAATCGAAATTTATATTGCATACAACGCCGTTTTTCATAAACATAGACATTTTGGCGGTGCGCTCGTTCATTTCTATCCTGCCTTCGCAAGCCACGGTCTGACCCGGGAAAAAGTAACTTTGCATACGCTCTATGCGAGATTCGTATGAGGAAAAATATACGCACTCTAACATCGCGGTAGTGTCGTCAAGCACGAATTTTATAAAAGGTTTTCCCGCTTTTGTCTTGTAAATATCGGCTTTGACGACCTTTCCGCACACGGTGGCGGATTCCTGAGCCTGTTTTACGGCGTCCGCTATGTAAACGGGACGTTTGACGACGTTGCCGATGATCGGTACGGTCACTTTGATGTCTACGAGACGAACGCTGCCTTCGGCGCGGGTTATGCGCGCTACTTTGACGGTTTGCGGATCGGATGACGTGCCGTCGCGGTAAAACTCCGTTTCGGGCTCTTCCATAATGACGGTATCCAGATACTCGGCAAGTTTGACGTCGAATGCGTTCGAGGCGGCATAAGCGTATGCGTCGCCGGAAAGTCCTATCCGTATTCTGACCATGCTGGGAGTAATTTCGAAAGATATCTTGCCGTCGTCGATTTTTTGGAGCAACAGCGGACTTTTTTCGTAAAAGAAACCGTGAATAAGCGATAAAAGATATTTTTCTTCGGTGACCGTCTTGCGGAAAACGACGTCCACGTCGAATACCTCCGGAACGATACTTTTGATCACTTTGCGTACTTTGCGCTTGAGTTCCTCGTTCAGCAGTGTATCGTAATCTTCGGCGCGTACCAGCATAGTGACGGTCAGTATGTCGCCGTCGAGTTCGGCTCCCGCCAGTTTGAATATGCGCTCGTTTTCGTAAAGCGCCTCCTCAAACATATATACAAAAGGATTATTCGCCAATTTTTTCTTTTATCAGCTCCGTAAGCTCGTCAAAAATCCGTGAATTTTCGACGGTTTTATAGGGCTTGCCTCCTTTGAATATCAACGATTTATCTTTGCCGCCGCAAACGGCGATCTCGGCGCCGCGGCTTTCGCCTATTCCGTTCACCGCACAACCCATCACGGCGATTTTGAGCTGTTTACGGCAGTTTGCCGTAATAGACTCTATTTTTTCTGCAAAAGCGGTTACGTCTATTTCGGTCCTGGCGCAAGTAGGACAGGCGATCACCTCGGCGAAATCGTTTCTGACGCCGGCGGCTCTCAATATACGGTAACCCCACATCACTTCTTTCAGCGGATCGCCCGACAGCGACACGCGTAGCGTGTCGCCGATCCCGTCCAGCAGCAGCGCGCCGATGGCGATTGCCGATTTTACGGACCCGGATCGCTCCGTTCCCGCCTCGGTCAGCCCGATATGAAGCGGATGACGGCTCATTTTATCCAACGCGCGGTACGCCTCGACCGTAGCTTTGACGTCGGAGCTTTTGACCGCAAGCACCAGTTCGGTCAGCCCCGAGTCCTCAAGACGCTTTGCGGCGTCCGCTGTAATTTCGGCAAGACGTACAGGCGAAACGCTCTTTTTCAAAGATCCCGCGTTGACGCCTATTCTGACGGGGATATTCCTTTCCTTTACCGCGCAGGCGATGTTTTTGATCGCCCTTTCGGGCATATTGGCAGGGTTAAGCCTCAGCTTATGAGCTCCGGCTTCCACGGCGGCTACGGCGATATCGGGATCGAAATGCACGTCCGCGACTATGGGAGCCTCGGTTTCGAGTATTATTTTCTTCAGCGCCGCGACGGATCTAAGATCGGGGACCGATACGCGTACGATATCCGCTCCGGCTTCCGACAGTCGGTTGACCGAATCGACGGTGGCTTTCACGTCGTATGTCGGCGTATTCGTCATCGTCTGCACGCTTACGGGTGCGCCGCCGCCGATCTGCACGTTCTTTACGAAAACGCTTTTTTTCATACGCACCTACCCTGCTAAGTCGTGGCGAAACGGAATATATCCACGAATATAGCAAACAGCAACAGCGCCACGAAGCCCACGGCATGAATGACCGCTTCGACTTTTTTGTTGATCGGTTTTTTGAAAATCCATTCTATTAGGCAGAACACCATTCTGGAGCCGTCTAGCGCCGGCAGCGGCAGCAGGTTCATGACCGCAAGGTTAGCGGAGACCAGACACACCACATAGCTCAGCGTCTGCATACCGCCCGAAGCCGCTTCCGCCATGACGGTTATCGTAGTCACGGGACCGCCGACGCTGCTTAATGCCAGTTTTCCCGTGATAAGGCTGCCGAGAATGGCTAAAATCTTGTAGACCAGGAAGAACATGAAGGAAAACGATCTGCCCAAAGCCAGGCCGAAAGGCAGTTTAACGGCTCCCAGACCCGAGGTGAACCCGAATCCGTAATAGGTTTTGTATTCACCCGTGGCCTCGTCGATCTCGGGTATGAAATTTCCGTTTTCGTCATAGCTTCCCGATACGCAAGTGGTTTTCTGAATAGTGAGTTTTTGGCGTTTTCCGTCCCTTAATACGATAATTTCCGCGCTGTCGCCCGCCTCGGCAAGCGCCGCCGTGGCGTCTTCCTGAAGCAGTACGTTGACGACTTTGCCGTCTACTTTCAAAAACACGTCCCCTTCCTCCAGCACCAACGCGTTCGGAGAATCGGAATGCACGTACATTACCTGCGGCAGGATCTGTCCGTAACAGGAAAAGAAGATAACTATCAGTATCCAGCCCGAAATAAGGTTAAAGAAAGCGCCCGAAAAAAGAACTATTAGTCTTTTCCACGGAGCCTGCTTTTCAAACGCACCCGGGGAAGTGTTCTCGGCGTCGTCCTCGCCCTCGAACGAGCAAAATCCGCCCAGCGGTATCGGTCGTATAGAAAAAACTTCTCCGTTTTTTTTGTTGACGCGCTTAAAGATCGCGGGGCCGAAACCGATACCGAACTCGTTTATCTTGAAACCCAGCATTTTGCCGGCAAGATAATGCCCCAGTTCGTGGATGACCACCATAAACATCAGGGCCAGCAGCCCCAGCAGAATATACCCTACGGTACTCATTACGCTTTGAAAAGTAGCGGCGAGCATTATTTATATCCTCCGATATTCCCTAGAATATATTCTTTGACTTCCGCGGTAATACTTTTCACGTCTTCCACCGAATAAATTTCTTCACCCGAACTAAACCTTGCAAGCGCGTCCTCTACCGCCGAGGAAATTCCGTAAAACCCCGTTTTTCCGTTCAGATAGGCTTCTACCGCCACTTCGTCGGCAGCCGTCAGCACGGCGCCCGCGCGGTCAGTCCCGAAACTTAACGCCATTTCGGCAAGTTTCAGACAGGGAAACCTGTCGTAATCGGGTTCGGTAAATTCGAAGCCGTTCAGCGCGTCCAGTCCCATAGTCTCCGAAAAGCCGAGATCGGCGCGCTTCGGGAAAGTCAGCGCGTACGCTATGGGAATACGCATATCGGGGCGTGAAGCGTATATTTTCATACTTCCGTCCTTAAAAGCCGCCGCGCCGTGCACGACGCTTTCGCGGTGGATGACGGCTTTTACGTTATCTGTGCCGAACAGGTTCCTCGCTTCTATCAGCTCCAGTCCCTTGTTCATAAGAGTCGCGCAGTCCACGGTAACCTTTTTGCCCATTTTCCAATTAGGATGTTCGAGCGCCTTCCCGGCGGGCATCTCGGCTATCTTGTCCTTGGGAAGATCCCTGAAAGCGCCTCCCGAAGCCGTCAGCGTCAGCGCCGTTACGTCTTCCCTGTTCTCTCCGAGAAGACATTGAAATATCGCTGAATGTTCGGAATCCAGGGGAATTATTTCTTTTTTCTTTTCTCTGGCAAGGCGACCGATGTTGGCTCCGAACGCAACAAGGCTTTCTTTGTTTGCGGTTATCAACGTACATCCCGCTTCCAACGCCCTGACCGAGGGTTCGACTCCTTTCAGTCCGCCTATCCCGTTTATGACTATGTCGACGTCGTCATAGGTTTCGGCATAGTTAAGGCATTCCGTGGAATTAACTTTTGCGGCCTTGCCTTCCGACTTTATCGTGCCGTCCGCGACGACGGTGATTTTTTCGTCCGAAGCAAAGCGTCGGTAAAGCTGTTCGCCCCGCGTGGAGCAAGCCGCGAAAACAAGCTCGAAGTCCGACTTGTCTTTAAGTTTTTCCAGAACGTCCAGCGTCTGGGTACCTATCGAACCGGTTGCGCCCAAAAGCGCGATACGTTTGGTCATTATACGATAAACTCCATGACTGTCGCCGTAAGCAGTACGGCAAAAATAATACTGTCAAGCCTGTCTATAAGCCCGCCGTGAGCGCCCAAAGCATGCGAAAAGTCCTTGATAAGCAGTTCGCGTTTGATACGCGAAGCGAAAAGGTCGCCTATTTCGGAAACGATCGCTA
Source organism: uncultured Clostridia bacterium (assembly GCA_944372665.1). Lineage (GTDB taxonomy): Bacteria > Bacillota > Clostridia > Christensenellales > DTU072 > Stercoripulliclostridium_A. The sequence continues at coordinate 4,761 of CALVZV010000071.1, forward strand.
TGGCGGTGCCCATGAAGCAATAGAACAGAATGTAAGTCGACGGGAACAGAGCCGCAAAAGAAAGCGCGGCGTTGACGGGAAGCGGTGCAACTTCGAAAAGTGCGTAAACGATCAATGCGCCGCCCGCGCCGCCTAGAAGCCCGATTATAGAGCCTGCGTAAGTTTTATTTGGACTGATCGACGGAAAGATCTTTTTACCGCCGATAAGGCTTCCCGCATAATATGCGAGAGCGTCCGAAAGCATTGCGGAAGCAGCGGCGACAAGCAGCGGCAGCATTCCGTACAGCGAGGTCATCGTCATCGCCACGCCTATCGGCAGTACGGGATAAACGAGTATGAACACGCTCATCAGCATGTCTTTTAAGTTAACACGGCTGTCGAATATGAAGAATCCGAACGCGACGACGGCAGAAACGCCCATAGTTACCCACAGCCCCGTATACCCGAAGAATGTGATCATCGGATAAATCGCGGCTATCGCCAGACAAATAGGGAAAACGGTCACGTTATAACCGGCTTTTCTGACCGCAGCTATCATTTCGTATGCCGCAAACGCCATAACGACGATAAGCAGCGCGTCGAAAAACGGCTGACCTTTGCCGTCCCACAGTCCGGTCAGCACAATAAAACCCAACAGGACCGCCAAAAGTCCGAATCCTATCAACGTCCTTTTCACAAATTTTTTCATTATTCGGTCCTCCCGAATTTACGTTTTATGCGTTTATAGGCTTTCATCAGGTCGTAAATATCGCCTTTCGTGGCGTCGGGGAAAAGTTTGTCGGAGAAAAACAGTTCCGCATACGCCGTTCTGAAAGGCAGAAATCCCGATAATCTGCAAAATCCGCCGTAGCGTAAAACCGCGTCCACGGGCGGTAGCGCCGCCGAATACATGTATCTTTCGACTTCCTCGATCGTAGCTTCGGTATAATCGGCGTTGAGCAGTTTCTGCGTGAACACGTAATTGAAAGCGGCGGTAACCTCCTCCATTTCGTCGTAAGCGAAAACAAAGGAAACGGTAAGCCCCTTGTTGTTGATGGTCTTTGCGTTGATTTTGGAAATGCAGCTCATCAGCTCCGGGGTCAGTTTTTTGAAATCGCCCACGAACAGCAGCTTGTAGCCGCGCGCTTCGGCAATGGGCAGCAGCGTTTCGGTCAGATATTCGACGTAAACCGAAGAAAGCGACAGCGAAAACGCTTCGCCGCGCTGCATGTTCTCCAAACTGGAGGCGTAAAACGTCACGAACTTCAGATTAAGCTCGTCCGCCGCGTCGATTATATCGGTAACGGCCTCGGTGCCGCGTACGTAACCGTTCACGCGCAGCAGCCCGCGCTCGAACGCCCAGCGTCCGCCACCGTCCGGAATAACGGCAAGGTGCCTCATTTTATACGCTCATTATCTCCGCTTCTTTTTCACGGCAGAGTTTGTCGACCTCGGCTATGGAATCGGCGACGACTTTGTCCACGTCCTTTTCGAGGTTGAACAGGTCGTCCTCGGTTATGAC
>CALVZV010000072.1 GCA_944372665.1 uncultured Clostridia bacterium
CGGCGTACGCGGTATTATGTTTTCGCGGTAAACGTCGCCGATGCCTGCCGAGGCGTTGCCCAGATAGAAATTACCCACGGAGGATCCGTTCCTTCTGGCTTCCGCGACCGCCTCGTCGTCCACGTACAGCACATACTGGTGACCGCTTTCAAGTCCTTCGCGGAATGCCTCGTTGGAACCGAAATAGTCGACGCTCGTCGGATCGATCCCTTCGGACACGAACGGGATGCGAACGGAAACCGCAGAAGTACCGCGAAGCACGCCGGTCTGCGGATTGACGTCAAGCTCGGTAACCGAGAACGCCACTTCGAAGTGATCCGTAGCCAGCAGGTCGGTTATCGACGAAACCACGAAACGCAGCGAATCGCCGGTCATTATCTGGTATTCCGTGCCCACGGGACGGCGTATCGCCTCGAAGCTCCATGTTTCGATATAAATCTTGATATATACCGGCTGTCCGCGTTCGGCGTCGTATACGTGTCCCGAAACCAGCATGTATCCGCCGTCAAGCTCCGAAGTTCCGTCAGCGGTAATGTCTGCGTTCGCGAAATCCCAGATGATGTCGAGATCCGTAAATTCTTCGTTTTCCGCATTCCAGCCCGTTATCTTGGACGGGATGTCGGCCGCCCTGCCCTTGAACGGGTCATCGAACACATAGCTGGCTTTGGGCGAGAGACGGTCGGCGTAACTGTCCAAATTCTGCTCCGCACGCAGTTTGTATGTTTCCATCAGTCTGTCCATGACCTTGACGATATATGTCAGCGGCTGAGGCTCTATACCGTTGAATTGTACGCTGTCGGCGAATCCGAAGTAGCCCTCGTCTCCGCTGTCGGAAAGCAGCACTCTGCGATAGGTGTCGTACATTACCTCGAAGGGCACCGTAATATCGCCTTCGGTCAGTCCTTCCGTAGCAAAGAAGCCCGCATAGCTCCAATCGAACGTGTATTCTATGTCTTCGCCTTCGGCGAATTTGAGCGTCACGGTATCGTGTACGGATATATCGGGGTTGTACGGATCGATCAGCAGCAGCATATCGTCTCTGACCGAACTGTCATTGACGGCGTTTATGCCGGTAACCGTCTTGTCCAGGAAGTTGATCCTGACTTTTATCTGCTGACCGCCAAGCAGAGACATCGTAAATTCCCTGTCTCCCTCGCCGGCATAGGAATATGCGAATCTGATCGATTCGGAATACGCTTCGTCCAGCGACCAAGCATAGAGGTACTCCTCCGGAGCGCTTTCCTCGCCGTATGCGAACGTCAGAGCGTTGCTGCCGGTAGGCATCGTGAATACGCCCTCATAGCCCGTCTGCACATAAGGATCGATGTTTATGACTATTTCGCCTTCGCTGCTTATCCATTCCGAGACGAAGTCCATCGCTCCGACCACCGCATAGTCCGCAAGCAGCGATATTTTCTTGACGGTGGCGTCTAGCACGTTGAGATACAAACTGATCTTCTTGCCGGCCACGGTAGCGTTGGCGATCTCTATTTCGCCGCCTGTGCCTTTGTAGGTGAGCTGTCTTATGGCGGCGACGCCCGAAGCGGTCATTTCCCATTTGACGTTGGTCCTGACGATATTGCCCGCGTCGCCGTAGTTTTTGCCTATCGCTATGCTCTTGGGCAGATTGTTGGCGTTAAGCGTTTCGGTCAGCGGGTAATAACTCCTGTTATAATAGTCGGAAATCGTTATCACACCGCCGATTATCGTGAACATCGACGTGTCGCCGGGAACGGAATGGAATTCCCTGCCTATTTCTACGCTGGGCACGTTGATAGCCACGTATATTCTGGAATTGTCGCCGAACATGGCGGTGAGCCATATCTTGCCGCCGAGGGCAAGCTCGTTCCAGGGGATCACGCTCAGCGAATCGTAGCGCTCGAAACCGTACATGCGGTTGGCTTCGTTGGAATCCGCCCAGTAGGATTCGGCATAATCGTTGTCGCCGTTATATGCCGCAGGCGCCTCGACGTACCATACCGCGGGAAGCGCCGCTCCGCTGCCGCCGTAAAGCACCGGCGGCTCGTCGCCGTTGCCGCGTTTAAGATAGAATGCGGGCAGATCGGCGGCTATGTCGTATCCGTCGGGATACGCGGGCAGGTTGTCGGAGGTGTACGTTTCGAGGGTAAAGTCCATGACTACCGCGTTCAGCGCGTCGCTCCACGCCACGGTGCCGCCTACGTCCGTGTACTGCTCGTCGGCAAACTCGATATAGTTTCTGGCGTCCTGTATATACGGAATGTTTAAAAATACCGTATAATCGTCGGCGTCGTTATCCTGTCCGATATAAATATCGATGTTCTGTCCGCCGTCAGCCACCTTTTGGGTATCGAAAGTGGACATTATATAATTTTCAGCCGAGGTCGCGGCGTCCGCAATCACTATTTCCGGCAGGGAAATGTCGGTAAACTCCACGACTATGTTGTCGAACAGCGCCATAAAGAAGTCGTACGGCGCATAGGTCTTTATCAGCATTCCCAAATCGTCGTAAACGCCCACGACGCCGATGGCGTTATTGTAAACGGACGGGTCGCGGATGATATACACTCTGCCCTGAGGTATGTTGACGGTTATCCTCTTTTCGTTATAGTCTATGCCGAACGTGATACCGGCCTGCGCAAGCGTTTCGTCAACGGGAGCTATGACCATATTCAGCACGCTCTTGGCTTCCACCGAGAAATCGAGGCGCATGAGCGACTCTATACCGTCGCCCAGAGGCGCGGTCGCGACGACCGTATTGTCCGTACCCGTCAGCGGATCGCCGGGCGCCCAGGGCAGATGCTCGTTCCATATCAGGTCGTATTCCCTGACGGAGGAGTCGCTGAACGCTATCCTGACCCTAACGGGGATGTCGAATCTGTAGTAGGTATCGACGTAGTAAACGTAATACGGCAGCTGGAATTCGCTGTGGTCTCCGTCCGGCCATACGCTTTTGACCATGTGTCCGTCGCCGTAAGGCGCATCGGGAACCGCGCTTTTGTTGACGAGTTCCGCGTAACCGCCGTCTGCTGCGGTCATGAACGTGACTTCGTTCATATACGCGCTTCTGAACTGCACCAACAGCGATATTTCCATAGTCTGTTCTCCGGAACCTATCACGGCGGTGAGTATGTAATATCGCGCCGCGCCGGCGGCTTCAGCGACGGCGTTCTCGAATGCCACGCCCGTATAATGCTCCTGACCCTCGAATATCCACGTCACGTCATAACGGCGTGCAAAATACAGCGGATTGCCGGCGGTGTCCGCGCCGTCGTCGAAATACACGGTTATACCGGTACCCAGGCTCCAGGTGGACTTGTCGTAGGGATCCACGAAGAATACGCCCCTGTTCTCCCAGCTTCCGCCGTCGGGCACGACGTTCATGACGTCCAGCGCAGTCGCCTTATCGCCCACGGCGCCAGCATCAAAGGTAGTTTTATGCGCGTCATAGCTGCGCGTGCCGACGACTTTGTCGGGTACGTTGACGGTAATGGTGACAAGTTCCGTCCTGAACCACTCGGAAACTATCGTACCGTCGGCGTTCCTGACGACATGGTACCATTTCCTGGCGTGGTCGAAATAATTCGCAAAGCCCGCATAGGAGGTCGTGACGTTGCCTTCGTAGCCGGCAAACGGATTGCCGTCGTTGCCTACCAGGTAAACGACGTCGGCAACGGGATTGACCCATTGTATGATCGGAGCGGCTCCGCTGCCCGCCAGAGCAGCGATTCCGCCCAAAGGATCGCCCGAAAAATCGATGCCCTCGTCTCTGAGCGTGACGAACAGTGAGTTGAGCGCGCTTTCTTCGATCCCCAGTATGGCGGCTAGCTTGTCTCTCTGCTCCGCATATATCTGTTCGGCGTCGCCGTACACGTAGGCGTATTCGTAATTGAGCGGATTGAACACGTAGTATTTATAGCCGCCGTCCACCGTCCTTTCTCTGAATATATAGATTATGTCGGCGGGAATGACGAAAGTATCGGGATCCAGCGCGTCGACGGTATAGGTGTTCGTTTCTTCTTCGCCTTCGAAGTAGACCGCCACCAGCTCTCTGGGCAGTATTTCTATGCCCAAAGCTATGACCTGGTTGTGGAACACGGTATAAACGTAGGTAAACTCCGGAGCGAAGTCGTCCGAGCCTGCCTGTACGCCGGTATGTCTGTTGTCGATATTGCTTTCGGAATAGATCTCGTTGCCGTCGACAAAGTCGAAATACCACATGAACGCGCCCGTTTCCGGGAGAGTGTCTTCCTCAGGCGCGGCGCTGTCCGCATATATCTGAGTAAAATTGAACGTGACCGTATAATGCTCCAGATACCACGCGGCAAAGCCTTCCGCAAGCTCCTGAGCAGTCATGTTTTTGCTGAGAGTGTTCTCATAATAGGCGCGGTACAGCAGATACAGATACGGATCGACCTGTATATAATCGGCGACCGGCGCCGTCACCTTGCCGTCTTCGGTGTTTATGTTGACGTAACGGTCGGTGTCGATCTCGCGGTTGGTGATCTTGACGCGCACGTTCTGACGGTAGGTCGCCATCATGCCTTCGCCGATCACGACGTACACGACGTATATTCCGCCGTTGATGGTGACGTCGTCCCAAGTCATGCTGCTCCACGTCAGCGACGAGAAAATGTCGTCTTCCCAGTCGACTTGGCCTAGCCTGGTGTCTTCCGCAGCGATGTCGTCAACGTCGTAGCTTTCCCAGTCGATCCCGGCAAATTCCGCCGAATCCCAGTTCACGCCTTCGTTGAAATAGACCTGACCGCCCGTGTAACCGCAGACGTCCCTGAGGTATGTCTCGTCCGCCATGCTGTTTACCATGATCAGCATGTCGTCTATCCTGTCTAGGTCGTACACTCCGCCGGGATTGAATATCGCGGCGCGGTGCATTACCGTTCCCGTTACCGCGCCGCTTTCGTCGGTAACCGTCTCGACGAAATTCCTGACGTAATAGCCGGAAACGGGATCGAAATAGAACGTGTGCGCGCCGATGCGGATGGTATAGGTATATATGGTGGCGTTATGAACGACTATTTCGGTTTCGACCTCGTTGGGGTTGCTGCTTTCGACCTTTTCCTCGGTTTCGTATTTACCGAAGTTCATGCCGAGGAGCTGTTCCCTGAGTTCGGCGCTTTCCACGAGATAATAGTTCTTCGTGGGGTCGTCGGAATTGTGTTTATAAAGTATCCGTGCGCCGTCGCTGCGTCCCGTAACGACGTACCAGCCGGGTATCCTCATGCCGAATTCGTACATGACGTCCACTTTGCCGACGTTGCGGAATTCTTTATAGTAATACGGGATCTCCTCGTTAAGCCCCTTCCATACCCTGTCGTAGCCGAGGTTGGAGCCGAGCCCTATAACGTAGACGTTGTTGTCGAGGTCGTAAACCACCTCGTAGCCCTCGTCGTTGAGTACTGTATAATAACCCGTCGGAATGTCGTAAACCGCGTGCAGGTTAAAGTCCGCGGGATATTCCTTACGGTTGTTGTCGTCGCCGAAATACGCCAGAGCCGATTCCGGCACCGGATCGAGCGGCTCCCAGATATAGAAGTTGGGATTGTCCGCGTCTACGCCCGGATACTCGCCTTTGACCAGAGCGTTGATACGCTGCCGTCCGTCCTCGGACAGGATATGCACGTTATAGTCGCGCGTAACGCCCATAAACGTGTTCCTGGTCGTGGGCATGTAGTACACGCGGTCGTTTTCAACGGTTATGCTGGCTTCGTCGTACAGGAAATAAAAGTCCTTCGTGAGTACCCTGTTGCCGAAATCGAAATATACCTCGACGGTATCGTGCAGCTTGACGTTATATACGCTGTCGCCCACGATGTCGGAAAGATTGCCGACGGTGTACATCGCGAAAGTGACTTCCAGCTGGTCGATGTTCTTTACCCTTTGGGTAAACCCGATCTGAACGGCTATGGTGCCTATCAGCTCGTCCACGCGGAAGAAATCCTTGATGGTCTGGTTGGAGGTCGTTATCCTGATGACGTCCGGTTCGAACGTCGCCCACGAATCCTCCATCAGCGCGCTGACGATGTCCGTCAGACCCAAAACGACGTCGTCGTCCTCTTCGGCGTCGAAGTCATAACCCATATACGCATAGAAGCCGCGCACGAAATGGTCTTCCCTTACTTTGAACCTGGGCAT
>CALVZV010000073.1 GCA_944372665.1 uncultured Clostridia bacterium
GGCTCCTTCGAGGCGACGTTTGCGGGCGGCATAACGTATACGTTTGGTGCAGGCAGCTTCAGTTATAACGTCGCCGGTGTTCAGAACGTCGAACGCGTACTGTACAACAACGCCTCGTTCGTGGTAGACGGCAAGCCTTATTTAAAGGAAGATAATAAGACCGCAAAAGACCTGAATATTAATATCATCCTGCCTGACGGCGCGACTCTGACGCTGACGGCGAATTTCGTTTCGCGTAACGTGCTTAATCAGGTTTCGTATACCAATTCCGCCAATAACGGAGCCCAATCTGCGGTCATAGCGGGAACATATTATATCGATCCTTATGACAGGAACACCTATACGCTGCCTACGGAAGCACTGTTCTCGTTCTCGACCGGCGAGCTGGCAAGAAGAGTGGAATGGATCGCTGCCGCGGAAGCGTGGGCGGATAAGTTCGAATTAAACGGCTCCGAAACGGTATATAAAGGCGGCGACTACAGCGGGGCGGAATACGCGTTCTCCTCGGTGCTGCCGGGTTACCATGCGGGCAGCAATTATGCCGGCGAAGACATAGTATTCAATGTCAAAGTCATCGTTCTCGACCGTTCCGCTTCGGCTGCGGAGAGTACGTTCGCGCCCGACAATCCGTTCACCGTTCTGGTAAGCGACCTGAACAGTGCCATGACGGGCTTTGCTCCGCTTGACGCAAACGAAAACTATGAGGAGTATCTAAGATCCAAGCTGACGCCCGTTACCCCCGATATACTGTGGCTTAAGGACGGAGTGCCGCTGACGGACAACGACCTAATGCCGTTCGGAGGATATTCATACGAACTGACGGGATCGGTAGGCTTCGGTTCCGGTTCGGAGAGAACCGCCGGGCAGCTTGTTTCGGGCAGCATCAGCGCCGTAAGCATCACGTTCATATCCGTCGGAACCTATGTCAACGGCGTTTTCGAATCGATACGCGACGGTATATTCGAATTCAACCCGTACACGATGGCGTGCGCCGAAGACGAATACGCGGTCATGTTCGAAAAAAAGAACGGCGAAGATCTTTACGTGACGTTCTGTCCGTCGACCGCAGAGGACGAACCCGACGCTGACGATCGGCGCGCGTTGATAGGCTGGGATACTTCGTGGAGCCCCTCGGGCGCAAGCGGCGGCAAGACCTACCCCGTCAAACTGTACAACGCGTACAAAGATAACGCGTACTATAATTCCGACACGCTTTCGGACGGATATCAGACGCCCGCGGTGTACCGCTATATCACCAGGCAGATAGGTATAGACTGGCTGGATCTGGGCTACGGCTATGCCAGGAGCGGCGACGTGGAACTGGTGATCGACCCGCTCAATCCTTATATCCCGGTCACAGCGACGGCAAAGGGTAACGTCACGGGCACCGGCAACGGTTCTCTGGAAAACGCGCATAACATAGGTGAAGTGACCGTTGAGTGGAACTCGGACAGCGGTTACAGCATTTACGATCTGCCTATAACGGGCGAATTCGAAAGAACGGTTTACGCGACCGTACGTTCCGTTTCGCCGGATATAGTGACGGAGCCCGCAAATTTCGTCGTGCGCGTAAGCTATCTGAACCGCACGCCGACCGAGATCCTGACTACGGAGAACAACTATTCTACCTCGGCGGTGCAGGTCAGCGGTTTCTATACGCTGATGAATCTGAACGAGTCGTCGGGCGGCAGGAACTATCTGTTCGCGCTGGATCCGAGCAATGCCGCGGTATTCTCCTCCGATCCCGCAAGCAAGAACGCGTACTTTACGCCCTCAGGCGGCACGATAACCGCGTCCAACTATATTTTGCCGTCTTCGCTCAGGATAAACTTCTCAAACGATTACGCTCCCGGCAGTATCCTTGACGAAAGCGTCGAAAAACTGGGTACTTTCGTGGATCTGATAAACGTCAAATGGACGATTTCCAGGGATATCACGCTGGTGGGTACCGCCACTTCCGGCGGCGCGATAACCGCCAAGCCCAGGGCTTTCGAGATACGCTACCAAAACGAAGAAGGAGCGTGGGTAACCTCGGAAAGATACGATTATTTTGCCGACGACGCCGTACTTTCCAATCTTTACGAGCTGCTGCTGTCCACAGCCGAAAGACAGATACACCATACCGACGTTTCGGCGCTGTTCGTGGACAGCGGAGTCAATTATCAGCGCTCCGACACCTTCTATATCGATCCGTACAATATCGTTTTCCCGTCCGAGATAACGGTGTATTTCGGCGCCGGCGAGGATACGGGCAGGCTGTTTACGAACCTTGAATGGACTTACGACGAAACCTTCCTCGAAAGGCCCGACGTCGTCACCGGAAAAGATCAGGAGGGCAATCCCGTCGATCAGATGCTGAGATACGTTGCGGCGAGCATTCCCGTATTCGGCACGACGCTGACGGTGCGGTTCCCCGTCAAACAGCGCGACATAGACACGACCACGATCACGCCGGAGGGGGAAGAGACCATGACCCCGCTCAACGGCGGCACGCTGTACGTTCTCAAAGGCGTTCCGCTTGAGGAACAGCTTCCCGACAGACTCTATTACGAATTCGAGGTAAGCGGCGCCACCGAGATCGCTTCCGTGCCGCTGACGTTCGACAAAAACAGCATCGGCAACTACAATACCGATATCGTCGGCAACCAGTATCAGATACCCGGCAACCTCGGTATAGACGACGGTAACATAATCTTCAGCGTTATTGTCGTAGATCCCGTGCTGTATACCGTGGAATCGCGTCAGACCTCGGGACTGGAATATTTCTATAACGGTTCGTTTGCGCATAACGTGATCGTGGTAGGCGTAAACAGGGCGGGACAATACGTTCCCGGACCCGAAGAAAGCGTGCTGCCCGAGCGCGTCGTTGTAGGCGAATCCGGCTCCAGCTGGGAGATAGAAAGGATAGAATATTTCCTGGAGAACGAGTCGGATATGTACGCGGTGGTGTACGTAAGCTACGAATTCATTTCGCTGAACGACTCCGACAGAGTGTACGGCGACTCGGCCGGCGGCAGAAGACTGACGCTGTCGTTTACCGTGCCGGTAGTCGCTTACGACTATACTTCGATAGAGGATACCGAACCCTCGCTCGTGGACGGTGTTGAAAGCGTAACCTTCGATTTGGGTACCGTTATCACGCCTTACGATATGCCGCGCGCGTCAAATCTGCGCATTATGCCCTTGTGGTCATTCGACGGCGTGAACACCGACTGTGCCGGAGAATACACTGCAAGATATTATTACAAGAACGCCTACGGCTCCACGCTCAGCGGCGAAATAACCGTAATAGTTTCCCGCCGCGCCATAACCGCCGAGGACGTAAGCTGGGTAAACGTGGGAGGCGTCAACTTCCTCGACAGAATATATACAGGCACCGCTTTGGAGGTCACGGACTTTTTGTCGTTCTCCGAAAACTTCCTGCGTTCCGACGGCACGACGGGAATGCTGGAAGGCTTTACGATCGAATACAGTATCGACGACGGCAGATCGTGGCAGGCCGACCAGCCGCTGCAGGTCAGGCTGGACGGCAATCCGATGTATCGCGTCAGGATAATCATTTACGATGACGACGACTATAACTATACCGGTTCGCTGGAATACAGGCTGGAGATCAACCGCAGCACGATAGACGTAGACAGGGTAAATTTCTATACCGATCCCGCCGATCCTTCCGGTTCGGTGGTCCTGGGCGAAAGCGTCGAATACATTTACGACGCTTCCGAAAAGATACCCTACGTGGGCGGACTGCCCGAGGGCGCTCAGGTGGTGCGCGAATATGCCGTCTATACCGCCGCGGCGAGCTACGAGAACCAGAACTATCAACCCACGGTAAGACCCGTAAACGCCGGGACGTACGTCATGCGCATGACGTTCGCCGCCGACCAGCGCAATTTCGTGCTCAGCGCGAACAAGACCTTCTATCTGCTTATCGTCGTCAACAAGGCTCCGATACCCGCTGTCAGCGTTACCGAGCAAATGGAATATAACGGCGAATACCGTGACGCAGTGGTGACGGGGCTGCCCGAGGGCGTAGGCATCAAGTACGTTTACAGCCGTGCCGGCGTCAAACTGCCCGAAGGCAGCAGGATCATCGACGCGGGCCTTTATACCGTGGACCTGATTCTGGACGGCGGCGCCAACTATACGGTCGTCAACGAAAACGCGTTCAAGGGATACGAGGTCCGGATATATCCCAGAACCGTTACGGTCGATATCGGCGTGGTGCAGTCCGAATACCTCGACGACATCCTGCCTTACGCTTCGGCGATACGCGTCCTTTACGACCCGGGCAACGGAGATTACGAAGCCGGTCTTGTGGGCAGGGAAGCCAGACAGGTGACGGGTGTCCCGGCCGGTGCGCCTGTGGGATACGCAGGCGTCAGCTTCCTAAGTATATTCAAAGGTAGCGAGGTGATGCCCGAGGCGGGAATGCTGACCAACCTGAACATGGTCGGAATTTATCCGATGGGATTCACCTCGGACATTTCTTTGCTCAGCGCGAACTACGAATTCGTAGTCGTAAACGGCAGCTACGACATAGTCGCTCAGGCGGAAGGCGCCGTAGTCATCGACAACAAGGAGCAGCTGGACGCCAGGATAGAAACGCTGCGCAACGGCGACACCGCCAGATGGTATCTCAGAGCGGGCGAATACGGCAGCATTTCGATCAACGTCAACGCTTCGGTTTCGATAATAGGTTCTTACGTTCTCGATTCCGGAAACCAAGCCGAAATAGCCGTTTCGTTCGATTCGATAACCGTAAACGCAGGCGCTGTGCTTTTGGATATTCTGTCGTTCGAGGCTACACCCGACAGCGCGTCGGTGTACGTCGCCAAGGGAGCCGGGCTGTCGGTGAGCCGCTGCGAATTTACGGGCGCCGGTTCCGAACACATGGCTGTCGCGGTGCGCGCGCAGTACGGATTCTCCGGAGAGCTGAATATGAGCGACACCTACGTTACCGGATATTCGAACGCGCTTTATATGGAAACCGGCTCTGCCAACGTGTCATCCTCGGTGTTCGAGTATAATAACATAGCCGTAAACGTCATCAGCGGAACGGTGACCCTGAACGGCAACACATTCAAGGGCATGGCGGAAAAAGCCGTCTATATCGGACGCACCGCGACGGTGAATCCCGTTATAGCGAACAACGAGTTCCGCTCCAACGTCATAGCGATAGAAACCTTCGTGCCGCTCAGAAACGATATCGACGCGCAGAACGTATTTGTACAGAACGCAACGACGATATTGTCGCACGTTTCTGCGTAGAAAGAGCTGTATTAATAACGGCGCCCCGCATGGTTTGCGGGGCGTTTTTCTTGTCTGAGCGCCGCCAACGGGTATCTTGTTCCTTGACAAGAGCGGCTTTTAATATTATTATATATTTATATATTATATAAATAAAACGGTCAGGAGGACGACATGGAAGAAAACCTAAAAGCGGACGCGACCGAACAGGTTGAAGTCTCTAACACAGCCTCTCCGAACGATGAAATGCGCGTAGGGCC
>CALVZV010000074.1 GCA_944372665.1 uncultured Clostridia bacterium
CAGCCTTTAAGGCGCGGTAGGAAGTAATTCGCAGACGATTTTATTATTATTTTTTTCGTAACGCGACCAAGCTATATACCATATGCGCAGGGAGCGTTTCGGCAAAAAGAATCTAAAAGCGGCGCGAAGTACGGCTTGAGGATATAGCTTTTTGCGATCATAACTTAAAAAGAACGACGGAGTACCGCCGCTCTTTATAATAATTTGTTTGTCAGGACTTTTTGCTTAAACTATAAACTTTAAGCAAAAACTATATCCTCTTAACTATCTCGGTGAAGATAACTCCCAGTCCGTACGCGCCCGCATCGGGATAGCCTTCGGAATCGGTGACGCCCGCTCTGCCCATCTTCGCCTGGATATACTTGGTGGCTTCGGCGCCGTCTACAGCCGCTTTTGCCGAAGCTTTCATGGCGTCTTTCATCTTCATACCTTTATCCGCCGCTTCTTTCAATGCGTCGGCAGCGGGCACCAGTGCGTCGATAAGCGTCTTGTCGCCCACGACGGCCCCTTTGCCGAAGCTCTTTCTGCCCGTTTCCTGGACGCCTTCGACAGCCGCTTGGAATATGGCGGCAAGGTCTTTAAGCACGATTTCTTTCTTGCCTTGAACGGCTTTGCCGGCATAACGGAACGCGGAGCCCCAGATGGGACCGGACGCGCCGCCGCAGTATTCCATTATTATTTCGGAGCAGCTGACCAGGAATTCACCTATGTCGCCTTTCTTTCTGGTATCCCAGTCGGCTTTAAGCTGTTTGAAGCCTTTGGCTATACTCATTCCGAAGTCGCCGTCGCCGCAGCGGTCGGCTTTGCAGAACGGGATCTCGTTTTCGATGATTATGTCCGCCATCAGTTCGACGAGTTTGCCCATTCCGGGAGTGTTGATTTTTTCTCCGATAACGGCTTTGCCCTCGAATTTATAGGTCTTGCCTTCCTCCTCGTCTGCCGAAACGGCTTCTTCGGCAGCGTCTTCCTTTTTGGCAAACGCCGCGGGGGTCACGTTCAGGGCCTTGGCGAGAGCGGCTATCGCTTCGCGTGCCGCGATGTCTTCCTTGGAGGAGCCGCCCCAGGTGATTGCGGGAGTGGATACGGGATAATCGAGGTAGGCTTTCAGCTCGTCGTCGAGTCTTAAGAACGTCACGGAAGCGCCCGCCATGTCTATGGAGGTCATATAGTTGCCGACCAGCGTTTTATATATCCTGACGCCCGCCTTTTCCAGTTCGTTGGTCACGGAGTTGTTGAACAGATACAGCTCCTGAAGCGGAGTGCCGCCGAAACCGTTGATAAGGAGCGCTATTTCCTCGCCTTTTACGAGTTTGAGATCCTCGGCGATGTCGGGAACGATACGCGCAGCCAAAGCGTCCGAAGAAATCAGCTTTTCGCGTTTTCTGCCGGGCTCGCCGTGGATACCTACGCCGAATTCCATTTCGTCCTCACCTATTTCGAAAGTCGGCGAGCCCGCTGCGGGAACGGTGCAGGAAGTAAGCGCGAAACCGAAGCTGCGGATATTGGCGATGACCTTTTCGGCAACGGCTTTGACTTCGGGAAGGGATTTGCCCTGTTCCGCCGCCGCGCCGGCGATCTTATGCACGAAAACGGTGCCCGCTACGCCTCTCCTGCCCACGGTGTACAAAGAATCCTTGACCGCTATGTCGTCGTTGACGTAAACGGCGTCCACCTCGATACCGTCGTCCTTTGCCAGAGCGCCCGCGTTATTGAAGTTCATGCAGTCGCCCGAGTAATTTTTGACTATCATCAGGGTGCCTTTCTTGGAAGCGGTCAGCTTCAGGGCGTTATAGACCTGGATCTGAGAAGGAGACGCGAACACGTCGCCGCAGACGGCGGCGTCCAGCCTGCCCGTTCCGACGAATCCGGCGTGCGCGGGTTCGTGACCGGAACCGCCTCCGGAAATAAGCGTGACCTTGTTGCGGTCCACGACCTTTTTCTTGACGACTTTATATTTCTCGACGAACTCCAGCTCGGGATGCGCCTTGGCGAGGCCGTGACACATATCGTAAACGAAGCTCTCGGCAGTATTCATTATTTTCTTCATTAAATATTACCTCCTATAAAACTTGTGCCGAGGGTTCCCCCGCGGCACAAGCGTTAAATCGTTTGAATTAGCAGCAGCATCCGCCCATTTTCATGGATTCGCCCAGTTTGTCGGCGGCTACGATAGCGGCGGCGACGTCCTTAGCGGTGACCTTGAAGGGCATGAAGTGTACGGATTCTTCGGGAATGCAAGCCTTTTCCGCAACGGCGTCAAGCCTGTCTCCGATGTCCTCTACGCCGAGGTCGGCAAGGCATACGGGCAGTCCGACTTCCAGGCAGAAGCCGATGACTTCTTCGATTTCTTCCATCGGTGCGTTCTCGAGAACGAGCTGGCAGATGGTGCCGAACGCGACTTTTTCGCCGTGGAAGTATTTGTGGGTCTCTTCCAATACGGTCAGACCGTCGTGGATGGCATGCGCCGCGGCAAGACCGCCGGATTCGAATCCCAGACCGGAAAGCAGGATGTTGGCTTCGACGATGTTTTCTAGCGCGGGAGTAACGACGTTGGCCTCGCAGGCGAGCATGGCTTTGTAGCCGTCGGACAGCAGCGTCTGATAGCACAGCTCCGCCAGCGCGTATGCCGTCTTGGTACCCATGGCGAGCAGTTCGCCCTTGGCGCGGTTGGCTCCGCAGGGAAGACCCGCGTTGACGTTACCGAAGGACTGTTCGTTGGCTCTGGCTTCGAAATAAGTGGAGAGTGCGTCGCCCATGCCCGATACGAGGAATCTGACGGGAGCGTTGGCGATGACGGTGGTATCGATAAGAATTACGCTGGGGCTTTGCTTGAAGTAAGCATAGTCGTCGAAAGCACCGTCCGGAGTGTACAAAACAGCGGAGTGCGAAGTGGGCGCGTCGGTCGCCGCGATGGTGGGGCAGATAATGAGCGCATTGCCTTCGGCAACGCATTTCGCGGTGTCAATGGCTTTGCCGCCGCCGAGGCCTATGGTGCAGGAGCACTTGTTTTCCTTGGCGATCTTCTGGAGTCTGGCAACTTCCTGACGCGAACATTCACCGGTGAAATCTACCTTAATGAACTCGATTTTGTACTTTGCGGCGGTGGCGTCGAGTTTAGCCTGGACGCGTGCGGAGTCGTCCTTATGAGCGATCAGCAAAGCTCTTTTGCCGAAAGTCTTGACAAAATAACCGAGGTTGAGTAGTTCGTTTTCGCCTTGAACGTACTTGGTGGGGCAAATAAATGCTTTTCTCATTATGAAATCTCCTTTTTTATGAGTTTTTTGCTAATCAGTAAAAAATACTGTAGAATTATTATAATACCAAATAAAGGTTTCGTCAATACCGATATTTTGCAGGTTTAAGGGTTTTTCGGTGAACTTAAATAAAAAAGCCCGTCCTCATTGAACGGGCGCGGAATAACGTGAACGAGGCTCAATCGCCATCCTTCAATACGGTTTTGTAGCCGCCGTCGCCGTATTGGATACAGCGCGAAACGCGGCTCAATGTCGCGGAAGATATGTCCGTTTCCGCTATGACCTGGGCGTAGGTTTTACCCTCTAAAAGCAATTCGGCGGCTTTGACGCGCTGAGCCATCTGCTCCAGCTCTTTGCGCGTGCAAAGGTCGTTGAGAAACTTTTCGCAAACTTTTTCGTCTTTTATGCTGACCAGCGCCTTGACCAGTCCGGATATCATTCGGTCGCTTGAATGAGTCATACACGTTCCTCGCTTTTTCTAAGGAATGCAATCGTTTTTTCGGATTTAGGGTTCCCGAAAACCTCGTCGGGGGTACCTTCTTCTTCGATTACGCCGTCAGCCATAAAGATCACCTTGTCGGCTACGCCGCGCGCGAATTCCATTTCGTGGGTCACGACTATCATGGTGCGGTCGCTGGATTTGAGACTTTTTATGACCTTTAACACTTCGCCCGTAAGCTCCGGGTCCAGCGCGCTGGTCGGCTCGTCGAAACAAAGAATATCTGGTTCTAAAGCAAGCGCCCTGGCTATTGCCACGCGCTGGCATTGTCCGCCCGAGAGCTCGCAAGGATATGCCGACGCCCTGTCGCCCAGTCCCACTCTGTCAAGCAGGCTCTGCGCCTTCTGCTGGGTAACGCGCTTTATCTCGTTGTCAAACAGATCGCGTCCCTTGTTAAAACTTCTCTTTATAAATTCAGAAAAGCCCGATCCTTCGCCGTCGTCGGACACAAAGCTTGCCGTTTCCGCAGCGTAAGCTTCGGCGCATAATCCGTCGGGATACAGTAAACGCCGTTTGTATTCCGAAAACTCTGCCTCCGCCGACACGGGGATTTCTTCCCTGACGCGCTTTTTCAGCACCTGTTTAAGCCATTCCTTTTCCTCGGCGGTCATATCTTTACCGTCAGCTTTCAATGCTCTGCGGTATTCTTTCCTGGCAACTTTTATTTCGGAATCTGCCCTGCGGGAAAGCTCCTTTTTCTTTCTGGTCAGCTTTTCCCGGGTCAGCAGCTCCGACGCCAGCCTTACGTTGGTTATTATGTTATAGTGCGGAAAGAGATTGAACTGCTGGAACACCAGTCCGAAATGCAGACGCTTTTCCCTGAGATACGCGCTTTCGCTTCTGCGGCTTTTTTTATCCGTCTCGCAAAAGGTGTCCAAAAGCGTTTCGCCGTTTACGGTGATTTTGCCTTCGTCCGCGCTTTCCAAAAAATTGAGCGTCCTCAAAAGCGTAGTCTTGCCGCTACCGGACGAACCGATAATTGCAAGCACTTCGCCCTTTTCCAGTTCGAAGTCAATGCCTTTCAAAACCTCGTGTCCGCCGAAACTTTTTTTTATGCCTTCTACCTTCAACAGCGCCATATCACACCTTGTAATAATCGAGTTTTCTTTCCGCAAAGCGGAACGCGACGGTAACCAGTCCAACGAAAATCAGATAGAACGCGCCCGAATAAAACAGCGGCCACACCAGGGCATATCCGCCCAGTATGTTATAAGCCACCTGTATGATTTCCCTGACGGCGA
This sequence comes from uncultured Clostridia bacterium, assembly GCA_944372665.1. Lineage (GTDB taxonomy): Bacteria > Bacillota > Clostridia > Christensenellales > DTU072 > Stercoripulliclostridium_A. Next base: position 4,995 of record CALVZV010000074.1, read on the forward strand.
TTATTCTGGCAAGCGAAGTGTCCTTGACCAGAGTGATGACCTCGTTGGACATCGGCGAAAGGATACGTTTGACTACCTGCGGCAGGATTATGCGGAAAAAGGTCTGACCTTTTGTCATACCCAAAACCTGAGCCGCCTCGTACTGACCGCGGGAAATGGACTCGATGCCGCCGCGGTATATCTCCGAAAAATAACAGGCGTAGTTTATTACGAACGCGACCAGAACGGCTATGAAGCGCGACTGCATCGGATAATTGAAAACCAGACCCGGCACATAGAAGACCACCATTACCTGAAGCATCAGCGGCGTGCCGCGTATGACCCAGACCACGGTACGGGCAAGATAGCGAATCGGCGCTATCTTGCTCATCGAACCGAACGTCACTATAAGACCCAAAGGCAGCGACAACAAAAGTGTCGCTGCGAAAAGTAAAACCGTTGTTCCGAACCCTTCCAGCAGTTG
>CALVZV010000075.1 GCA_944372665.1 uncultured Clostridia bacterium
AGATTCCAGTCTTCGATATCGAACGAAGCTTTTCCGTCGTAAACTTTTGAAGAGCTCGCGAATTCCGGAGCGGCGTATACCGTCATCGGAGTGATCGTATATGAGCATGAAGTGGTAGTACCGACGGTAGTGTCGCCGTATTTTGCATAAGCTGTAGCCGTATACGTTCCAGCATATTGCGGAACTGAGCTCCAGCTTCCTCCGCCCGCCAAAGTGCCCGAATACGAAATTTTGAAAGCTATGCCGTCGTTCAGTTTGTAAGGAGGCGGAGTCTCCAGTATTCCCTGCGACGCGGTTGCCGCTACGCTTTTACCGAATGAGTAAACCGAATCGTTTGCTGCAACCGAAAAGCTGACGAAATGTGCGACGATGGACAGGGAAGAAACGTTTTTATAAGGAACCGTATATGAATAGGTGCTTGAAAATATGGTTTTCCCGGTATCGCTTGCCGTGTCGTAATAAATACCTGCAAAGAAATATCCCTTATTTGCCGTAATAGTTACGGTCACCGATTCGTTTTCGCTGAGCCCCGACGATTTTTTGACGCTTATCGTGCCGCCCGTTCCTCCTCCGTGTGTTACTATGCTTGTCGAAATACTCGTTTGATAATAAGTATAACTTTTCTCGGTAGTATTGTTGTTTCCGTCGTATAAAGTGATCGTATATTTTCCGTATCCGTAGGTATTCGAATCCAGCGTCTTTAAATTGATGGTTCCGCTGGCGGCGGTTTGCCCGGAATCGACGAAATAAAAAGTTCCGCTTTTAGAGGCTCCGTCAAGTCTGGTTCCCGATATTGTGTATTTCCATACTCCGGTACCCGAATCGCTGACGCCTATTTCTCCGGTGGATTGAGTTATTTCTTTAAAACTTGGACCGGTATCGTCGCTTATCTCAATAGTCATTTTCATGCTGTTTAACGTAACATGATCCCAATTGCCTGTTCCCCAAGAGTCGGCAACATCTTTTGCGGCTAAAACAATACGAACATATCGTCCGTTAAGTTTAACTGTACTAGAGAACGATTTTTGGCTGTTTTGCGTATTGCTAAACATATGGGAATCAGTTGCCCAGCTATAAATACTATCAGCAGAAGCATCGGAGAACGCTGTACTACTTGAGTCAACGTTAAAACAACCGGAATCCAGGCTATCTCCTTTTGAGAACTCACATGAAAATGAAATATATGCAATATCTCGGCTGCACATGGTGCCAACATATGAGCCTAAGTCAATATCCATATATACAACGGAATATTTGCTTGCTTTGATTCCTTGAGCAACATAAGCGGTTTTTGATCCGAAAGTCCATTTATAAGTTCCGTCGGAATTTGTAGAAACAGTATATGTATCACTCCAATCCAGTCCGGTATTTTGATAATTTAAATTTGTGCGGCTTTTTCCGTCCGATTTGTTTGGACGTAAATCAATTGTCGTCTTCGGTTGATTGATGTCAATCGTTCTACTAACCACCGTCGCCGCTTCGGCGACCGGCGCGTTCTTGACGGGCGCGGCGTCTTGAAGGAGCGCGTTCTCCAATTTGTTGACCGCGGAATCAACCTCGGGTTGATAGAGCGCAAAAAAGACCGTCAGCGCAAAGAAGGTCATCGCTATCAGCAATACGGTCAGTCCGATTTTACTTGCTTTGGTCAATCTTTTCATAATATACCTCCCGTTCCGCGGACGGCAACGAACCGCGGATTTAGGTCAAATTTGTATTCGGATACGGAGACGCAAAACCTCTCCGATTCGATTTTATATTATATATTTATTTTTGTCAATACGCACGTGCGCGCATAAACGCATTTAGCTTCAAATTATTTACTGTTTTATTATTTTGTGAATCAGATGCCGCACGTGCTGCCGCGTAGTTATTCGAATTATTCTCGATATTTCGACAATCGTTCGCCCGATCGGCAATAAAAATATTGCGCATGTGACCGAAAATAAAGTATAATCCTGATATGAACTCGAATCCGAACAGAACAGAATGCCGTTTGCTTATCGTCGGCGCGGGTCCCGCGGGACTGACTGCGGCGATATACGCCGCTCGCGCAGGCTTAAAACCCGTGGTGCTTGCGGGCGCGGCTCCCGGCGGTCAGGCTACAGAGAGCCCCGAAATAGAAAATTATCCCGGCGTAGGCAGGACCGACGGCTATACGCTTGCCGCCCGAATGCTTTCTTCCGCGACGGAATTCGGCGCGGAAATCGTTTACGAAACCGCCCTCAAGATTTCGCTCGCCGAAAAAACGGTAAAAACCGAGTCGTCGGAATACGTCTTTCGGGAGCTGATACTTGCCACCGGCGCCGCGCACAGACATTTGGGTATCGACGGCGAAGACAAATTTACAGGTCGCGGCATAAGCTACTGCGCCACGTGCGACGGCGGATTTTACCGCGGCAAAAACGTGGCGGTCGTGGGCGGCGGCGACTCTGCGCTGACGGAAGCGCTGTATCTTAGCAACATCGCCGAATCCGTAACGCTGATACACAGGCGCGACGCCTACCGCGCGTCGCCCGTTCTGGTTGACAGAATAAAGGCTCAGCCCAAAATAAGGCGGCTTACGGGCGTCATTACCGCGCTCGGCGGCAACGAAAAGCTGCAAAGCGTGGAGGTTGCCACGATACCGTCAGGCATAGAAAACCTTGCCGTGGACGCGTTGTTCGTAGCAATAGGCGGCGCTCCGAACACGGAATTGGTGCGCGGTCAGCTTCAGCTGGACGAGGACGGTTACATTGTTACCGACGCTTTGATGAGAACCGATCGCGACTCGGTCTATGCCGTAGGCGACGTCAGGAACACGCCGCTCAGGCAGATAGTCACCGCATGTGCGGACGGCGCGGTGGCGGCTTCGCAGATAGTTGTCTGAATACGCTGCGCGCCTTCGCGTCGCAGAGACTGTCGGATGCTGTTTAAAGGTCAAATATTCTATCAGAAGTTTAGGGTGTTTGTCTAACGTATCGAACATTAAAAGCCGCATAGTTCTAAACTTATAAAACACAGAAAAAATCCGTAATGTCTTTTTCCGTTTGCACGGGCGTTCTTTCGTGTTTCGTTTTTAAAAATCGTGCGGCGGCAAAACCGCATTTTGCATTTGCGCGCGGCGCGCCGCTTTAAAATCTTCGTGCAATACTCAAAAATACGCGACACCTCGGCGACAAACAAAAGCTAACGAGGTCCGGCAAAAAACGTCGAACCTCGTTAGCTATGATAAGGGGGAAAATTATGAGCACTTTAGTGTATCTACATTTTAACACTTTCAAGTGCGATTTCAAATTTTGACCGATATATAACGAACAATAAATAAAAGGTAAATCTGCGTATTTTTATTCCTGAAAATGAATAATATCGTCTAAATCTCAGAAATTATGCAAGTTTTATTTCCGAAAATTTCAAAGCTATCGTAATTATTAAGTAATCGCAAGTTAACCGTAACAATCCGACGGTGACGGTTATATGCGATAAAAGCGAAAAAGGGTAAACCAAGTGCCGGAAAAGGCGTTTTCAGCCCCGATCTCCCCGGCAAACGTCACGAGCAAAGCAAGAGGGCGCTTTTTTGTCGTAAAACAGCTTAAAACGTAAAGAATCGTCATAATAATGATAAAATCAACGCAGCGGACGCGCCATCAAAGCAATGTATATTTTCACTTCGCCGCGTTCTTTAAACATGTCTTGTAACATATCATTTTTTATGAGCGAAAAAATTAAGTGCGTGTTAAAAAGGGTGGCTTCCGCGGCGACGCTGGCGGCGGTTTTGACCGCGGCGGCGCTGTCGCTGGCCGCATGCGGAGCAGATCGGGAAAAAGAGGACGCCACGGTCGAAGCGGACTACGATCTCTCGGTGAGTGTGGAACGCGATCTGAAACGTATCTACGTTACGCAGACGGTAACGGTGAACAATTGTACAAGCGACGCGCTGAACGAACTTGTATTCGCGGCGTATTCGTTCGCGTACGAACACGGCCAAGACCCGGACGCGTTTTACGCTTACAGGCATAAGGACGCCGAATCCAAGGGCGAGACGCTGATAGGTTCGGTGTCTGTGAACGGTCTTCCCGCCGAAAATCAAAGAAACGGAATATACCTCAGCGTATCTCTTCCCGAGCCGCTTCAGTCCGGCGGCAAAGCCGTGGTCAAAATGGCTTACACCCTGAAGGTTCCCGTTTCGTCGGATCTCAGATACGGGTTAAGCGGCAAAGTGCTTAAACTTACGGACTTTCATTTTATCCTGGCGCCGTATTCGTCCGGCTGGATGACCGAAGATTTCGTCAGAATAGCTCCGGCGCGCCGTCTAAGGGATTATTCCGACTATACCGTGCGCTATTATCTGCCAGAAAACGTATCTATAGCTACCAATACGCCTATAAAAAGTGTCACTAGGGACAACGGCACGCAGACGGTCGAGTGCGATAAGGCATGTCTTTCGGAAGCGGGCTGCGTGGTATACGGCGACATGCGCGGTATTTCCTGTCAGGGGGCTCAGGCGCTGTTTTCTGATTCCGACGAGATCGTTTCCGCAGCCTCTGTGGCGATGAACGCGTGCCGCGCAGCGATAGGCGATTTTCCGTTTATGTCTCTTAGCGTGGTTTCGGTTCCGCTTGCCGAGGACTCGGTCTGCATTCCGGGGCTTATCATGATAAACGACGTTTTGTCGGGCGACAGGCTTGCCGAAACGGTTTACGAAGGGGTGTCCGAACAATATTTCGGTATCGCCGTGGGCGCCGAGAACGACTGCGATTACTGGGCGTCGTTCGGTACGGGATATTATTTGTCAAAATATCTGTATTCGGTCACCGGGGAGCAGTCGCGCTACGACGGCGCGGTTTCTTCGGACAGGGCGATAACGGCTACCTATGCCGGGGAGATGGCAAAATATTATCCCGGTTACGTTCTTAAAGCCGGCAGAAGTTTGGGTCTGATGTTAAATACGGAGGAATACTTGGTCACGGTCTGCTGCCTCAGCGCCGTTACCTATGACGGATTAAGGCAGCAATACGGCGACAAAAAACTTAAAAGGGCGCTTAAGACTTTGTACGAAAGCTGCCGCTACGGCAGAGTGTCTACTTCGCAAGCTATCGAAATTCTGTGCGCCGAAACGGGGCGCGCGGCGCGTTCGTATCTCACCGAAGCCGTTGTCGGATAGCTCCTGCCGCTTTTTGTAGCCGTGCTACGGCGGCGTAGCACGGCTACAAAAAACCAAAATGCGCGGCAAAATAAAATTTTTTGCCGTTTTTTTAATCCCGGAATAAAATTCTTATTCTATGGAGAAAATACCTGTATCAATTCAGGAGGTTTCAATATGACCAACAAAGTATCGGATTGCTCCACTCCCGAC
>CALVZV010000076.1 GCA_944372665.1 uncultured Clostridia bacterium
GACCGTGAGAACATGGGAAACGCCATAACCGAAAAAGAACACGAGGAGGACGTTCGCCTGATAAAAGAGGTGGGCGCTAACTCGGTCAGGCTGGCGCATTACCAGCATTCCGATTATTTTTATACGCTGTGCGACCGCGCAGGGTTGATAGTGTGGGCGGAGGTGCCGGTAATATCCCGCTTCTCCAAAAAGCGTCAGAAAAACGCGCTCTCGCAGTTGAGGGAGCTTATACTTCAGAACAGAAATCATCCCTCGATTTTCATGTGGAGCATCGCAAACGAAATAACTATAGCCGGCGAGAACAAAGGGCTGAAAAAGGCGCTGGAGGAGCTTAACGCGCTGGCGCACGTGCTTGACGACACGCGTCCCACGGTCACGGCTCAGGTGACCATGTGTCCGCCCGATTCCGCGCTCAATTCCATAACCGATCTGGTGGGATACAATCATTATTTCGGCTGGTACGTAGGCACGTTTACAGATCTGGACAAATGGCTGGAAAGGTGGCGTAAGTGCGCTCCCGGAAAAAAGATGTGCCTGTCCGAATACGGCGCCGAGGGCATTGTCCGCTACCAGAACGGCGCGCCCGTTCCGGGCGATTATTCGGAATCATATCAGGCGGTGTACCACGAAAATTATCTGGAGCGCATAAACGCCGCCGACTGGATGTGGGGCAGTTACGTATGGAACATGTTCGATTTCGGCTCCGCGGCCAGGAACGAAGGCGGCGTAAGGGGCAGGAACAACAAAGGGCTAATCTCTTTCGACAGGAAGATCAGGAAAGACGCGTTTTATTTGTACAAGGCGTACTGGTCGGACGAGAAATTCATCCACATAGCGGGCGAAAGGTATTTGAAGCGCAAGATCGGAGAAACCGAAATAAAGGTGTATTCCAATCTTAACGAGGTTACGCTGGAATACGGCGGAGAAAAACTCAGCCTGTCGGGCAGGGCGGTATTCCGTTTCGGGGGCGTCAGGATAGAGCGCGGAGCCAACGTGTTTGAGGTGAAAGCCGGGGATCTGGAAAGCTCCATAACGATAGAAGGCGTGGACGAAGAACCCGCGGAATACAGGCTCCCCGCGGGTGCCGAAAGTTTTGTCAGGAACTGGTTCGCTTCGGGTTCGGACGAGATCGACCCGTCGCGCTTCAGTACCGCCGACAAAGTAAAAGACCTTCTCGCCAACGACGAAGTAAACGCGCTGATAAAGAAATTCGCGGGAAACAAGATACCTTCTTGGCTGATAACTCTGATAAAGCCGTTCAGGGTCAGAACGCTTTTGAAACTGCCTTTCGTAAAGCTGGACGAGCAGATGGTAAGTATGGTGGACAGATATCTGCAAACCATAAAAAAGAACTGACGGGTTTTCGGATACGGAAAACGAACGAAAAAAGGGCGCTCTTCGCGCCCTTTCAGTTTGCGACCGCCGAAATTACGCATATTTGTTGCGCTGTGCGCGCGGGTGTGATAGAATAAGCTCATGAATAACCCTGCATTAAAGCAAAAGCGTATGGTTACCGGTTTTCAGAAATTTTCTCTGGGACTCGGCGATCTGGGATACAGCCTGGTAGTCAATACGTTTTCGTCCTACATACTCTTTTTCGGAAACACCGTCATGGGCGTTTCCGGATCGGTTATGGGCGCTGTGATCGCGATAGGCACCGTTTGGGACGCCGTTACCGACCCGGTCATGGGTTATATCAGCGACAATACCCGCAGTCGCATTTTCGGCAGACGCCATCTGTATGCTCTGATAGGCATGTTCGGAATGGTCATATGCAATATTTTGCTGTGGTCCGTACCGCGCGGCGCTTCGCAGGCGGTCATGGCGGCGTGGTTTGCGATGTGCATCATAGGGATGAGGACGTTTACCACGATGGTTCAGACTCCAGCTTCGGCGCTGTCGCTGGATATGGCGGGGGATTATAACGAACGCAGCAGTATCCAGATAGTCAAATCCGTGTTCATGATCCTGGGAATACTTCTGCCGACCGTGCTTATGGGCGTCTTCCAGACCGATTTCATGCGCGACGGAGTGCTGGTGGACGGCAGATTCAATCCCGACGCCTACCTTAATTTCGGCTACGTCACCAGCGCAATGTGCATTGTGTGCAACATGGTGATGTTCATATCCACTTACAGTCACGTGCCGCGCCTGAACGCTATCGCCGCCAAGGATCCCCGCGGCCCGATGAACCTGAAAGCCACTAAAAAGATCTTTTCCAGTTTCTTCGGCGCGCTGAAGGACAAGAATTTCCGCGCGATAACCTTAGGATACATGGTGGCGATGATGGCGGCTTCCATCCTTGTTGCAGTGGGAATGAACGTGTTTACGTTTACATTCAGAACGACCAAGCTCGAAATGTATACTTTGATGGCGGGATTGTTCGTCATGACTATAGCCGGACAGCCGCTGTGGATGCATATATCCAAAAAATACGACAAAAAGAAAGCGCTGTTGGTAGGTATGCTGATAAGTTTTATCGGCTGTATCCTGTTGTTTATAATGTTTTTAGCGCGCGACTTCTTTATCGGTCTGTTGGAGAAAAACACTCTTAACGTGGTGTTCATGATGCCGCCGCTTATGGCAGCTGGACTGGGTACCGGAGTGCTGTATTCGCTTCCCGTGGCGCTGATAGGCGACGTGGTGATCATGGAAAAGGTGCGCACCGGCGAGGACAAGACCGCGACTTATTCGGGCTTTCTGACTTTCGGCAACAAGGTCGGACAGGCGGCGTCCTCGGCGATACTGGGCGCGATGCTGGACCTGATAGGTTTCAAGGAGGGCGCGACCTCTCAGAGCGACGCCGTGTGCGCGGGTCTGGGCTGGCTGATGTGCATAGGTGTGATAGTGGCGATAGGATGCGGACTTCTGCTGTTCAGCCGTTGTAGGATGACGAGAGCCGACGTACAGGCGGCGATGGACGTCCTGGAAAAACAGGAAAACGCGCATATCGAATCGGTGTCTGCCGAAACCGAAGTAACGGTAGCCCAAACGGAGATATAAGAAAATGATTTCATTCGGCGCCACGAACGACAAAAGAGTGCTGGACGCGTTGCATAATGCGATATTCGGCGTGCCGATAGAAGGCGACGTCGGATACGTTCTCGACGTGGACGGAGTGCCCGCAGGAGTGGCGAAGCTGAAAGTCACGCCCGAAGAATCGCATATCGTCCGCGTGGGTATTTTGCCTAAGCTGAGGGGCAGGGGTTACGGCGACTTCTTTACCAGATCGCTGATGAACGTGCTGATCGACGTGACCGACAGGATCGTCGCGGACTACGTTTCGGACTACTATCTGAAATTCGGTTTTACCGAAGAAAACGGAACGATGTCCATAGACCCCGAAAAGCTGGTGTTTCCTCATTCGTGCGGCTGCGGGCAGGGCGAAAGAAAATAACAACGCATTGCGGAGAAATATATTATGAAAACCGATATCGAACCTTCGAATTTTATCGAAGACTTTATTGTCGAAGATCTTGAAAACGGCAGATACCCTTATGTATATACGCGTTTTCCGCCCGAACCCAACGGCTATCTGCACGTCGGGCACAGCAAAAGCCTGTGCATCAATTTCGGGATAAAGGAGAAATTCCACGGCAGGTGCAATCTGCGCTTCGACGACACCAATCCCACCAAGGAAGACGTCGAATACGTCGATTCCATAAAAGAGGACATACGCTGGCTGGGCTTCGAATGGGACAGGGAGCTTTACGCTTCGGACTATTTCGAACAGACCTACGAGTTTGCCGTAAAATTGATAAAAAAAGGCGCGGCATACGTATGCGACTATTCCGCCGAAGAGATACGCCTCACGCGCGGCACGCTCAACGAGCCCGGTCAGGAAAGCCCTTACCGCAACAGGAGTGTAGAGGAAAACCTCAGGCTTTTCGAGGAAATGCGCGCCGGCAAATATCCGGACGGCAGCAAGGTGCTCCGCGCCAAGATAGATATGGCTTCGCCCAATATCAATATGCGCGACCCCGTCATATACAGGATACTTAGGGCGCACCACCACCGCACCGGCGACAAGTGGTGCATTTATCCGATGTACGATTTTGCGCATCCCATAGGCGACGCACTGGACGGAGTGACGCATTCCATCTGTACGCTTGAATTCGAGGATCACCGTCCGCTTTACGACTGGGTCACCGAACAGTGCGGCTTCGAAATGCCGCCCAGACAGATCGAGTTCGCCAGGCTGAACATAAAAAATACCATTATGTCCAAGCGTTATCTGAAAAAGCTGGTGGACAACGGTTTCGTGTCGGGCTGGAACGATCCCAGGATGCCCACGCTGTCGGGCATGCGCGAAAGGGGCTATCCTCCGGAAGCGATAAAAGAGTTCTGCGCCCGCGTCGGAGTGGCCAAAGCAAACAGCGAGGTCGATCCGTCGCTACTCGAATTCTGCGTCAGGGAACAGCTCAATGTTACCGCCGACCGCGCCATGGTCGCAGAGCGTCCGCTCAAGCTCGTGATCGACAATATGGCTGACGGCGAGGCACGCGAATTTTCGGTAATAAATAATCCCAATGATGAAAATTCGGGAACCCATACTGTGATTTTAAGAAAAGATATATATATCGATTCCGCCGATTTCAGTATGGATCCTCCGCCAAAATACAAGCGGTTGGTGGCGGGCGGTACGGTGCGTCTGAAAGGGGCGTATATCCTCCGTCACGTGTCCACCGAAGTTGACGGAAACGGCGCCGTAACCGTGGTGCACTGCGAGTATATCGAGGATTCGCAGTCGGGCGGAGCCAACTCCGAAATGAAGGTCAAAGGCACGATCCAGTGGGTATCCGCAGCCGACGCCGCGGAGGTGACACTGTACAAATACGAGAGTCTTTTGGTAGATCCCAAGGACGGTGTGACCGACTTCAACGAACGGCTCAATCCCGGTTCGCTGACGGTCGTAAAAGGCGCCAAAGCCGAAAGATTCGCTTTGGAAAAAGCCGAAGGCGCTACCTTCCAGTTCATGCGTATGGCGTATTACAAGTATGCCGGCATACGCGACGGCGTTCCGGTTTTTTACAGGATCGTCGATCTGAAAGATTCTTTCAACAAGCGCTGAACCGGCGCGGATTTCGTACAAAAAGCGGTTTTTCCCTGCGGGCAAGGCCGCTTTTTATTATATAAACAAATTTTGCCAATTATTTTTCGGAAAGCTATTGATATTTTATTAAA
>CALVZV010000077.1 GCA_944372665.1 uncultured Clostridia bacterium
ATACCTTGAAGCTTCTGCCCTGATATATTTCCAATGCTCCGGGTGATTCCTTGGTGCCTGCGAGCATGCTGCCCATCATTATTGCCGACGCGCCGGCGGCGATACCCTTGATGATGTCGCCGGAATATTTGACGCCGCCGTCGCCTATGACGCGTTTGCCGTATTTGTCCGCCATTTCCGCGCAGTCCATTATCGCGGTGATCTGCGGCACGCCGATACCGGCGACTATGCGCGTCGTGCAGATGGAGCCGGGACCTATACCGACTTTTACCACGTCCGCGCCCGCTTCGATAAGGTCGCGCGTTGCCGCTGCGGTCGCCACGTTGCCGGCTATGAGCTGTACGTCGGGATACTTGGCTTTGATTTTTTTGACGGCTTCCAGTACGCCGCTGTTATGACCGTGAGCGGTGTCGACCGCCACGATATCGACTTTAGCGTCTATCAATGCGCCGACTCTGTCCAAAAAGTTCGCGCCCACGCCGACTGCCGCGCCGACAAGCAGTCTGCCGTTTTTGTCTTTTGCGGAATTGGGATATTGAATGGATTTTTCGATGTCTTTTATGGTGATCAGACCTTTCAGATTGCCCGCTTTGTCCACGAGGGGCAGCTTTTCGATGCGGTGCCTGCCCAGTATTGCCTGCGCTTCTTCAAGCGTTGTGCCTACGGGCGCGGTGACAAGGTTATCCTTGGTCATGACGTTGCCGATAGGCTGGTCGAAATTGGTTTCGAAGCGCAGATCGCGGTTGGTCAGGATGCCCACCAGTTTGCCGTTCACGCAGATGGGCACGCCGCTGATACGGTATTTGCTCATAAGCGCGTTGGCGTCGGTTATCAGATGATCGGGAGAAAGAAAAAACGGGTCGGTTATGACGCCGTGTTCGCTTCTTTTGACGCGGTCTACCTGCGCCGCCTGTTCGTCTATGGTCAGGTTTTTATGGATAATGCCGATACCGCCTTCCCTCGCCATGGCTATTGCAAGTTCCGATTCGGTAACCGTATCCATCGCCGCCGACATCAGCGGCACGTTCAGGCGGACGGAGTCCGTAAGTTTAGTGGAAAGGTCGACGTCTTTCGGTAAAACGTCGGAGCGTTGCGGTACCAGTAAAACATCATCGAAGGTAAGACCCTCAGCTACGATTTTCGCCATAAAAAACTCCTTAAATCCGAATGCCTTTTTTCAATTATATATAGCGTGCGTGCGAATGTCAAACCAATTACACAAAATATCGTGGTGAAAAGCCGATTTTTTTTGAGTTTACACAATATATGGTATAGGATACGGCACGACGCGCAAAAAGAAGGGCATTTCCTTTACAAAGCGGGATAATTATGGTATACTTCACAGTGTGCGCACATAAAGTGCGCTTTCCGTATAACGGAGGGAATATGCAATCCGATTGCGAAAAGCTATTAAACGAACTGACTCTAGAGGAAAAAGCGGCTCTTTGTTCCGGGATAACAAGCTGGCTGACCACACCGATTAAAAGACTGGGAATACCGTCGATATACCTTTCCGACGGTCCGCACGGCGTCAGACGCGAAAAACAGGTTTCCGGTTTCGGCAACGTGTTCGCGGAGGCATATCCGGCAACCTGCTTCCCGCCTGCGGTGACGCTGGCGTCTTCGTGGAACAGGGGACTGGCCAGAGCTGTCGGAAAAGCGCTTGCCGAGGAGTGTCTGGACCTGAAAGTCGAGGTGCTTTTGGGACCGGGCGTCAATATTAAACGCAGCCCGCTGTGCGGCAGAAACTTCGAATATATGTCCGAGGATCCTTTCCTTGCCGGGGAAATGGCGGTTGAGTATATCGAGGGCGTTCAGTCTGAGGGTGTGGGTGTGTCGCTGAAGCACTTTGCCGCCAATTCCCAGGAATTCAGACGTATGACGTCTTCGTCCGAAATCGACGAAAGGGCGTTGAGGGAGATATATCTGTCAGCATTCGAGCGTGCCGTGAAAAAGGCGAAGCCTTATACCGTCATGTGTTCCTATAACCGTGTCAACGGCACTTACGCCGCGGAGAACAAACGTCTGTTAAAGGACATTTTAAGGGACGAATGGGGCTTCGGCGGCATAGTCGTTTCCGACTGGGGCGCGGTGACGGACAGGGTGGAAGGCATCCGCGCGGGGATGAACCTGCAAATGCCTTCGGCAAACGGCGTTACCGACCGCGAAATCGTCAAAGCCGTCAGAGAGAATAAACTCGACGAAAGCGTACTTGACGAACGCGTCCGCGAGCTGTTGAAATTCATTTTTGCATGCCACGAAAACAAGCTTGCCAAAGCCGGTTATAAAGCCGACTTCAAAGCGCACCGCAAACTTGCGCGCCGTGCGGCGGCGGAAGGCGCGGTGCTTTTGACCAACGACGGCATTCTTCCGCTTGACAAAAGCGCCAACATCGCGATCGTGGGAGAACTTGCCGAGAAACTGCGCTCCCAGGGCAGCGGATCTTCCAGATTGAGTCCGCTGAAAGAAACATCGTTCAAAGCTTATCTCGACGAGATAGGCGCCGAATACGCCTACGCTAAGGGCTACGATTCGCTGACTGACGAGACTAACGATCGCCTGATCAACGAAGCGGCGGAAACGGTAAAAGGCAAGGACGCCGTGCTCTTTTTCCTGGGGCTTACCGACGCTTTCGAATCCGAAGCGTTCGACCGCAAAAACCTGTCGCTGCCGCGCGCTCAGCTCAAAGTGCTGGACGAGGTTCTGCGTTACAACCCCAACGTCGCGGTCGTGCTTACAGGCGGTTCGCCGTCGGATACGTCGTATTCGGACAAAGTGCGCGCCATTCTTAACGTCTATCTGACGGGGGAAGCGGGCGGAGAAGCCGTATACGATCTGGTTTTCGGTGACGTCAGTCCGTCAGGCAAGCTTGCCGAGACCTTCCCGTTGAAGGTCGAGGACAATCCCATGTACCGCTATTTCGACAACGAGATCGCCGAGTACCGCGAAAGCATCTACGTAGGCTACCGCTATTACGAAACGGCGGGTAAAGCCGTTGCGTTCCCGTTCGGACACGGACTGTCTTATACTTCGTTCGAGTATTCCGATCTCAGGCTCAGCGCCGGCGAAATAAACGAAGGCGAAGGTTTAAAACTCCGCTTCAAGATCGCGAACACGGGCGGCAGAGCGGGAGCCGAAGTCGTGCAAGTTTATGTTAAGGATACCGAAAGCACAATTTTCGTTGCCGAAAAACAATTAAAAGGCTTTGATAAGATTTTCTTGGAGCCCGGTGAAGTCAAGGAGGCGGAAATTGAACTGGATTCTCGCGCGTTCATGTATTACGACGTCGGCGAAAGCCGTTTCCGCGCCGAAAGCGGTATATTCGAAATTTTAGTAGGAGCGTCGTCTGCGGATATAAGGCTTAGCGCGTCGGTTCGCATGAACGGAAAAGAGGCTTCGCCGGATCTAAGCGCCGTGACCCCGTCGTATTATTCTTTAAAGACTTTGCAGGATTATCCCTCGGACGAATTTGCGGCGCTGTTGGGACGCGAGCCTGAAAAGTATACGGAGCCTAAACGCGGAGAATATACGATGCTGACGTGCTGCGGACAGATGAATCACGGAGTCATGGCAAAATTCGTCAGGTGGGCGGCGTTCAGGTTTTCCGTATTGCTGCTGCCTAAAAACGTGCCTTATTCGCAGATAAAGATGACGCGCGCGGGTTCAATGGAAATGCCCGTCAGGAATACTTCCGCGATGAGCGACGGTAACGTAACATACCGTGCGTCGGAAGGCTTACTGGATTTGGTAAACGGTAAATTATTCCGCGGTATTTTCAAACTGATAGCCGGATTTATTTGTAAGCCTGTTTCCAAGAGAAAACTTTATCCCGGCTGGAAGGAAAGCCTGTGATGCGTCTTGTCGCCGCGACCAATAACGCGCATAAGTTGAAGGAATTCCGCGAGATACTGGGCGGCGGATTCGATGTCGTTTCGCTTAAGGATATAGGACTGGAAATAGAAGTCGAGGAGGACGCAGACACTTTTTACGGCAACGCGCTGAAAAAAGCGTGCGAGGTCGCGCGAATAACGGGACTTGCGGCGCTCTCGGACGATTCCGGACTGATCGTAGATGCGTTAAACGGCGCGCCGGGCGTGTATTCCGCAAGATATTCGGGACTTCACGCCACCGACGAATCGAACCGTAAAAAACTGTTGTACGAGATGCGCGAAGTGACCGAGGCGGATAAACGCGGCGCGAGTTTCCATTCTTCGGTGGTGATATGTTTTCCCGACGGCAAGACCGTCAGCGGCGAGGGGGATACGCGCGGAACTATCCTGTTCGATGAAACGGGCGATGGCGGATTCGGGTACGACAACCTGTTTCTTTCCGAGGACTTGGGAATAAGTTTCGGTATAGCCACTCCGGAGCAGAAAAATTCGGTCAGTCATCGTTCCAGAGCGCTTGCCGATTTAAGGGAAAAGCTTATGGCGCAGGGTTATCTCGTATAAGCGTTCGCACATATCAGAATAGTTATGATCGTGAATACAGGGCGCGCCTTTTGGCGCGCTTCGTTTTAGCCGATCAAGCGAACGGAAATTTCGTATGCGTTACGGCACATATAAATTTTCAAACTTTCCGATAGGGGAAAATCGCGCGCGCCGCCCGAAAAGGGGCGTTCGGTATTTTTTATCGCGCCGAATATCTGAATATAATTATGGTTTAACTGATACTTTACGAACGGGCTGTTTTATATTTTTATAACACCCGTAAAGCGATATGTAAACGGCTTGCGAAAGGGAAATATCGAATAAGAGCGTTCCCGTATCCGACATTTTGCATATCATAATTTTCGATATGAAAAAACGTGCATATAATAATGTCGCAAGCTGTGGAATGATTGACGTGATAATAAGCTCGAATCAATAAACGGGGCAGCGTATGAGGAATAAAATTCAGCATCGCCTGCGCCTGAGAAAAAGCTGCTTTTACGGGTGCGTTATCACGTCCGCTCCACAAAAAACAACAGCCGTTGTTAAAAAGGTCATACTGACGGAATAATTCGAAATTGCTTCGGTAGGGTTATCTGGCAAAACGCGCGCCTAAGCGGATAAAGGAAGTAATGCGGTAAAGTTCCCTCATCAGGTTTCAGCCTTGCGGCTGAAACTAACGCCCCCGATACGCTGAAGCGTACGGGTGCGTTATCACGTCCGCTCCACAAAAAACAACAGCCG
>CALVZV010000078.1 GCA_944372665.1 uncultured Clostridia bacterium
CGAAATGCCGAAACGCAAGATACTTCCCACCCTTATCAAGTTCCTTAACGGCGGCAAACATATCGAATCTCCCTACACCGAGGAGTACCTCGCCGAGAACGTCAAAATAGAAGTTCTGGACGAAGGTCTGACCGAAGTGGACGGCGAAGTCATAGACGAAAAAACGATCGACTGCCGTGTCGTACACGACGTTCTGAAAATTTTCAGATAAACAGGATAAAACCGTACAGGCTCCCGAAAATGAAAGTTCGGGAGCCTGTTTTTATTGCATTTCGATAATTTGCTTGCAAAGGGAATCATATTACGCAAGGAATATCGGTTCAAGGTTCCGACGCTCTTTTGAAATAGACCGATAAAGCGGAAGAGGACAAAAACTCAATCCACAAGACGGTTTGCGAACGCCGCCGCGCGCGCGTTGGCGTCGAGGATGCGTTCTTCTTCGGGCGTAACGCGCAAAAGCGCGTATTCGCGCTTCAGCGAGGTTTTTGACACCGCGGTGTTGTCGGTGTTCAAAGTGACTTTCACGCCTCTTTCCACAAAATATCTCAGCGGATATTCCTTCGCGTCGCTCCACGCGCCCGTCTGAAGATTGGAGGTGTAACAAAGTTCCGCCGTTACGCCCGCGGCGAGCATTTCCGACACCGTTTTTTCGTCGTAAGCCGCTCTGACCCCGTGCCCTATCCGTTTCGCACCCTGTCTTACCGCCGACAAAACCGACTCGGCGCCGCGCGCTTCGCCCGCGTGAACGGTAAAAGGTATCCCCTTTTCCCTTGCAAAGGCGAAATAATATCCGTAAAGCGAATTGGGATACGTTCCCTCGTCGCCTGCGAGATCGAGTCCCACTATCCCCGTTTTTTTCTTGACAAAGTCAGCTGCTATGGAGGCGGTGCAGAGGTTTTTCTCCCGCGGTATACCGCGCATACAACAAAGTATCACCCCCATGGGAAAGCCGCGCTCGAACGCCTCTTTCGCAGCGTCGGACGCTGCGGAAACGATCTCCGTTTCCGTGTGACCGCCTCGTGTGTGGAGCGACGGAGCAAAGCGTATCTCGGCATATTCAAGTCCCTCGCCCTTCAACCTTTCGGCAAGAAACAACATCGCGTAATAAACGCATTCGGGTGTCTGTAATACAGATAACGGTAGCTCGAAACGCTTTAAATAATCTTTCAGCCCGCCCTCGGGCGAAGGCGGCGTATCGTAAAATTCAAACTCCGGAACCGAGGCGCCCGAGATCTCGGCAAGGCGCAGTATCTCCTCTTTTCCGAGGGAACCGTCCAGATGAATATGCAGATCTATCATATTTCGTCGATCAGCCTTTCGACGACGTAAGCGAATTTGTCAAAGCCGCGTTGCGCCGCCTGTCTGACTTCCTCGTGGCTCAGTTTTTTGTCGGTTATGCCCGCGGCGAAATTTGATATCAGACTGACTCCGGCTATTTCCATGCCCGCGTGCTTTGCGGCGATAGCTTCTATCCCCGTGCTCATGCCGACCATGTCCGCCCCCCAAAGGGAGAACATGCGTATCTCCTCGGGCGTTTCGTACTGCGGTCCGGGAGCCTGAAGATATACTCCCTGTCTGTATTCGATTCCCGCGTCTTTGAATATGCCCGGCGCGGCACTTAAAATTCTTTCGGAGTAAACCTCGCTCATATCAGGAAATCTGGTACCCAGTTCAGCGACGTTTTCGCCCCTGAGCGGCGAAGGTACCAGCGACGTTATCTGCCCGGAGATCATTACAGGGTCGCCCACCTCGAAATCGCGGTTTATCGCACCAGACACGTTGGTGAGTATCAGCTTTTCCGCGCCCAGAAGGCGCATCAGCCTTATCGGTCTTACCGCCTCCGCGGCGGAAAGCCCCTCATAATAATGAACCCTGCCCATCATGAATAGCACGTCGCCGGAACCGTATTTTTTGAGTGCGAAACAGCCCTTGTGCCCGCTGACGGTGGAGGCCTTAAGTCCGGGTATTTCGGCATAAGGCACCTTTATTTCGGCGTCCTCGCCGACTCCGCCCAGTCCCGAACCCAGCACTACCGCCACTCGCGGACGGCGGCGTATCCTTTTTTTCAGCGCCTCGGCGCCCTGCAACAGAATCTCCGTTTCTTTCATAACGGAATGGTAGCATCGCTCAGCGGTTTTGTCAATATGCCCCCTTTACAAAATCGCGCGATTTTGTTATAATCCGGTCGAAGAAACTTTCTGGAGGAAACATGAAACTTAACGGAAGCTGCCCCGTATGCTTTTTAAAACAGATTTTCACAAAACGTCAGGCCGTTACCGACCTGTACTTCGCCAATCCCTATCCCGTCGCGGAATGTAAGGCTCCGCCTATGGGCTGGTCGAGCTGGAATACTTTTAAAAACAGGATCGACGAGGACCTGATTTACGAACAGGCTGTCTGCATGAAAGAAAAAGGTCTTGCAGACGCGGGCTACGTTTATATTAACCTCGACGACAACTGGCACAGCTCCTCAAGGGACGCCGACGGGAAATTACAGGGCGATCTTTCGACTTTCGCCGGCGGCATACCCGCGCTGGTCGAAAAAATAAACGCCCTAGGTCTGAAAGTCGGCATATATTCCTCAAACGGTACCGAAACCTGCGAGGATCTCCCCGCAAGCCTTCACCGCGAAAAGACCGACGCGAAGACCTTTGCGGAATGGGGAATAGAATACTTCAAATACGATTTCTGCCACAACGTCCCACTGTCGGGATACGCGCCCCTGATCTACGGAATTTCCGTGGCGAAAAAAGGCGAGCGAGCCGAAAAATTCTACCCCGCTTCGGAAGCCGCGCTGGAAGGCTACGCAAAACTGATGAACGCCAAACACCTGCCGACGAATACGTATATCGGCGGACTGGACCGCAACGGCGGCGCCGCCACGTTTGCCGTTCACACAAAGAGCGACGGCGAATACGTAGTCACGCTGAACGTGTTTAAAAAAGGCAGGTACGCCAAATGCGCGCTGCTTATGGTAAACGGCGAGGACGACTATATCGTGGAAACTCCTCCGCAAAAGCACTGGAATTATACCGCGCGTTTCCAGACGGTAGTCAAGCTGAAAGCGGGCGAGAACAAAATCAAGATTTTCAATCCCGTATTCAAACGCGCGGACTCGGCGATGCTGCAATACCGATATATGGGAAAACAGTTGATAGAAGCGGCAGAATCGGTAGCTAAAGCTACAGAAAAGCCCGTAAAGCCGATCACGTTCTCTATATGCGAATGGGGCGTGAACCGTCCCTACCAATGGGGTGCCACGGCAGGCAACCTGTGGCGTACCACTCCGGACATCAGGCCCAACTGGAAATGGATGATGTTCATATACAATTCCAACGTCGACCGCTATCCATATTCGTCCGTCGGGCATTACAACGACCCCGATATGCTGGAAGTGGGCAACGGTACGCTGACGCACGACGAGAACTACGCCCATTTTGCGGTATGGTGCATGATGGCGGCTCCGCTGATACTCGGCAACGACCTCAGGGCGATGCCCGACAACGTGCTTAAGATAGTTACCGACCGCGAGCTTATCGCCATCGACAGAGACCCGCTCGGCAAAGCCGCCAAACGCGTTATTAAAAGTTTTTCCGCCGATATCCTGGCGCGTCCCCTTGCCGACGGCAGCGTAGCGGTATGCTTCTTTAACAAATTCGGCGGCGAAAAAGACATGACTCTCAACCTTGCTACCCTGATAAACGACCCTTACGTCGCTTTGGACAGCGCAAGCGGTTATACCGCAAAAGAGGTCGGAGGCGAAACCGTCGACGTCAAAGATACTCTATCGGCAAGACTGAGACCTCACTTTGCCAGAGTGTTTATCTTAAGACCCAAAGCCTGAACGGTTTATTCCTAAAAAAACGGACGCGTTGCGTCCGTTTTTTATGGATATTGCTCCTAAGGCAAAACGGCGAAGCCTCGACTTCGCCGTTTTTATCGGTTTATGGGAAGAAATTATCCTGTTGTCTTTAAATAATTTCTGTTACTCGAAGATCTTGGCAACAACGCCCGATCCTACGGTCCTGCCGCCTTCACGGATAGCGAAACGCAGTCCCTGCTCGATGGCGATGGGGGTGATCAGCGTGATGTCCATGTCGATGTTGTCGCCGGGCATGACCATTTCAACACCCTTCGGCAGAGCGATGGTGCCGGTAACGTCGGTGGTACGGAAGTAGAACTGGGGACGATAGCCGTTAAAGAACGGAGTATGTCTGCCGCCTTCTTCTTTGGTAAGGACGTAAACCTGACCTTCGATGTGGGTGTGGGGCTTGATGGAGCCGACCTTGGCGAGGACCTGTCCTCTTTCGATGTCCTTACGGTCAACGCCGCGCAGCAGAGCGCCGATGTTGTCGCCCGCCTGAGCGAAGTCGAGCAGCTTACGGAACATTTCAACGCCGGTAACGGTGGTTTCGCGGGTGGGTTTGATACCTACGATCTCGACCTTGTCGCCGACCTTGACTTCGCCGCGCTCAACTCTGCCCGTAGCCACGGTGCCGCGGCCGGTGATCGTGAAGACGTCTTCGACAGGCATAAGGAAAGGCTTGTCGTTGGCACGTTCGGGGGTGGGGATATAGGAATCGACCGCGTCGAGCAGCTCACGGATGCAATCGCAGTCTGCACTGGCGGCGTTACCCGCGGCGGCAGCTTCCATAGCTTTCAGAGCGGAACCCTTGATGACGGGGATGTCGTCGCCGGGGAACTCGTACTGAGTCAGCAGATCGCGGATCTCCATTTCGACGAGGTCCAGAAGCTCCGGATCGTCGACCTGGTCGATCTTGTTCATGAAGACGATGATGTAAGGAACGCCGACCTGACGGGCGAGCAGGATGTGCTCACGGGTCTGGGGCATCGGTCCGTCGGTAGC
>CALVZV010000079.1 GCA_944372665.1 uncultured Clostridia bacterium
ACGTCGAATATCTGAAAATAATCAACTGGCAACCGTTGGTCGATAATTTCAAACCCGTAACCGTCAACAGCTTCTTTAACTACGATTTCTCGTTCCTGCACACCTCGGGCGACGGTATTTCCGCTCTCGACGGCGCGGGCGCCGCGAATATCGCGCTGTTATATATCCCCGTAACGTTCGTCGTCTTTGCCGAACACCTTGCCGATCACAAGAACATTTCCAACATCATCGAAACCGATCTTCTGACTAACCCCGGTCTGCACAGAACGCTTTTGGGCGACGGCGTGGGCTCCCTGGTCGGCGCTGTTTTCGGCGGCGCTCCGAATACCACTTACGGCGAATCCGTAGGTTGCGTCGCTATCACCAAGAACGCTTCCGTCGTTTCCATTCTCGGAGCGGCTGTCCTCGCTATCATCCTCGCGTTCTGCGCCCCGATAGTGTGCTTTATCGAAACCATACCCAGCTGCGTCATGGGCGGCGTATGTCTGTCGCTTTACGGTTTCATAGCCGTATCCGGACTTAACATGCTGCGCGGCATCGATCTCGGTGAATCCAAGAACCTGTTCGTCGTGTGCTCGATACTTATCGCCGGTATCGGCGGGCTGACCCTGAAGTTCGGCGCCGATCCCGACGGCTCCAATCCCGTTATCACCATTTCTTCGATAGCCACCGCGCTCATCATCGGAATCCTGGTCAACACGTTCTTTAAAGAGAAAAAAGACGAGGAACCCGTTGACTCCGTTCCCTCCGGATACGTCGAAGTTTCCAAGTCCGTATCCGCACCCGAAGAAGTGAACATCGTAACCAAGGACGCCGAAGGCAACATCGTTCAGAGTGCCGACGAACAAAAAGAAGGTTCCGAACAGGAAACCGAAAAACAATAATCTAATCCAATTTCCGCATTGCCCAAATAAGGCGAGCGCACAGGAGAAAACATGAAAGAGTATAAAAACGTAACTATTTTCGAACATCCCTTGATCCGGCACAAGATCGCTATTTTGCGCAACAAGGATACCGGGACCAAGGACTTCAGGGAACTGGTCGAGGAGATCACGGCGTTGATGACTTTCGAGTGTCTCAAGGACGTGCCCACCAGAAAGGTAATGGTCGCCACGCCTTTGGAAAAGACCGAGCAGACCATAGTTATCGAAAATTCCGTGGCGGTCGTGCCTGTGCTCAGAGCCGGGCTCGGAATGGTAAACGGAGTACACCGCCTGTTTCCCACCGCAAAAGTAGGGCATATCGGGATGTACCGTGACGAGGAAACCTTAGAACCCAAGGAATACTACTGCAAGCTTCCCGACGGTATCGAGGACAAGATAACGATAATACTCGATCCCATGCTGGCTACGGGCGGTTCCGCATGTGCGGCGATCGAGCTGCTGAAAAAACGCGGCTGCTCCGATATAAGGCTCATGAATATCATAGCCGCGCCCGTAGGCGTAGAGACCGTTGCCGAGAAATATCCCGACGTAAAGGTGTTCATAGCGTGTATGGACAGACAGCTTAACGAACACGGATACATACTTCCGGGACTTGGCGATGCGGGAGACAGATTGTTCGGCACAAAATAATAATCGGTTACGGTACGGTCATGAAACTCAAAGAAATCAGACTGGATAAGAAAACTTTGATAAAGTATTCCGGGTTTTACGGATTGCTGATCGCTTTGGCGTTTTTAAGGGCGTTGGGAACGTACGTGTTTATCGTCCCCAACGCTTTTGCGCCGGGCGGCTTCGGCGGAATAGCCTCAATACTCTATAACGTCGTGGGATATTATAACGAGCGCCTTGCCGAAACGTGGTTCAACCCGGCGGTGACCGTTCTGATCCTGAATCTGCCGCTTGTTATAGCCTCATACTTCACGCTTAACAAACAGTTTGCGATCAATTCCACGATATGCGTGGCGTTTTATGCCGGTTTCATGGGTCTGTTCAGTCTGGTGAATTTTCCCGTTTTCGTGGGAGAGGGGCTGGCTTCCGGCGTTACCGTTCTTGCCGCGATTGCCGGCGGCGTCGTGTGCGGCGTTGCTCTTGGCGGTATGCTGCTTACCAATTCCAGCGCGGGCGGAACCGACATTATCGGCAAAATCGCATACGAGAAAAATCCGGACCTCAACGTACAGTGGCAGATATTCATTTTCGACTCGATAGTCGTTCTGTTCTCCGGTTCGATGGGCTTGCTGAATACCGAGGGGCTTGACGCCAATACGATATTCACCAATATAGCCACGCCGATACTGTATTCGTTCATAACGCTTTTCGCCACCAGCGAAGTCGCCGACGTCATCACGCACGGTCTTCAATCAAGCGTCGTATTCAACATAATCACCTCCAAACCCGACGAATTATCCCGCGCGATAGTCGACAAACTTCACCGCGGAGCCACCGAACTGAAAGGCGAGGGAGTATACACGCATGCCGAAAGGATTGTGCTGGTTTGCGTTGTCAAACGCAGCCAGGCAACCTTGTTGAAAAAAATCATAAAGAACATAGACCCGGATTCTTTCGTCTACATAACCAAAGCCAAGGAAGTCAACGGCTTCGGTTTCCGCAGCGGCAACTGAGGTGATCAATGTATCTTAAGCTGTTAAATTACAGGATAAACGAATCGTCTTTCAAATCCAACCCGCTACCTCCGGGAGTGACCAATTTCAGGATCAATCCCAATATCCGCATGGATATAAAAAAGAGTCCCACGGATTTTTTCATGATGATCACGGCTTCCGTCAAGCCGCAGGAGGGCGAAAAGCTGCCTTTCGAATTCGAGGTAAAACTCAGCGGCAACTTTAAAATCACCGACACCGCCGCCGATGTCGACGCTTTAAGGATTGAAGCGTCAAAGCTGTTGTATCCTTACGTGCGCAGTTACGTTGCTACAATGACCGCAGGTGCCAACATGATGTGCTATCACCTGCCTTTACTGGATTTCGACACGGCGCCCGCGTCCAAACAGACCGAGGTGACCAAGCCTGCCGCGCCGGGTACGTTGCGAAAACCCGATACTTCCAAAGGGGATACGATAATCATCAGACCGATAGACGAAGTATAAAAGCGCTCCGGCGCTTTTTTTAATGAAAAAAAGAATATTTCACCGGTTGCATTCATAACGATTTAATGGTATAATGGCAACGATAAATTGAATGAATATGCGAAAGTAGTTCAACGGTAGAATCCTGCCTTCCCAAGGCAGTTGTTGCGGGTTCGAATCCCGTCTTTCGCTCCAAAAGCCAACACGGCAGCCACTGACAGGCTGCCGTGTTGGCTTTTGGAGAGAAAACGGGGCGTAAACGTAGACGGAGTATAATATGCGACGGCTACGGGTGCGCTAGTTTCGGATCACCGAAACCTGACGAGCCGAAAATGAAGCTCTATCAGTCTAAAACCCCTAAAGGAAAGAAAAGCACAAATATGCAAAG
>CALVZV010000080.1 GCA_944372665.1 uncultured Clostridia bacterium
TGCCTCCGGAGTATATAATTCTATACTATTATCAATTGTTCGGGTGAATTTGTCAAGTTATCGACGCCCGTTTTTTTGAAAACCACGGTATCTTCTATCCTTATTCCGAATTTTCCGTCCAGGTATATCCCCGGCTCGACGCTTGTTACGGCGCCTTCGGGTATAATTTCCTCGGAGCGCGGACTCAGATTCGGCGTTTCGTGAATGTCTATTCCCAACGAATGACCCAAAGAATGAGTAAAATATGCGTCAAGTCCGCGCGCGGCAAGATATTCCCTTGCCGTCAGGTCGCATTCTCTGCCCGTCATACCGGCTTTGATAAGCGATTCGGCATTGTTTTTCGCGCCAAGAACGGCGTTGTATACCGATCTGTATTCATCGCAAGCATGACCGAAAGCCAGCGACCTGGTCATATCCGAACAATATCCGTTCAGTTTCGCGCCGAAATCAAGCGTTATAGCGTCGCCGTACTTCAGTTTCCTATCGCCTGCATGCGCATGGGGCAGCGCGGTATTTTCACCGAACGCGACTATGCTGTCGAATGCCGGAACGGCACCCGCCGAAACTATAAGCGAATCGAGTTCCGTCTTCAGCTGCATTTCGGTCATGCCTTCCTTTATCCGATCGATAACTTTCGAGAACACGGTATCCGTGATTTTCTGAGCGGCTTTGATTTTTTTCAGTTCGTCGTAGGTTTTGACTGAACGCAATTCCCCGATAAATCCGCTTATATCGATGATATCGTCAAAGTTTTCCGCAATTTGCGCGTAATCTTTATATAAAATCTTATCCTTCTCAACGCCTACCGAAACCGCGCCGCGCTCTTTCAATATCTCTGCCGCAGCCCCTACATAACTCGAAGAGCGGCAATCGACCGTTTCAAAACCGCCAAGCAATTTGACGGCTTCGTTCAAACAACGCTTGTCGGTGACGTAATATGAGGTATCGTTCATTACCGCGACCGCCGCGTCGGCGTTTGAGTATCCGGTAAGATAAAACATATTCGACGGCGACGTGAAAATCGCTGCCTGAAATCCTTCGGGAAGTTTCATTCACCCTCTCCCGATTTTAAAGTTTTGCTCTCTATCGCCGAAACAACTCCGCCGGATATAAGCGGAAAACAAATTGCTTCTATCAAAGTGTTTATCGCCACGACGGCGGCGATTATCCAGCCGAAGTTTATCGTGGCGTCGTCGAAGGTCTTTCCGTAAGCAAACGCCATATACATTCCCAAAAACAAGACGGTATTCGTCACAACTCCGCAAAAAGCCGCCACGGCGCTGAAAACATATCTTTTTGCACGCGATTTTTCGTTTTTCCGCGTAAATGCCTTATAGACCGCCGCGCTGACGACGCCCACGGTGACCCTCGGAAAAACGGATACAAGCGGATTTATAATGACCTTTGCGTAGCTGTTTGGAAGCGACGCGACGTATATCACGGCAAGCACGAGACTGACCAGTCCGAAAACGAAACCCACGACCGCGCCGACTTTAATGCCGCGAAGCTGACCGGCTATCAATACGGGTATCAGACCCAAAGCCAGCGACATGGGAAGACCAAGCATTCTGGTTATTTCCGCCAGTGACTGCAGCACTATCACCATTGCCGAAAAAATGCCGATATACGCTATATCCTTGCTTTTTGATCCGATCCGCATGACTAATGTTTCATTACTCCCGGACTTATGATATTACGCGTCTTACACCTAAGTCAAGCGAATAATATAATGCTATTTGGTTTTGCTCTTTGCCACAACTCCTATAACGAATGCAATGAATATTACGGCGGCAATTCCTGCGGAAACCGCCTCTATTCCGCCCGTTACCGCTCCTAAAAGTCCGTTTCCCAGCGTTCCTTCTATCGCGCCCTTGGCTAGGTTGGCTCCGAAGCCTATAATCGGCACTGTCGCTCCGGCATGCGCGAAATTTCGGATATACTTGAATACACCGACGGTTTCGAGCACCACTCCCGCCAGAAGATATCCTACCAGAATCCTTGCGGAAGTGATCTTTGTGGTGTTGATCAGAATCTGACCCACGAGGCAGAAAGCGCCTCCGACGGCAAATACTTTAAGATAAGTCATGAATATTTCCATAGTTATTCGACCTCGAAACTCACCGCATGCGCAATGCCGGGTATGCTCTCACCCTGCAGAATACTGGTTTTCGAACATAAAGCTCCCGTAGGCACCAGCAGCACGCGCTTGAATTCTCCTGCAAGCATTTTTTTATAAACGTAACCGTTGAAAACCGTGGAAGAACACGCAGCGCCCGAGCCGCCCTGACCGACGTCTTGAGCCATACGGTTGAAAATCAACACGCCGCAATCGTTATAGTTATCTCCCAGTTCCACGCCTTTTTCGATCATCAGACGTTTGAGCAGCCTTGACCCTGCGTCCCCGAGGTCGCCCGTCAAAATAAGGTCGTAATAGGAAGGCGAAACTCCCTTTTCTTCGAAATGTCTGCGTAAAGTATCGGCGGCGGCGGGAGCCATGCAGGCGCCCATATCGTTTGCGTCCTTTACGCCGTAATCGACTACTCTGCCGACTGTACAGGAGCTGATTCTGACTTTTCCTCCGATGTTGTTGAGCATTGTAGCGCCTGCCCCGGTCACCGTCCACTGCGACAGCGGCGTGCGTTGGTTTCCCAGTTCCAAAGGGAAACGGTATTGCCTCTCCGCGGTGGAAAAATGACTGGAAGTCGAACAGATTATCCTGTTGAATTTTCCTGTAGTCAAAAACATCGACGCGGTTATCAGACATTCCGCGAAAGTGGCGCAGGCGTTATACGTTCCCATAAACGGAATATTAAATTCTCGCATTGTCAGACTTGTACCCATAATTTCGTCTAAAAGGTCGCCTGAGATACATAAATCGACATCTTTTTCGTTATGCTTGGTTTTGTTTAAAAGATACTTCAGCAACGAAATATGCATTTTTATTTCGGCTTTTTCATAGCTGGGCTGACCCAGCGAATCGTCTTTGAAATCCTTGTCGAAGTATTTGCCGACGGGTCCCGCTTTTTCTCTGGGACCAACTATCGTGGCAGTATCCTCGACATAAATCTTTTTATCGAAATCGAACGTGGAGCTCTTCATGCGAAAGCCCCCCTGAATATCATAACTATTATTCCGACCGCCACCGATGAAGATATTCCGAAAACTATTACCGGTCCGGCAACGCTGAACATGTTGGCGCACAGCCCCAATACCACGCCTTCGCGTTTATGTTCGATTGCGGGCGACACCACGGAGTTGGCAAATCCCGTTATCGGCACGATACTGCCCGCACCGGCATAAGCTCCGATCTTATCGTAAACCCCCAAACCCGTCAGTACTGCCGCGATCAGTATCAGAGTTAT
>CALVZV010000081.1 GCA_944372665.1 uncultured Clostridia bacterium
CGCGATTGTAGCCGTTATGCAAATATACGTCGTATGTGCGCGATTCTCCCTCTTTTATCGCCGAAATGCTGGCGCCGAATTCGGATGAACCGGGATCTGCGATAAAAGCGAAATCACACTGCGTATTCTGAAGCTTGTAGCTGTTTTTTACGCACGCTGCCGCAACGGCGGCGCATATTAAAGCCAAAACAGCCACAAGTACAATTTTGAAAATCGTTTTCTTCATAGCATTTACCTTCCTTATTGAAGTATGGCTGTTTTGTATTTTAATATTAATATGGAAATGCTGTTTTGTCAATACCGCCCTATTCGGCTGAAATTTCAAATATACTGCCGCCGTGGGAACGCCGAAAAAAGAGCGGAACCGCCGTCGCTCTTTTTATCGGATATCTGATGGATCTGCCGCGGCATCGCCGCGGCTCGGGCAGACACGTTACCACAGCGCGGGCATACCGTCGGCGTCATAGTGCCAACCGCTGCCGGCCGAAGGTTTTACGGAATAATAATAGTAACGCTTCGCTTCGGTCAGCGCGGAATTTTCAGTGGCGCTTATATCTATATCGTTCCAATCGTAGTATTCTCCCTCAAAG
Organism: uncultured Clostridia bacterium; assembly: GCA_944372665.1. Classification (GTDB taxonomy): domain Bacteria; phylum Bacillota; class Clostridia; order Christensenellales; family DTU072; genus Stercoripulliclostridium_A. The sequence continues at coordinate 591 of CALVZV010000081.1, forward strand.
TACACCGTTTCAAGCGACCTGCAGGATTTGAAAGCATTGGAGCCGACGCTGATAAGGTTCCCCGGGATAACGATTTCCGTTAAATCGGTGCAGCCGTTGAAAGCGTATTGTTCTATGCTTGTCAGCAGGGAATTTTGAGCGAAGGTTACTTTGTTCAGGTAAACGCAGTTATTGAAAGCGCTGTCCGAAACGACCTCTACCGAAACGGGGATAAATACCGACTTCAGTCCGGAATTAGAGAACGCGCCTTTTTTTATTGCAGTCACTGTATCGGGGATAAAAACAGATTCAAGAGCGTAACAATAACCGAACGTATAGGCGCCGATTTCCCTGATATTTATGTCGGCGCCGAACGTTATGCCATTTAACTTCTCGCATCGGTTAAACGCATAGTCGCCTATCGAATACACGCTGCTCGGAACAGATATCTCCTGCAACGCGGAACAATTGTCGAATGCGTGCTTTCCTATTTCGACTATATCGTCGTGCAGAGTTATACCCGGCAAAGCTTTGCAACCGCTGAACGTATAGTCGTTTATTACCTTCACGCCGCCGGGAATAACCATGTTTTCCAGGTTTATACAGTTGCTGAACGCATAGTTACCTATTAAAGACACGGTTTCGGGAAGCTCTATGCCGCTTATCCCGCAACCGTCGAAAGCGTGGTCGCCTATCGTTTTAACTCCGTAAGGTATTTGTACGCCGACAAGTCCGTTGCAGCCGCTGAACAGCCCCGCGCTTATTGTCGTGACGCCGTTAGGGAGATAAACGTTTTGCAGCGCCTTGCAGCCGCCGAAAGCGTAAATGCCTATTTGCGACAGCGTATCGGGCAGCGTTATTTCGCTTAATTTAACGCAGTCGCGGAACGCGTAATCCCCGATCCGTACGGGATCGTCGATTTCCGCAAACTCTACTGCGGTCAGTAAGGAGCAACCCTCAAACGCACTGTCTTCGATTTTGGTCACGCCGGCGGGGATCGTGATGTCCGTCAGCTTTTTGCAACCGCTGAAAGCGTTTTTACCTATGCGGCTTAGCCGAGCGTTCGCCGAAAAATCCACTCTCTCAAGCTTTGCGCAACCGGCAAAAGCGCCGGCTTCCAATTCTTCGACTCCCGCGGAGACCGTCACCGAAGCGACCAAAGCCTCGTAAAACGCGAATTGATTGACGGAGTATGATAAGCCGTTTATATCCTCGGGCAACGTCAGATCGGTTTCCGCGCCGTTATAGGCTATGAGATAATACTTTCCGTTGTGATCGTAAAAAACGTAGCCGTCTATATCCGTAAAGTTGTTTTGTCCGGCGTCGGAAACGACCTGCTTGGCGTAATACGCGACCATGCCGAAACCTGCATCCTTAGCGATTACATTCAGCTCGGAGAGGTTGACGACTTCCACCAGCTTCAGGCAGCCCAAAAACGCATTTTCACCGATGGCGGTCAAATTGACGGGCAAGGTGAACGAATAAAGATTGCCGCACCCTTTGAAAGCGCCCGTACCGATATCGGTCAGGTTTTCCGAAACGGCGACCGCATTCAAAGCGGTACAATTTTCAAAAGCGTACTCGCCAACGGTTTCGACGCTGTCGGGAATAACGACGTCCGATATGCCTGTGCAACGTGCGAAAGCGTATTCGCCTATCGACTTCACCTCGCCTTGAATATTGACTTCGCCCAGCGTTCGGCAGTTATAAAACGCAAAATCAGCTATGGCAACGACGGGTTTACCCAGATACGCCGAGGCGATATAGACTACGCTGTCATCGCCCGAATACCCTTCGACCGCATATCCGTTTTTATCATCCGTCAAAACATAGCTTACTCCTGCCGTTTGTCTTTCCCACTTCGCGGTCAAAGTCACGTCGCTTTGAATATTCCACTTGCCCGAGCTTTTGACCTCGGTTTCGCCGTCGTACCAGCCCATGAACCCGTATCCCGACCTCACGGGAGTCGGAAGCGCGTAGCTTTTGCCGAATGCGACAGATATTTTCGCGATCGTCTGGTCCGTGCCCGTATCAAAAGTCACAAAATATTCCTCGTCGGTTTCTACGGTATCATCGTCTTCGACAAAGTCGTCCTTGCCGGGGGCGTCCGCATTCTCGTCCGCCGGGGGCGCGTCATTATCGGAAAAACCGCACCCGGCAATCGCCGGCGAAATCGCCGCGATCAGAATTATCAGTAAAATCAATATCGGTAATCTTTTTTGCATAACATCGTTAATCCCGGCATTGTCGTTGTATATATTATAGCACACATTTTTCTAACGGGCAAAAACAACTTTTTCCAACCGAATCCGCGCTAGCAAAATATCCTGTTACTTAACAAAACCCGCCCCCTCTTGCGCCGAGCACACCGAAAGAATACGGAACGGATAAATGCCTTTTACAATTCGGCCGGGACGAGGGAGTTTACAATGAAGTAAATGACCGAAGTCCGAATTATGAAGAAAGGGCGCAAGATGCGCCCTTATCCTCGCTTTGGGTTTAGTGGATAAAAAAGCTACCAATTTTCTTGTTAGAAATTCAGATTACAAAACAATTTTTCATCATTCTTTACTTGGTCTACCCTGTCAAGAATCAATTTTAAGCATAATAATTCGTTTCTTTTTGCACCTCATTTGCCTTTCGTTTTTTCTTTTTTCGCACCAAAATGATTATCAACGTAATTCCAGCTGCAAGCACAAGAACGCACGCGACAAGTATCAGAGCGTAACCCCACATC
>CALVZV010000082.1 GCA_944372665.1 uncultured Clostridia bacterium
AATGCCCGATTTTTACAAGTTTACGCGGGGCGCCAGGATGGTGGCGCATAACGGCGACGATTTCGACGTAAAGTTTCTGCGCGCGGCTGGGGCGCAGACCGGCTACGATTTCAATAACGAAATGCTCGATTCCCTTAAAATCGCCCGCAATAAACTAAGAAAGCTTAAGAGCCATAAGCTTGAAAATCTGTGTAAATATTACGGAATAGTCAACGAAAACGCGCACCGCGCTACCGACGACGCCGTAGCCACCGCCAAGGTGTTCAAAAAACTTTGCGAGGAATGACGCGCTGAATGTTGTGTGAAAAAAACCGAGCAGTATTGACAAATCATACGCGCGCATTTTAGAATAGACTGGGCGCAGGTTATGAAGATTAGAAAAATTCTGTTAACGTCTATATTTATTTTCGTCGCAATAGCGTGCCTGGCATGCGTATACGGCTGCGTCCAAAGCAACAAAAACGCCAGATACATAATTTCTTTCAATACGGACGGCGGCTCCGAGGTCGACAGCATTATTTTGAACGCCGGCGACAGTATAGTTCTGCCCGACGCCCCGGTAAAGGAAGGCTATGTTTTTTTGGGATGGTTTTCCGACCGCGCCTGTACGCGTGAGGTAAACGTAAATCTGTTCAAAGCCAGAAGCAATATGACGATATTCGCGGGATGGGAGTCCGTCGAAACGTATAAGCACGCCATTACCATAGCGTCTTCGTCGCAGGGGAAAATTATGTTGTACGAGCCGGGTGAACCCAAAGCTTCAATGGGCACCGAGGTCAGCGTGCGCGTCGTGGCTAATGCCGATTACGAAGTCAGCCGCGTTTACGCTGTCGGGAACATCGACGGGGAAACGATCGAAGCAAAACCCGATTCCGCAGGAACGATATTCAGTTTCGAAATGCCCAAGGAGCCTGTGACGGTATACGTCGATTTCGCGCTTAAGACCTTTACCGTCAGCATATCGTCCGATACTGAAAACGGCACCGTGATATTGTCCACGGCCGCCGCAAAACGCGGAGAAACGGTTTTGTTGCAATACATCGCCGCTTTCGGATATAAGTTCAAAGCGGCTTACGTCACTTATTCCAACGTCGTAAACGCGCCGATAGAGAACGGTTCGTTCGTAATGCCTGCCGACAACGTGAGCGTAAAAGCCGTATTCGAAAAAATCGATTCTTCCACGGTATATTCCGTCACGACGAGTTTCGAAACGGGCGGAGTCCTGAAAGCTTATTCGGAATATGCCGCCGAGGGCGAATACGTTTATTATGGCGTCGATTCCGATGACGGGTATCTTTTGGAAAAAGTGACTCTGTCTTACGGCGGAGAGGAATTCATTCTCGAAGAAAGATATTTTCTGATGCCGGCTTCTGATGTCGTTATAAAAGCGTATTTCTGCATGCCTGACGGCGAGGAGCGGTATTATACGGTTGAAATATCGGGAAATAATTTCGGATCCGTGTTCTTCGACGCGGAGGACAACAAGTTTGCCGCAGGCGAGAAGGTCGAGTTAATCATCTCACCCGCGCCCGGATACGAAGCGGCGGGTATCAGCGTAAACGGCGTTTATGCCGAGGGCACTTCGTTTTTTATGCCGGAGTGCGATGTGGTGGTAGCCGCCGATTTCAGATTCAAGGGATACTCCGTATCTTTTGCCGAACAATATTCGGGATATTCCGTTACGGGTGCGCCAGAGTACGCGCTGCCGGGCAGCAGAGTGACGTTCGACGTCGCTCCGTTCGGCAACGTGGCGGTCAGATCGGTCACCGTTTTGTACGGAAACGACGAAGAGGAGCATGAAATTGTGCCCGTTCAGGGGTGCTTATACAGATATTCATTTATAATGGGCTCCGATAACGCCGTCATTACGGTATATACCGCGGGCAGCAACAAAAAGTATGCCGTAACGATTGCCTTAACCGAAGGCGGCAGCGTGACCGCAAACGGCGTATCCGAAGCCGCTGCCGGCAATGTCGTCGGGCTGACGTTCTCTCCGGACGACGGCTACCGCTTGAAAGAGGACGGTTTCATAGCCGAATATACCGACGAAAAGGGCGAAACGCACAAAGCCCTCAGCGCTTCCGGTTCCTTTATAATGCCGGCATACGACGTTACCGTATACGCCGAGTTCGAAAAAGTATATGACGTTATCGCGTATATCGGCGACGACCTGAACGTATTGCCGTCCGTCTCCCAAGCCGCGCCGGGCGAGACGGTGACGTTTACCGTAGTGTCTCACGACGACGATATAGTCGCCGACAGGATGTTCGTTTCCCTGACCGTTTCCGGAAAAAACGTCGATATCGGCAACGCGTTGGTCTATGTCCTGCCACCGATCGACGCTTCGGTTCCTGCCGTCGTATATATCAATAAGCCCGAGTATACCGAATTGAATACCGCCAATTCCTATTATCTGTATCTGGAAAGCGGCGCGGGCGGCAGTGTTAGCGCAAATTTCTCGTCGGGAGCGCGCGTTCCCGAGGGCGAGGAAATCTATCTGAGCGTCAGCGCAGACGACGGATACGTGCCCGCCGGATTCACGCTGGAATACGAAGGACGCTCCGAAAGCGTAAGCGACGTGTTTATAATGCCTTACGCGCCCATAGGGGCTACGCTCAGGGCGAGGTTCGAGGAGCGTCCCGCGTCAAATCTGACGCCCGAAGGTATTTACGAATTGAGACGCGACGAATTCTTTGAGGCGGGATTCGTGCTGGAATACTTTAAATCCGCTTCGGGATTGTCCGCGCTGTGGAGCAAATATCCGCTTTTGGGCTATGTAACCGGAGTGCTCAAGGTCCGTTCCGGGTACGGGTTCGATTTCGTTGTGCTGCACGTGGACACGCTTAAAAAAGCCGCTCCCATCGCGTCGACGGCATATAAGATACTGTCGTCCGAGAATCCTCAATGCGACGTCGACGTGTATATCGATCATAATTCGATAGTGCTGGCTTTGAACGGCGATGCCTCCGAAGCGTATCAGATGCTGCTGAACGGAGTGACCGTGTACGGCGACATGATCCTGTACCGCCGTGCCGACTTCAGTTACGGTCTCTACGCGCTGACTGCCCCGGCGGAATATTTTACCTGTCCTTCAAACGTCAACGGCAGGGCGGTCACTTATATAGCGAGAGGCGCTTT
>CALVZV010000083.1 GCA_944372665.1 uncultured Clostridia bacterium
GGTATAGCCGAAAAACAGCTTCTGGAAACGCTTCCCGAAGGATTCAGAGCGAGCTACGAGCCGTTGATCTTACCCGGTCGCGGCGCGGAATACGCGCTGGTGAAAGCCGCCGACAAAATAGCGGCATACGTCAAATGCGTCGAGGAACTCAAATACGGCAACAAGGAATTTCTGAAAGCCAAAAATTCGACGCTGAAAGCCATACGCGACATGGCGATTCCCGAAGCCGATTATTTTTTCGACAAATTCATAAAGGGCTACGAAAAGACGCTGGACGAAATGGAATAAATTTCAAGCCCCGCCGACATTTTTATGCTCCGCAAGGCGGCAAAAGGAGCAAAGTTTGAGGATTATTTTGCCGATTAATCTTTTGTAACTATTGAATCCGCGTTTCGGGCGTGTTAAAATCTATATTGTCGGGAGGAACGCGCATGAATTTTTTGAAGCGTAAGATCAAGGAGTTTTTTGCATACAAGGACGACAGGGAAGTACAAAACAAGGAGCTTCTTGATTACGCGATAGGCGTTGCGGGACAAAATCAGGCTTACAACATAGTCAGCAGCTGGTTCATGTATTTTTGTACGGACGTGTTATTCTTGGACTCGCTGTTCATCGGCGTTGTCCTCGGCGCGATGAGGATCTGGGATGCGGTAAACGACCCGCTCGTCGGCACCATCGTCGACCGACACGTCTTTAAAAACGGAGAAAAGCTAAGACCTTTTTTGAAAATCACGGCAATCCCGATAGGCATTCTGACCGCGCTGATGTTCGTGAACTGGGGAATGCCCGAATCGTGGACGGGCGTTTACATCACCGTTATTTATTTCCTTTGGGATTTTTTGTATTCCTTCCAGGATCTTTCGATGTGGGGAATGACGGCGATGATCTCCACGCATTCATCCGAAAGGGCGCGTGCCGCCCAGTTCGGTCGTATCGGCGCTATGGTCGGCGGCTGGATCCCCGGACTTATCCCGCTGATGATAGACTATCTGCCCGACTTCGGTATCCCGGAAATGGCGATCTTCACCACGCTGGGTATCGTGATGGGCATAGGAGGCATGACGCTGTCCATGTTCACCGCCAAAACAAAAGAGCGTGCGCCCGTATATAAGCCCGACTGCAATTTCGTCGAATCGATCCAGCTGATTTTCAAGAACAAAATAGCGATGGCGTTGGTCATCGCCAGCATACTCAGCAATTTCACGCTTGCCGTTCAGGACGTGTACTTTTTCAAGTACATGGTGTCCGTAGATATACTCGGTTTCCACATGGACGGCATGACCGTCAAGTTTTTCTACGGCATTCTCGTCGGTCTGCCCGGCACGCTGATGATGTTCGTGGCGACCTGGTTTGCAAAAAAACTGGGCGGAATGAAGCGCGTGCTGATATTGGGTACTTCCATGAATATCATTATGCGCGTGATATCCTTCTTTATAGGATTCGAGGGATGGCGTATTCTGATCGTCATAGGACTGATGGCTCTTGCCGGCATACCCAACAACCTAAACGGCATAGCCACGACGACGATCTGGGGCGACAGCATAGACTATATGGAATGGAAGACGGGGCACAGAAACGAAGGCAGCGTTTTCGCGCTCCAGAACCTCGTCGCAAAAATAGGCACGGCGATAAGCACTTTCACCACGGGTCTCGCGCTGAAGATAATGAACTTCGACGCCACGCTTTACGAACAGGATCTGCCGCAGGATCCGCTGTTTTATAAGCTGATATGGCCGTTGTTCATGCTTGCTCCGGCGCTCGGTTCACTGTTCTATCTTGTCCCGCTGCTGTTGATGAAATACAGCGAAAAGCAGAAGCTCGAAGTCGAACGCGAACTCAAACTTCGCCGCCACGCCGAAGAAGAGGCGCTGGCAGCCGAAGACGAAGCAAACGTGCTCGACGTGAATATATATTGATCGTATTTCTCGCAAGTATCTCAGACATACGGCGCATGCGCCTTTTTGACGGCTCCTTAACAGGGGCTGTTTTATATGGAAAAACGCTTGACTTCAACGCTTTAGTGTGATAAACTACATTCATCAATTCGATTATCGGAGGATATGATGAAAAAAGTATTGGCAATTATATTGGTAATCGCGGTATGCGCCGTATTCGTGACTTCGCTTGCGGCTTGTAACGATAAAAGCGACTGGGAAAAAATCCAGGAGAGCGGCGAACTGGTTATCGGCATAACCTACTTCAAGCCGATGAATTATTACGACGGCGAAACTCTGGTGGGATTTGAAACCGAATTTGCGACCGCCGTATGCTCCATTCTCGGTCTGACTCCCAAATTCCAGGAGATCAACTGGAACAACAAGATCGTGGAGCTTCAGTCCGGCACCATTGACGTAATCTGGAACGGCATGACCATCAATCAGGAATACTACGCAAACATGGAGATAAGCAACGCTTACATGACCAATCGTCAGGTGGCGATCATCAACAAGTCGAACGCCTCCGTATATACGGACATCGCTTCCATGAATGACGCCAAACTGGGCGCCGAACAGCAGTCCGCCGGCGAAAAAGCCATCCGTGCCAACGCAACGCTTGCCGACAACGAGATCGTTACACTGACCGCTCAGCAGGACGTGCTCAACGAACTTAAATCCGGCACTATCGACGTCGGCTTTATCGACATCGTGATGGCTACCGCTTCCGTGGGCGAGGGCACAGACTATGCCGATCTGATGATAGTGGACAACGCCATGATAGGCGACGACGAGCTGTACGGTATCGGAATGAGAAAGGGCAGCACGGAGCTTTTGGAAAAAATCAACGCCGCAATAAAACAGCTTTACGACGACGGCACTTTGGCTGCCATAGCCGCCAAGTACGGTCTGTCGAACGCGCTGGTCGCCCAAAAATAACCGGTTTATGACGTTTGAAGTCGTTACCCTTCAACTGCTGGAAGGGTTCGGAACAACGGTTTTACTTTTCGCAGCGACACTTTTGTTGTCGCTGCCTTTGGGTCTTAT
>CALVZV010000084.1 GCA_944372665.1 uncultured Clostridia bacterium
TTTCCGCCCATGTGGATATAAGAATCGACCACGCCCTGCGAAGCGATCCTGCCCGCTTTCTTTGCGGCGGTGGCGATACCTTTTTCTCTTAACCACTCCATTGCCTTTTCGATGTCGCCGTCGGTGGCTACGAGGGCTTTTTTGCAGTCCATCATGCCCGCGCCGGTGCGCTGTCTCAAATCTTGAACGTCTTTAGCTGTGAATGCCATATATCTGTACTCCTTATTACTCTGCGGTGTTAGCGTCCGCCGTTTCGGCGAATATTTCTTCGGCTTTGACTTCCTCGACCGCCTGTGCCTCTTCGGCGGAGGGCAGGTATTCGACGCCTTCCTTGGCGGCGATGACGGCGTCGGCTATTACGCTGGCGATAAGTTTTACCGCACGGATAGCGTCGTCGTTGCCGGGGATAACGTAATCGACGAGGTCGGGATCGCAGTTGGTGTCGACGAGTCCCACGATCGGAATACCGAGAGCGCGCGCCTCTTTAACGGCTATGTGCTCGATTCTGAGGTCGACCACGAACAGAGCGCCGGGCAGCGTGCGCATATTCTTGATGCCGCCCAGGTTCTTTTCGAGAGTATCTCTCTCGGCTTTGAGTTTTATAACCTCTTTTTTGGGCAAAAGCTCGAATTCGCCTATAGCCTCCATCTGGTTGAGCTTGTTGAGCTTGTCTATACGGGTGCGGATGGTCTGGAAATTGGTCAGCGTGCCGCCCAGCCATCTCTGGTTCATATAGAACATACCGCAACGCTCGGCTTCGGACTGGATGGCGTCCTGAGCCTGCTTTTTCTTTCCCACGAAAAGAACGCTCTTACCCTCGGAAACGGTCTTGTGAATGAATTTGTAAGCTTCCTCGATAAGGTCTACGGTGAGCTGAAGGTCTATGATGTGTATTTCGTTACGCGCGTCATAGATGTACTTCGCCATTTTCGGATTCCATTTTTTTGTTTGGTGACCGAAGTGAACGCCTGCTTCCAAAAGCTGCTTCATTGTGACAACTGCCATTTAAAAATAACCTCCTTGTTTTTGATCCTCCCCGCCTTTCCACGCCCGAGGCAACCTCTTTGAGGCAACCGCCCCGAACTCCGGACGGGTGCGTAATGGCTTATAATATATTATCATAAGATAAAAGGCTTGGCAAACATTTTTAATTATTTTACCCGCAAAATCAAAAAAATCCCGGTGCGATACCGGGAAAGCATATTCGGATAACGTCACCACCTGTATTTTTTGCCGCCGTTCTTTCTGCCGCGTTTTTTTGCGTCGGCTTCGCGCTTGTCGTTTCTGTATTTGACCGCGGCTGCAATCATCAGGAGTATCAGGAACAGCACGACGCCGCACACAACCAGCGAAATGATTATCGTGTTATGGAAAGCCGAATATATCATTATCGCGCCGTCGGAAGCGTAGGTATCGAACGTCATCGTTCCGTTGATGTAGCTGTACTTGGTGATCTTCGTGACGACGCCGTAGGAATCTACCACGACTATAAAATAATCCTTGGAAGCGTCCAGCGTCAGGTTTTTAATGGAAACGGTCAGCGGCTTGTCGTCGGGAGTCTTGTCGCCGCCCGAAACGGGTCCGTAATAGAACACTGCCTCCATGATCGAAGTCCAGTCCGCGACGCGGTAGTTGCGGATATGGTCTTTAAGCTCATCCACTTCTTTGCTGTCTTTGCCGTAAATATTGCCCGTATATTCGGTACCGGGCGCGAAGACTCCGCCTATTTCCATGGTTATAACGGAATCGGGCATGGAAATGCTGACTTCGGTGGCGTTTATCGTCAGCGTGCCGGGAACGTAATTCAGAGTATAATTCTCGGAAAAACCGCCGGAAGGCGTCACCGTATGCACGCCCACTTCGGTAGCCGTCACGTTGACGACGGGAAGCTCGGTGAGGTCGTCTTCCGCATTATCGTCGCCAACAAAACCGGTAACGGTATATCCGAGATCGGGAATCGGCTCGCCGAATACGGCCTCTGCGGAATTTGCCGTCACCGTCAGCGCGCGTTTAAGCACGGTCAGCGTTTCGGGATCGTCGGTGCGGTCGTCTGTGATATCGTTTATAGAATAGTTGTCTGCAAGCGTCCCCGTAAGCTCGAAGCTCATGTCGTAAACGCCGGCGTCCACCGGAGTGACCGTAGTCACGCCTTTGTCGGCGTCGGTATACGAAGCAACCACGTTGACCGCGGCGTCGTCCTGCTGCAGAATGCCGGTGACGGAAATCGTCCTGGAAACGGGATTGCCCGAATAAGTAAACACGTTCGCGCCCTGAATATGCACGATAACGGGTCTGGGTTCAATCGTAAGCGTAAAATCTTCGGTGACCTGGCTCATGCCTTCGCCGGTTCCCTCGACGGGCACGCTGACGGTGACCGTATATTCGCCGGCGTTGACCGGCAGAGCCGTAGAACCGTTATAGAACACGCTGTATTCGGTCGGCGGGACGGGAGCGTTATAGTGAGTTACGACTATGTCCGTATATCCGATGCCGGAACCGTTATAAACGGCTTTTTGGGATGCCGGCGCGGTAATGACTATACCGCCGGCCTCCAGCGCCGAGGCTTTGACCGAGCCGTCCGAGGCAAATACGCCCAAAAGCGCTCCCGCAACGAGGAACGCCGCCGCTGCCAGAACGATTAGCGCAAAAGAAAGCCGTTTATTCAAAGCGGACATACTCATATACTTAGATTAACATATAACGCGCGCATTTTCAAGCACAAATTTTCAAACGCGCCCGAACTATTGCACCCTGACGGAAATTATGCTTATCAACGGATACGGCAGAGTCTGGAACGCGTTGCCCGCGTAAACGTAGCGCGACTGTGCAAGCACGTCCAGAGCCTTCAGACTCTCTTCGTCCGTCGCCATACCGAACGCCGCATACTCGCCGTCCCACGACGGATATTCGCCCACGCAGAT
>CALVZV010000085.1 GCA_944372665.1 uncultured Clostridia bacterium
GCCGGGAGATATTGATATAACATTACAGTGATCAGCGCCGCTAACAGTAAGCATATTATTATCAACGCCGCTATCTTAAAGAATTTTCCCGCTTTGCCCTTTGCCATAATAGATTGCCTCCTTTTCGGGATCTCGCTTAAACTACAGCATGCGGAAAGATTTGTACGGAAAAAAATTTATAAAATTATCACCAGATCGAGAATTTCTTCCAGGCGTTCAAGACTCAGATCCTCGCCCGCGATTTTCAGCATGAATTCTTCGGCGTACACTTCGTAGCCGTCAGCGGTGGCGCGGTAACGCGCGCGGACAGGGTATTCCCCGATCGTTATTTCGCCGTCGTAAGCGTATTCCGAAACGGGCGGGAGTACTCTTACGGTAACGCTTCCGTCCTCGAACACGCCGTCTTCGGTTTCGTAAAAGGGCGCTTGCAGAAATATTTCGGCAAAGCTTTCAGGAGCATCGGGAGCGGAGGAGTCGTTTTTGTCGGGAGACTCCGTGTACTGGGCGTTTTTGTCTGCGGAAGTGCATCCGTTTATGCCGGAATAGGGGTTTACGAGCGCTACGATCACGACGGCTATCAGCACTATCGAACAGCACGCGCCGAGTACGGGCTTAACGTATGCGCGTTTAGGTCTTTTTTCGGCGCGCATTTCTTCTTTTGCGGCGTCGAGTACCGATTTGTCGGGTTTGGATCTATTCAGTTCGCGGTACAGTCTGTCTTTCATTTCCGTTATAACTACATTCGTTAAGGCGCTTTTGTGCGGTCACAATATTTTTTTCAGACGCTTCAATATGCGCTTCAGTCTGTCCTGTACGGTAGAAGGGGACATTTTGTAAATTGCCGCCAGTTCCCTGACGGTATAGCCCTCCCAGTATTTCATATATATCAGTTCGCGTTCGTCCTTTTCGAGGCTCTTTACGGCTTCGGCGACGCAGGCACGCATCAGCCCCGCCGAACTCAGCGCGTCGAAAGCCGCCGCGACGTCGCGCACGGCGTCGATATCCTCGTGCGCGCGCCTGGCTTCGTACGAATTTATGTTCAAAGCCGTGTTTTTCGTTATCTTGAAAAGCCAGTTCAGACCGTTTTGTTCCGGGTCGAAATTTTCAGAGTAGCGGACGACCTTTAAATATACTTCGGATACCACGTCGTCCGCCAGCGACTTGTCGCGGACGTAGCCGAAAGCCATGTTTTTGAGATATCCCGATGTCAATTCGAAAAGCCTGCCCAAAGCCGCCTTGTCGCCGACGGCGATAAGGCGTATCAGCCGATTGACTTTTTTGACCAGCGCGTCCATTATTATGGTTATATCTTAATTACCCCCGAATTGTCAACAGTTGTTTTTGTGGTCCGAAACGCGGAGTCTATTTCGACTTTTAAAGCGGCGCGTATGTCCAATACCTTTAAAAAAATTGATTTATACGTCGGAGCGTGGTATAATATTCGGACTAAGGAGTAACTTATGAATCTGATCGACAGGTATTTGGAAAAGAGCAATTTTACCGACTATGACGATTATTTCAAGAATCTTCGCTATAAAAGCGTTACCGAATTCAATTTCGGTTACGACGTGGTGGACGAATACGCGAGACTTGTCCCGGAAAAGCGCGCCGTCGTATGGTGCAACAACCGCGGCGAAGAAAAAATACTGACGTTCGGAGAGCTTTCTAAGCTGTCAAACCGCGTTGCCAATATGTTCCGCGCCATGGGACTTAAAAAGGGCGATTTCGTAATGACGATGCTGAATCGCAGATACGAATACTATATCGTCAACGTGGCTTGCTGCAAACTCGGTCTGGTACTTGTCCCCGCTACGTATCTGTTGACGGTAAAGGATATCGCTTACCGCGTCAACAGCGCTTCCGTTCAGGCGATAATAGCGATAAACGAGGACGAAGTCATCGAATACGTCGAGGAAGCCGCCGGGAAATGCCCCGGGTTGAAATATAAATTCACGATAGGCAAGCGCGTGAACTTCATGGATCTTCACGAGGAATGGGAAAAATATCCCGACGTCCTGGAGCTTTCCGAAGGCGAAAAACCCGCCCTCAACGACCCGATGATGGTATATTTTACTTCCGGAACGACGGGTCAGCCCAAAATGGTCACGCACAATTTCAAATATCCGCTGGGACACATTATGACGGCGTATTACTGGCAGGCGGTGGTCGACGACGGACTTCACTTCACGATGGCTGAATCGGGCTGGGCGAAATTCAGCTGGGGCAAGATCTACGGACAATGGATAGCCGGCAGCGCCGTGTTCTGCTACGATTATTACGGCAGATTCACGCCTACGGACATCCTGCCGCTTATAGCGAAATACGGCATCACGACCTTCTGCGCGCCGCCCACTATCTACAGATTCCTTATCCGCGAAAACCTGGACGCATACGACTTCTCGTCGCTGGTCAGTTGCACGACGGCGGGCGAAGCGCTTAACGCGGAAGTTTTCAGGCTCTTCAAGGAGCATACGGGGCTGGAGATCCGCGAAGGCTTCGGTCAGACGGAATCCGCGGTCATACTCGCAAACTTCCGTTATTCCAAAGGCGTGCCCGGTTCCTGCGGCAAACCCGACCCGATATACGACATACTTCTCGTCGACTACGACGGCAACGAGGTTACCGAAACGGGCACCGAGGGCGAAATAGTCATAAAACTCAAAAAAGAGCAGTTCGGGCTCTTTGTCGGCTACTATAACGATCCCGAACGCACCGAAAACGCATTCGGTTCGGGGTATTATCATACCGGCGATCTGGCATATAAGGACGCCGACGGCACGTATTGGTTCGTGGGCAGGAAGGACGACATCATAAAATCCAGCGGCTACCGCATAGGACCATTCGAGGTGGAATCGGCTTTGATG
>CALVZV010000086.1 GCA_944372665.1 uncultured Clostridia bacterium
CGTATAATCCCATTGAGGAGCCGAGTTCCTTTTCTATGATGAGTCCGAGGTCGTCGCCCGCCATTACTTTGCCTTCGGTTATGTCGTATGCCGTCTGGTCAATCGTATATACGCCTTCTGCGTTGAAGTCTTGAGCCTGGTTGCGCAGGGAAACGGTGACTTTGCGCGGCGTGATCTCGTACGTTCCCGTATCGGTGCTTATTTCGTAATCGGGGTTGGCTTCGACGTAGCCGTCCGCTACGCTTATGACGTAAGTGCCCACACCGGTGCCGCTTTCCTTGACCAAAGCGATATTGAGGATGTCGCCTGCGGCAAGTCCGTAATCGCCGCCCAAAGTAAACTTCAAAGTCTGTTCGGCGTTGCCGTAAACTTCGGTGACGTTTGTCGGAATGACGCTGACGGGTCGGGGAACTATGACGTATTTCGCGCCTTCGGCTGCCAGCTCGAAGTTGTAATTGGGATTTTCCTGAATGAGGCTTCCCAAGGTTATATTATACTCGCCCGCATGCGCGTTGGGTTCGGAGTCGCCGGTGAAGCCGAGCTTCCCGTAAACCTCTAGGTCGAACGCTTCGCCGTCGGAGCGTACTACCGTAAATACGATTTCGCTGAACGCTTCGCCGTAGATCTGGACGGCGCTTTCGGGTATGACGATCAGTTCGACATAGTTGATCGTTATTTCTCCCGCCACGTAGGTTATGTCGTAATCGGGATTCGATTCGTTGGTGAGGCTGCCTTGCGGGATCGGGTGTTTGCCGGCAGCCATCGCCACGTCTCCCGGACGGCCGCTTAGTTCGTATCCGGGATATACCGTACCGGCGATAACGCGGTAAGAGAAGTTGTCGCCCGATACGCAGCCGAGTTCGGCATTGAAATCGTACGACGCGTCGTAGAGGTCGTACGACTCGATCGTCACTGCCGCGCGGTTTACGGTTACAAATGCGGGTATATAGCTGATATCGTAATTCGGATGCGTAAATTCCTCGGCGCACACGATTTCGTAAATACCTGCATGCAGGAT
Organism: uncultured Clostridia bacterium; assembly: GCA_944372665.1. Taxonomy (GTDB): domain Bacteria; phylum Bacillota; class Clostridia; order Christensenellales; family DTU072; genus Stercoripulliclostridium_A. The sequence goes on from CALVZV010000086.1 coordinate 1,019, forward strand.
CTCGTTTTGTACTGTAAGAGAGCCCGAAACATCGTTTTCGTCGTCGTCGATAAATCCCTCGAGGGTGTAGGAGAGAGCGAGGCTTTCCACGGTGTAAACGCTGCCGCAGAATACCGTTTCCTTGCCGACGGCGCTGACTGAGGCGTTCTTTTTGGAAACGGTGAAATACGTTTCGCCGTCCAGGGAAAGCTTATAGTTTTTGATTGCGGTCTCGCCTTCGGCGGCTACCGACTCGATAAGATAATCGTTTACGTCCTCGCCGGGCGTTCTTTGGAATGAGACGGTTATTTGTTCGCCGTTCACGCCCGTGACTGCGGCTTCGAACGAGGGATCGGCTTCGCCGTAGGTTTTGCCGAGTCTTCCCGAGAGTATTTCGCTTGCGTTCAGCTCAATCTCGTAAGGCACGATCGTGAACGTCGCGAAAGAGATGAGCTCGATCGAATAGTTGTTCGCGTAATCGGCATTGTCCGCGTAGGCGTAGACTATGTCATAGCTTCCCGCGTCCTCTCCGGGTGTTCTTTCGAATCTGACGGTTATTTCTTCGCCGTTGAATCCCGTATATACCGTTTCCAGGTCGGGATCGGGAGATCCGTAGACTTTTTCCGAATTGTTCTCCAGAGCCTTGACGGAGTCTGCTTCGATGACGGCGGGTGACACGCCGACACGCAGCAGTAATTCCGCCACGCTGCCGCTGCCTTTGCCGACAATCTGATAATTGACGTCGGAAAGCCGATCGATCTTGCCCATAAGTCTGTAGGTGCCGACGTCGTCGATTTTGTCGGCGACGGAGAATCTGCCGCTGATAAGCAACTGGTAGACCAGCGAAAGGCTGAAGTCTGTCGTTACGACGCTCATGCCGGTTTCGTCGGTCAGAACAGCCTCTACGACAGCGGGAGAGCCGTTATAAGTTAGCTCTACTTCGCCCGCTGCGTCGGCGGTGTTACCCAAGGTATAAAGCGTGCCGTTTATCAAAACCGCAAGGCGCAGTCTGGCGGGGGTTATCACCAGTTCGGAGGAAAGGTTTCCGACCGTTATGCGGTAAACGTCTGTGGTGATTGTCTGACCGAAAACGTAATCAGCGCCTTCATAGGAATAAACGTATTTGTATGTGCCGGCGTTCAGCACGCCGTCCGGCTGAGAGCCGAGATCGAGCTTTATTTCGGGCGAGAAGCCGTATCCTTCAACCAGTCCGCCGCCGAGTAAGGCTTCGAAGCCGTTTTCGCCTAATTCGATGGTTGTGCCCGCGGCATAATCCAATATTCCGTAAGACAGTACGTTATACTGCACGTAATAGGTCAGGTTGCGCCTGGTGACGGTATATGTATTGGAATAGAAGGACAAGTTGTAGTTATCGTTATAAATATCGCCTTTAAGGATATTGTAAACGCCGGGCATCAGGTATCCGTAAGAATCGTATACCGGATTTTCCAGGCTCAGGCTTCCGGACAGCTTGTCCGAACCTATAAGCCCGGAGGTAGTATAGGTGAGGCTTATCGAGCCCCGGGCAGCATACCCGAATTCGCGCGAGACCGAGCTGGCGAACACTGATACGGCAGCCTTGCTTATGGTATAGTAATACGTTTTCGAGTCGTCCAGTCTGACAGTATAATTTGCGTTCCTGTTCGGAGAGGACTCCAGATTCAGCGTTCCGATAACGATCTCGTATGTGCCGGCGTCGGTT
>CALVZV010000087.1 GCA_944372665.1 uncultured Clostridia bacterium
GACGTCGAAAACCGACCTAAGGTGGAATTCTGGCGAGGCGCCAAGAAGGTTTTGCGAAGCAAGAACATCTGGATGATTCAGCTTGCCAACTACATCGGCTATTTCAACAACACCGCCCAGAAGGTATTGGACTACTACATCATATATACCACGCGAATGGAGTGGCTTTCGGGCGTGATAGTTTTCATCTCGGGAGCAACTGCGCTGGTGGCGAACTTCCTTTCGCCGTGGCTGGTGCGCCGTTTCGAAAAACGAACGATAATGGTGTGGTGCCGTGTGCTGTGGGTGGCTTCCATGGGCTTGGGCTGGCTGGCGATACTCGGACAGAGCCTGGTCGGCTACGTGTTCGTAATGCTCTTGAAGAATATTGCTTCCACGGTCAATAACGGCGTCGGAAAATCGTTCATCGCCGACCAGCTGGATTATTATCAATGGAAGAACGGCGAACGCGCGGACAGCTTCATCACTTTGTTCCAGTACATATTCGTGCCTGTTACGCTGGCATTCAGCTACGTTACTCCGTTCATACTCGAATCCCAGGGGCTTACCAGCGACTGGGACGTTATGTTCGATTCCGGCATCGCCAGCGACGTGTATATCGCGCACCTGCTGATAAACGCCGTGGGACTTATCGTATCCACGATACCGTATTTCTTCTATACGTTTACCAGGGAACAGCACAAGCAGTGTATCCGCGAGATGGAGGAGCGATTGGGACTTGTCGAGCCCGAAAAAGAAAAGGAACGCGTGATCGAAAACGCGCTGGATATTGAAATATACTGACGGCATGAAACACGTGACGAAGACGAACGCTTTGCGAATACTCGATTCGCTTAAAACCGCATACGAAGCCGTCGAATTCGAAACGGAAGGCGCGGTTTCGGGCGTCGAGGCGGCAGCCAGAATGGGCGTGGAACAGAAATACGTCTACAAAACGCTGGTGACGGTCGGGAAATCCGGCGCTAATTACGTGTTCGTGATACCCGTGGCGGAAGAACTCGATCTTAAAAAAGCCGCTTTTGCCGCGGGCGAAAAAAACGTGTCGATGCTGCCCTCGAAAATGCTTTTGCCGCTGACGGGTTACGTTCACGGCGGCTGTTCGCCCGTCGGCATGAAAAAGCAGTTTCCGACTTTCATCGACGAGTCCGCAGTCCTACTAGAGAGTATTTTTGTAAGCGGCGGAAGAATAGGTTTGCAGATAAAAATAAGCCCCGACGACCTCGCCGGGGCTGTGGAAGCGAAATTTACCGCGCTTTGTTCGGAGCGTTGAAGATATAATAGACGCTTTCAATTTCGGAATTGTAGAGTTTCCTTTTTCTGTCGGGGCGTCTGCCGAAATCCTTTTCGAAAAACGGATACGCCGTGATGACGCCGAGTGTGAATCCGCGCATTGCGGCGTAGCGTTCGCTCAGACACCGGTACAGCTTTTTGAGTTCTTTGTCCGTTCCCAGGCGTATGCCGTAGGGAGGATTGGTGACGATGTGCCCGAAATTGAATCTTGATGAAAGCTCCTTGACGTCGCGCCGCTGGAAATGCACCTTGCCCTCCAGTCCGGCGGCGCTGAGATGACGCAGGGCGGTTTCACACGCTTTCGGGTCGATATCGTAGCCGCATATTTCCGGCTTTGCATCGATTTTGATTTCGGCAGTCAGGCTTTCGCGCACATCGCGCACCGTCTTAGCCGAGAACATGCCGAAGTTTTCGAAAGCGAACGCGCGGTTTAATCCGGGCGCCGTGTCGGTCGCTATCATTGCCGCTTCGATAGGTATTGTGCCGCTGCCGCAGAACGGGTCTATCAAAACCCCGCCGCGGTAGCCGGCAAGCAGCAGCATGGCGGCGGCAAGAGTTTCGCGTATAGGCGCGTCGCCCACATAAGTGCGGTATCCGCGTTTATGCAGCGATTCTCCCGTGGTGTCCAGCATCAATAAGGCACGGTTTTCGTTCAGTACGCACAGTAGCGGATAGGTCGTTCCCGATTCCGACATCGTGCCGCCCATACGGTCGCACACGGCACGTTTGACTACGCGCTGCACCGCGCTTAACGCGAACAGAGCCGATCTGTGCGATTTCGCGTTGACTATCACGCGCGCGTCCGACGGCAAAAAATCTTCGAAAGGTACTGCGCGGACGAATTCGTACAAAGCGTCGAACGTGTCGCACATACCTTCCGCCACACACATATACACACGGTTTGCAGTGCGCAGCGCCATATTCAGTTTCACCGCGTCGGGAATGCCTCCGGTAACGGGTATCAGTCCGTATTCGGCTCCTCCCGGCTCGTAGTTCAGCCGCGTCAGTTCCTTTTTGACGACCGATTCCGTGCCCGATGCCGATGCCAGGTAAATTTTGTCGAACATAAAAATTGCGGCGCCCCGTTCGGAGCGCCGCCGTACTCCTTTGATTATTCTTCGTCTTTCGGCGTTTCGTCGGAGTTTGTCATGATGGCGGAGGCTTCTTCGACGCCGATTCCGCTGATGGATTCCTTGCCGACTTCTTCGTCGAGGGTGTACTGACCTTCCTGGCGGCTCTTGGCTTCCAATGCCGCTACTATTTCGGCATGTTCTTTCTTGCCGAGTTTATAGAACAGCATTGTTATCAGCATCAGCGCCGCCGATACCGCGGAAACAATAA
>CALVZV010000088.1 GCA_944372665.1 uncultured Clostridia bacterium
TTCAAATACAGCCGTATATTCCGCGTTTCCGATACAGGTAGAAGAAAGGTTTTCCCACTCTTTGAACCGATAAGTATATGTTTCGTCTGCCGAACGGCTCGGCTCTGCCGGCAATTCCAATGCGTCGCCATAATGGTACGTTTTTCGGCTTATTACTGTACCGTCATAATTTTTGAATATGACAGTATATTCAATATAAGCAGTATCATATTGAGCCGTAAAAGTCATATTTCCCGTACACGATCCGACTTCCTTATTCCAGCCCTTAAATGTATAGATATAGGTTTCGTCGTTTTCACGCGCAGGATCCGCCGCTGGAATTATTGTATCCCCATAATGATACATCCGCTCCTGCAGCAGCGAGCCGTTCCAATCCAAAAACTTTACGGTATATTCAATATATACGGGATCATACGTTGCCGTATAAGTGGTGTCGCCCATGCAAGCAACGACCTCGTTATCCCAGCCAGCGAACTTGTAAGTATACGTGTTATCCGCAGGTTTCGACGGGGTATCCGGCGCTGTCACTTCATCGCCGTAATGATATGGTGTCTTGCTCAACTCTGCGCCGTCGTAGTTCTTGAAGATAACCGTGTACTCGATATACACAGCATCATAGGTCGCCGTATAAGTGGAGTCTCCCGCACAAGCAACTATTTCTTTGTCCCAACCAGCAAATTCATAAGTGTACGTATTATCCGCAGGCTTTGCTGGCATTTCCGGTGCTACTACCTCATCACCATAATGATATGTTGCCTTGCTCAACTCCGTGCCGTCATAATTCTTGAAAATTACCGTATATTCGATATATACAGGATCATAGGTCGCCGTATAAGTGGAGTCTCCCGCACAAGCAACTATTTCTTTATCCCAGCCTGCAAATTCATAAGTGTACGTATTATCCGCAGGTTTCGACGGCGTTTTTGGTGCTACTACCTCATCACCATAATGATACGATGCTGTACTCAACTCTGTGCCGTCATAGTTTTGGAAGATAACTGTATACTCGATATAAACGGGATTATACGTTGCAATATATGTAGCATCTCCCGTACAGGCGACCACTTCATTATCCCAGCCGATAAATTCGTAAGTGTACGTATTATCTGCAGGCTTCGACGGAGTTTCGGGCGCGATCACTTCATCACCGTAATGATATGTCGTCTTGCTCAACTCCGTGCCGTCGTAGTTCTTGAAAATTACTGTGTACTCGATATATACGGGCGTAAATTCAGCCGTATACTCTGCATTGCCCTCACAAACATCTACCGTCGTGCCCCAGCCGACGAACTCATACGTGTACGTATTGTCCGCAGGTTTTACCGGGGTTTCGGGCAATTCTATCGTATCTCCGTAATGATAAGTTTCCCGGCTGATCTCTTCGCCGTCGTAGTTTTTGAAAACAACGGTATAATCAATATAAACGATGTCATACGTCGCCGTATATACTTTATTCCCTTCACAGACAGTGATTTCACTATCCCAACCCGTGAAAGTATATGTACCGACCAGATCCGCTTCTTTTGACGGATCTTCCGGGACGGTTATTTCGTCGCCGTAATGATACGTTGTCTTACTGATTTCTGTACCGTCGATATTATTGAACACAACCGTATACTCAATGTAGACAGAATTATAGGTCGCCGTATAAGTGGCATCTCCTGCACAAGCGACTACCTCATTATCCCAGCCGGCAAACTCGTAAGTATACGTGTTATCCGCAGGCTTCGACGGAGTTTCTGGCGCAGTCACTTCATCGCCATAATGATACGTTGCTTTGCTCAACTCCGAGCCATCATAGTTCTTGAAGATTACCGTATACTCAATATACACGGAATCATATATTGCAGTATATGTGACATTTCCCGCGCAAGCAATAACCTCGTTATCCCACCCGGCAAACTCGTAAGTGTACGTATTATCCGCAGGCTTCGACGGAGTTTCGGGCACGACCACTTCATCACCGTAATGGTATGTCGTACTGCTCAACTCTGCGCCATCGTAATTCTGGAAGATAACTGTGTATTCGATAAACACGGAATCATACGTTGCAGTATATGTGGCATCACCCGCACAAGCCACAACCTCTTTATCCCAGCCAGCGAAATCGTAAGTATACGTGTTATCCGCAGGTTTCGACGGGGTATCCGGCGCTGTCACTTCATCGCCGTAATGATATGTTGTCTTGCTCAACTCCGTACCGTCATAGTTTTTGAAAATAACCTTATATTCGATATAAACGGGATTATACGTTGCTGTATATACGGCATCACCTGCGCAAGTAACTATTTCTTTATCCCACCCGACAAATTCATAAGTGTACGTATTATCCGCAGGCTTTGCTGGCGTTTCCGGTGCTACTACCTCATCACCATAGTGATACGTTGTCTGACTCAACTCTGTGCCGTCGTAGTTCTGGAAGATAATAGTGTATTCGATATAGGTAGGAGTATAGGTAGCTGTATATACTGCGTTCCCGCCGACAGTTACAACTTCCTTATCCCATCCGGCAAATTCATAGGTATAGGTGTTATCCGCCTCACGGGTGGGATCGTCAGGAACTGTAACTGTAGCTCCATAAACATAAGTGGCACTGCTGATGATCGTTCCGTCGTAATCCTCGAAAACGATCTTATACTCGTAGATCAACTCCTCATCAATTACATAAGCAATTCCGTTTTCGTCAAAAAAATTGATCATGTAATCGTCACGGCCGCAATATACGGTAACGTCTTCTGCACCATAAAAAGCAAGCATGTCAATATACGAAAGCGGCGCGTTTACATAGAGCGAAGTAAGATTGACGCAGCCATAGAACAACCTATCTTTCAACTCCACAATTTTTTTACCGAGACGAACGGTTTCAAGAGCATTACAATCGTAGAATGCGCAGGCACCTATTTCCTCTACATTGTCGCTGAAATCAAGTTCCGTAATTTTTACGCAAGAACGGAAAGCATATGTACCGATATACTTTACGGAATCAGGAATGATCAATTCTTCAATTGATTTGCAGTTATAAAATGCGTTAGACCCGATACTCTCGCAGGTGTTTGAAATGGTAAGCGTCCTGACTTCAACGCAACCATAGAAAGCGTAATCTTCAATAAACGAAACGGTGTTTGGAGTTACAATACTTTCCAACGATGCGCAGCCGAAGAAAGTATGCGAGTAAATCGCTCCAACCCCGACAGGAATGTTGATTTCTTTTATGCTGTTGCAGTTATAGAATGCGTAAGCACCGATATAATTGACAGTATTCGGAACAGACAGCACCAAAACCGACGTATCGTTATAAAACGCATACTGCCCGATTGTTGTTATTCCGTCTTCAATAATTACAGTAGTTACAAACAGGAGATTATCGTTATAAACATTATCGTCTATTACGTAATCAACCGGTCTTATTCTTAACGTAACCGAATTGTCATTCAAGAAGTTGTTTTGACCGAAAGCATGAACAACGTCAGGAACAGAAACTGTTTCAAGTTTCGGGCAGTTTGCAAAATTGCCGTTGCCGATTGTTTCAACAGAATCACCGATTCTAACGGTTTTCAAATTCGGGCAGTTTGCAAAAACAGAATTGCAAATAACTTTAACCGAATCATCAACTACTACATATTGCATATGCTGTGCTTGGAAAAGGGAGTCACAGATAGTACCGAGATTGTAATAAACGGTAAGAGTCAAAAACTCGTGCACGTCTTCGTCCTCAACTTTCCAAAGAGCATATTGTCCGATTGATTGTAAAGAATCCGGCATATAGATATCGGTCATCGCAAAATTTTTTGCAAATGCGTATTGCCCGATAGTAACTACGTTTTGCGGCACGCGAATTGTAGATACGTTCTCGCACAGATAGAAAGCATAATTACCAATATCGGTAAGGGAAATCGGCAATTCAATCGCTTCGAATGAATTTCTTGCAAACGTATAATTGCCAATAGTAGTAATGCCTTCATCAATCAATACTTGCTTAGCCCCGGACTGATAAAGCAGATAATCGTCCAATACGGGATCATTGACGAAACGTATCGTAATAATCATCTCTGCGCCATTGTCTTCAAACACTCTATTGCAATTCGCGTCTAATTTGACACAACTCGGCATAGATACAGTTAATAATTGACAATGGTCAAAAACGTGTTGCCCTATAAGAGTTAAAGAGTCAGGCAACGTCACATTCGTTAAAGAAGTATCAGCAAAAGAAGCGGAGCCGAGTTTTGACAACCCTTCTTTATAATTGAACGCACTAATTGCTGTTCCGAAGAATGCGCGGTCCTCTATGGTTTCCACTGTGCCGTTATAGGATGCTGTTGCCAAGGCAGAACAACCCTCAAATGTTGATTCACGAATAATTGTAACCAATCTTGGAATTGTGATACTTGTCAATGCAGAACACCCATAAAAAGCATAGGAACCAATATCCGTAATGGTTGCAGCCAAAGTTGCTCTTGTAATGGCGGTACAATTCATAAACGCGCCGTCGCCGATCGAAACAACGCCGGTTCTCGTTGTAATTCTTGTAATTGATGAACAGTTCTTAAATGCATAATCTCCAATTGTAGTAACGCTTAACCCAACAACGACCGTTTGCATGGAAGAACAATTCATAAAAGTATAATCATTGATAGCAGGAACCGTTATACCGATTGTTGCTGAACTCATTTTGGAACAGTTGTAAAATGCACCTTGCCCTAAAAATTCGCAAGAATCAGGAATAACGATTTCTTGCAAATTGGAGCAATTGAAGAATGCGTAATTACCAACGTATTTGACACCCTCCGCAATGGTGGTCGTTGTAATACTCGTACAACCGTTGAAAACATAATCGCCAACGTGCAAACAAGTAGCAGGGATTGTAACGGTCGTTAATCCCGTACATCCGCTGAATGCATAATCACATAATTCGGAAATGTTTGCCGGAATAACCACGCTGGTCAAAGTTGTACAGTTCGCAACACCCATATTACCTACTTTTGTTACGGTATAGTCTCCAAGAGTGGTAGGCAATGTAAGATCTGTGTTGGTAGTAACAGTCTTTGCAATAATTGCATTGTTATCAACAACATTGTAATAGAACGTATTGTTTCCATTCGTATAACTATAATAATCAAAATACTGAACTGTAGGCACATTCGTAAATGTATTTTGAGATACAGTTATATCTGTGGATTTTTTCATCACTCTTATTTTTGCAAGTTTACAACCCCAAAAAGCATAATCATCAATACTTGTAACCGAGCCGGTGATCTCTACGCTATCTAACTTTGCACAGTTATAAAAGGCACCGCAATTTATGCTTGTTATGGTGCTCGGCAGATTTACATTCTCCAATACGCTATATCGGAATTGATACCTGCTATTTGAAATATAAGTTATGTCTATGCTTGCGAATGCATATTGTCCTATGTTCTTTATGCCCTCATTAAGCGTAACAGTAGTTATCTTTAATGGACTTTCGTTCATGGTTGAAGACCCACTACTACTGTTGTAGGCATAAGAGAACGCCCCACTAAAAATATACGTGGAATTAGTAACGTTAACCGTTTTTAGAGTATTAGGGATATAATAAGTGTTTGATGAACCGATTTCAGGCGTAAATGTTGTTCCATTATATAGATAATCTTGGGAATAATATTGACTAACAGCCGATGCGCCCGTATAACTCGAAGAACCAAACATATATCCGAGTGGATAATGAGTATAGGAATATGATGAAATCGTTTGGCTGTTTCCTACAAAAGGAACTGTCAATTCTTCCAATGCCGACATCCCGCTGAATAAGGATGCACCCATAGTTTTGACTGTTGTCGGAATAACGATGCTGGTCACCTTATTGATGTTTTGGAATGCGTAACCGCCAATAGTTTTCAGACCTTCTTCAATAGATATCTTTTCAACTTTGGTACAATCCGCAAATGCATAATCACCGATGGAAGTTACGTTTTGCGGGATATTGATTTCCGTGAATGAAGAACAGCCTCTAAACGCATACGAATCGATAGACGTCAATGATGTCGGGAATGTTTGGTTGGTTAACGAAGAACAGCCTCTAAACGCATATCCCCCAATTGTTTTTACACCGCTTCCAATAGCAGTGTAGAGTGAAGAGCACCCAAAGAACGCATAATGATCAATACTTGTAACCGAGCCGGGGATCTCTACGCTATCTAACTTTGCACAGTTATAAAAGGCACCGCAATTTATGCTTGTTATGGTGCTCGGCAGATTTACATTCTCCAATACGCTATATCGGAATTGATACCTGCTATTTGAAATATAAGTTATGTCTATGCTTGCGAATGCATATTGTCCTATGTTCTTTATGCCCTCATTAAGCGTAACAGTAGTTATCTTTAATGGACTTTCGTTCATGGTTGAAGACCCACTACTACTGTTGTAGGCATAAGAGAACGCCCCACTAAAAATATACGTGGAATTAGTAACGTTAACCGTTTTTAGAGTATTAGGGATATAATAAGTGTTTGATGAACCGATTTCAGGCGTAAATGTTGTTCCATTATATAGATAATCTTGGGAATAATATTGACTAACAGCCGATGCGCCCGTATAACTCGAAGAACCAAACATATATCCGAGTGGATAATGAGTATAGGAATATGATGAAATCGTTTGGCTGTTTCCTACAAAAGGAACTGTCAATTCTTCCAATGCCGACATCCCGCTGAATAAGGATGCACCCATAGTTTTGACTGTTGTCGGAATAACGATGCTGGTCACCTTATTGATGTTTTGGAATGCGTAACCGCCAATAGTTTTCAGACCTTCTTCAATAGATATCTTTTCAACTTTGGTACAATCCGCAAATGCATAATCACCGATGGAAGTTACGTTTTGCGGGATATTGATTTCCGTGAATGAAGAACAGCCTCTAAACGCATACGAACCGATAGACGTCAATGATGTCGGGAATGTTTGGTTGGTTAACGAAGAACAGCCTCTAAACGCATAATCCCCAATTGTTTTTACACCGCTTCCAATAGCAGTGTAGAGTGAAGAGCACCCAAAGAACGCATAATCATCAATACTTGTAACCGAGCCGGGGATCTCTACGCTATCTAACTTTGCACAGTTATAAAAGGCACCGTAATTTATGCTTGTTATGGTGCTCGGCAGATTTACAGTCTCCAATACGCTATATTGGAATTGATACCTGCTATTTGAAATATAAGTTGAAGAATATATGTTTATGCTTGCGAATGCATATTGTCCTATGTTCTTTATGCCCTCATTAAGCGTAACAGTAGTTATCTTTAATGGGCTTTCGCTCTTGGTTGAAGACCAGCTACTACTGTCGTAGACATAAGAGAACGCCCCACTAAAAATATACGTGGAATTAGTAACGTTAACCGTTTTTAGAGTATTGGGGATATAATAAGTGTTTGATGAACCGATTTTAGGCGTAAATGTTGTTCCATTATATAGATAATCTTGGGAAGAATATTGACTAACAGCCGATGCGCCCGTATAACTCGAAGAACCAAACATATATCCGAGTGGATAATGAATATCGTAAGATGATGAAATCGTTTGGCTGTTTCCTACAAAAGGAACCGTCAATTCTTCCAATGCCGACATCCCGCTGAATAAGGATGCGCTAATACTTGTAATGTCATCGCTGACAACAATCTTTTTAATATTGTCGGCATAGGAATACCAAGGCGTTGCTCCCACGTTGTATGTGTTGACGCTTCCGCTACCGGTAATTTCTAATGTGGAAATATCTTCATAATAATTCCAAGTCGCATTAGTTCCACAAGCACCGCTTTCTGTGACTTCAACGACAGCTTCTGTTTCCGCAGCGTAAGCGACATTATCTGTAACAAACAAGGTATCTGTCACTATACCTACCGATGCCAGCATTATAACTGCCAATACTGATAAAATTATTTTTTTCATAATACCACCCTGTAATCTTCAATTATAATTTTATTCTCCGACAATTTCGATTTCAAATAGTCAAAGAAGCCATCGTTTGCATCACCCGTTACATAAACGCTTTTAGCTTTAATGTGTAATAATCTGTCGATTAATTGACTTTCAAAAGAAACATTAAAGCCTTCGGGCAAATAATACACTGAATCATCGCACCAAAAATGCTGATCCCAGCTATCTTTGACAGACAGTCCTATTCCCACCCATCTCATACATAGAATCTTATTTTTGCGGAAACTATCGATACTGTAAATAACAACAAAAATATTGCCGAATTCTTTCTGCACAAGTTGCTTTTCGATATATTTCTCATATCTTTCTTTGTAGTGCGAAAACTCATCTGTACTACATAAAATCAAAAGTGTTTTCATCGCTTACCCCCATCAGCAGAAATATTAAAATTTAATAATTTTACAATTTCACTATAAGCAACATCCTGTGTCAGTTTTTCTCGGTCAATTCTGTTTCTTAACTCATTGAATTGCTCTACTATATTTTTTGATGCTATAATTGTAAATATAGGGTGAAAACGATTATACAACTCCCTTTCTTCTTGCATCAAAATTTTATTTCCTTGATTCGAACAATGTGCTAATTTTGCATAAATGGAAATGTATCTGATTGCATCGGCATAGGTGTTTATCTTCAATTCCAATGTTACACGCTCTTTCTCTCTTTTGTTTTTCCACCGCTCCATTAAAAATTGAATAATTAGCGATAGAATAACACCAAATAAAGCCCCGCCTGCTCCTATTAACGCACCTTGCACAGTTTCACTCATTTTATCTCTCCTAATTTTTTATGTACATTTTGTTGTAAATTTTGTTCACTGAATATTCTAATCAGCGAACATTTCAGAAAGGTTTGTTCATGTAATGAGGCTTGTTATGTACAACTTCGTTTGACTTTCTATATTTATAACATAGTAATGTTGACACAACGAGCCGAAAATGTTATAATATAAATGCATAAATTCATCAATTAGAATAATTTATGTACTTTCTTTTTTCGCTATAAGAGCTTTCCGAGGCGGTTCATCATGTCAACTTTATGCTCCATAAGGGAGTGAGCATATCGGTTGAGAGTGACGATCGGATTCTTGTGACCGAGGATCTCGGAAAGCGTTTTTACATCCATACCACACTCAATGGCACGGGTGGCAAAAGTATGCCGCAGGGAATGAAAACCTTTGTGCGGTATTTTTAATTTTTTCAGGAGCAATTCAAAACTTCTCTGGTAGGAGCGGACGGAAACGGGCTTTCCGTTTGCAGATACCACGAAGGGTGAATGGCTCTTTTTCTTTATGCTTTTCAGGATTGGCAGCAGCTGTTTGGGCAGCGGTATCGCGCGGCGGGAAGTCGCCGTTTTCGGCTCGTCTATGATAAGCCCGTCCTTGCTGTCGTGGCAGGACTTGGACACAGTAAGAATGCCATTTGCAAAGTCAATATCACTCCATTGCAAGGCAATGAGTTCCCCTATACGCAAACCACTATACAGACAAAGAATAATTCCGTACTGCTTATCTTTCTTGCCCGTTATAACCGCTTGCTCTATCATCTTCTGCTCGGTGAGCGAAAAACACTCCACGGGCTTTTCTGCAAGTTTCGGGCGCTTCAGCTTGTTGGCCGTGTATTCTTCCATCAAACCCAAAAGGTGCGCCGTTTTAAGTGAACTTTGAATTACGGAGATAACGGCATTGACGCTGTTAGCAGATAAGCCTTTGCCTGTCTTGCGGTTGCCGCTTTGCAAAAGCTCTGTAATAAACTGCTGCAAAAGAATCGGAGACAAATCGTCCAACTTTATACTTCCGATCTTGCCCTTGATATGCTGATCTATGATGTGCATGTACCTTTCATAAGTCCGCACCTTCACAGACGGTCGGATGTAATTTTCCATACATTTAATTAGCCAATCTATGTATATCATGATTCCTCCTAAAAAAATTTTTTCTCGAATGACAGCAAGGCATGCTAATGACTTATTTTTAGTTCAAACAGCACCCTCCTAATTCACTTTTGCAACCGTGGCGTGTGCTTGTTTTAACACATTTTTATGGATACATTGAGAGGGAAAGATCAGGGCATTAAAAAAGGTGTATGGAGTTGTTTTCCATACACCTTTTTTATTATTTTTTGAGTTTGTAACGTAGGACTGATGCAATATCTACTTTGTAGATAATATCGATCACTCTGTCTTCGCCTTCGGTTTTAGGAGCACTGCCCACGACGATACGGTCAATCAGCTCGTAGCACATTTCTCGGGTAAGTTCAGGCGCGTCAAAGTATTTCTTGATGCTTCGTATGAAATCGTCGGCACTCTTCATCGTGTTTGCCGTTTCGGTCAGCTTCGCTTCTAACTCGGCTATTTCAGTTTCAAGTTTCTTCTGTTCGTCCGAGTATTTCTGTATA
>CALVZV010000089.1 GCA_944372665.1 uncultured Clostridia bacterium
CGGTCACCGACAACACGGTCACCGGCTCATATACTCTAAAACGCCTTTATTACGGTACTCAGAATTCCGGCAGCAAGTATTATAACGAAGGTCTGCCGACGTATGCGGGCAGCTACACTTTCGCGGTCGCTGCCATATACGGCTCCGATGCCTCCGGCGAAATAGCGGGCGCGGCGTTTAGGGCTTTCGACATAGCGCGCCGTCCCGTCGCAATCAGTCTGGAAACGACGGAGTATGACCTTATATTCGGGCAGACGCTTTCCGATCTTACAGTCAATGCCGCGGTGACCGGCTACGACGTCGGACAGAGCGTGGCGGGCACGTCCTCTTTCCGTTTCGTCGATAGCGACGGATCGATTTCGGACGAAACGGCAGACGCGGATTCGGTAACCGTACTCGGCGAATCCGACAGGGAATATTCTTTTGCATATTATTTCAGCCCCGTCAACGGTTCCGGCACGGGCACGGACGCGTATAATTACGATCCCGACTATGTCGTATTCACCGTGAACGTGTCGCGCGGCTTTACCGTCAACGGCGTCGGCACGGAAGGCGGAAGTTTCGGTTTCGAGACCTCAGTCGTGCGCGACGACGCCACGGGCGCCGAAACGATAAATATCATTCTGACCGCCGCTCTCACGGGCGATCCCGCCAAATGGTTCTTCATGGGCTGGCGTCGGGGCGAAAGCACGTATCTGACCGCGGGCGAAACGGGATATACATACACTTATTCCGTCGCGGTGGACGCTTCCCCGGAAAACGCGCACATGGAGCAACTCGGATATACGTTTACGGCGGTGTTCACGGGCGAGGGTATTTCGTCCTCTATCGCGTCGCTGAGCTATACCGGCAAAGAAAGCGCCAGGATATCCAGACAACAGATCTCGAACTCGATGAAAGGCGCTGGCACTGGCTACGGAACGGAGATACAGAACGTCCGTTTCGGCGCGGCGGGAGGCAGTCCCGACGACGCCGTGACCGTCCAGCCGGTTGCGATAGGCGGCTACATCCTGTATTTCGACATTTACAACGCGCTTTACGATCATCCCGACGGCATGATGCAGTCGTATTATATAGACACAGCCGAAGTGCCTTTCGAGATAAAAGCGGGAAGTCTTTCAGTCAGCGTCAATCAGAACGGTTCGCTGTCTTACAATTACGACATGCTCACCGGCTGGAGCAACCGCATGCGTTACAATCTGAATCCGGGCATCATGCTTGCGGACGATACGCAATATTATTATTTCTATAAAATCAACGCAGCAACCGAATGGCGGCCGGGCGGCGTTATAGGCAACGTCGTCGCGAACACGTTGACGTATTTCGATACGCCCCTCATTTACGGCGACACCGATATCTCCGGGAAATCCGCGATAGTGGAATATGTTTTCGTCGCCGTCAACGACACGAACGGAACGGTGATGTACGACGAATCCGGCGAAGCGCCTTTCGGCGATTTGAAGGTCGTGGCGACGTCCGCCGAGGTAAAAGCCAAGCTCGACAACTTCACTCCCGTTATCACCAAAATCGAGGTGCCGGGCAGGGACACAACGCAGTGGGCGAGCAATTATACCTTCGAGATCACCGTCACTTACGGCGGTTCCGGACTTGTTTTCAGCAGATACAAAACCGGCGAAGCCGCTCTTGCCGAGGAGCTGGCATACGCTTACAACGACTCCGGTTACGCATACGGAGCCGACTCCGGCGAAAGGACGGAGCCTATAACCACGAAGTTCCACGTCGAAATCAGATCCAGCTTCCAAGGTTCGCTGACTTTCTCCGTCCGCGGTATAACCCAGAAGAAATCTTCTTACGAGTTCGAGAATCAGGTCAACATAGACGCCGAGAATCCCGTCATCGGTATCGATTCAGAAGACGACGAAGGCGACTATCACGACGGCTGGTACGGCAGCAATGTCACGCTATACGTCAGCGTTTCAGATCTCGGCGGTTCCGGACTGGGCAAGCTGAGCGTACAGGACGGTTTGGGTGAGGACGACGGTATTTCCATAACCCAAAACGAGTCCGCGCCGGACAGTTATATCGTTGTTATTTCCGAAGCGCGCGAGTTCGTTCTGATAATAGAAGACGGCGCCGGCAACGTCAGCAGCGAAATTTTATCGTATAACGTCGAGACCGAGGCGCCTTTGGCGGAGTACGCTCCCGGTTCGGTGGTCGGCGGCGGCTGGATAGGCGGGGAAGCCGTCGTGGAATTTGTCGTGACTTCCCTGTCCGGAAATTTCAGCGCCCCCGCAAAGCTGGTGTTCCGCACCGGAGATTCCCAGAACTGGGCTGACGCCACAGGCTTTGTGGACAGCGTGAACGGCAGCGTGAATCTGACTTATGGCGGCGTGATCGAAGGCGTGGATTACGTGTTTAAGGTAATAGGCGCGAACGGCACGCAGAGCGATGAGATCGTCTTCGAAAAAGTGGGATTCGACTCGTCGGCTCCCGTACTGATCATTGAAACCGACCTTACTCCTTATCTGGGCAGCGAATGGACCATGGACAGGGTGCCCGTACAAATCAGGGTCACCGACGTGGGCAAAGCAGGTATACCGTGGAAGGATCCCCTTTACGCCGTCGACGGCGTATACGTTGCCGACAAGCCCGATACCCAAATAGAATCCGCAGACGGCAATCTGTTTACCGTCTGGGTGGAAGACTGCACCGAATACGTCGTGGTCGCAAGGGACAGGGCGGGCAATTCCGCTTCCGTATCCTTTACGATTAAAGTCGATCAGGTTGTGCCGGATCTAGTCGTGGAGGCCAACGTCGGCGACGCTTCGGGCGAGGAATACGTGTTCGGCGAATGGGTCACCGACGGTTCGGCGGTGGTCTTTACGTTCTCTTTCGGGCTGACGGCCTCGGGAGTCAGGGTGCAGTACAGCACCAGAACCAATATTAACTGGATAGACATCACTTCCGACATGTACCCCGAACAAGGCTCGTACACGGGTACGGGCACGGCTCAGTGGCCGCTGGAGGGCGAAAGAAAGACCGATTATAAATTCAGGGTCGTCACCGGCTCCGGCAGGGTATTCGAGCTTGTTCCCGAGACCGAAGACTATTTTTCGGTCTATCAGGACTGCACCGCGCCCGAGATAAGCGAAGACTTTATACTGGGCAGCGACTTCGATTATCCCGTCAGCGAAAAATGGACTTCGCAAAGCGTGAACTGGCGTTTCCTGCCCTCCGACCCCGTTGCCGGAATAGCCGGCGTAAAAGTTTACCGTCTGCCTTACTACACGGCGGCGGAAGATATCGAAAGCCTGATGGTAGACGAGAACGAAATTCAGCTTTCGGTTTCGGGAAGCTATTACATCTGCAGCCTGTCGGAATATGCTTTGTTCGTGCTTGCCGTTACCGACGCGGCGGGCAACGTGTTCCGCGACGAAGTGCTGGCTCTGATAGACAGTACTTCGGGTTTCTCGGCTTCCGGGACGGTAACTCTGAATTCGCCGGACGGCGACGCTCTGGCTTCGGGCACGCCGATAACCGAAGCGGCGGACGCCGCGTACTTTGCGTTGCAGGTCGACGGTATCGACTCATTCGGACCCAGCGGCGCCAGAGCGGAATATTCTTTCGACGGCGTCACGTGGATGACCGCCGAGGGATACGAGGAATTCACCTACGGACTGACGTACGCGCTGAGTTTGGATTTCGACGGCGTGTATGATCTGTACGTCAGAGTAGTTACGGGCGCGGGCGAGTACGCCTCGGCATCGTTCGGAGACCTGAACACGTTCGGCTACGTAAAGGACACTGCCGAGCTTTCGGTCGGCATGGAGGCGTATTATATCGGCTCCGACGGCGAAAGGGTGCCTTATTCGGGAGAATGGACCGACAGCGACGTCATCGTCGTCGTAACGGTCAACGCCGGCGCGTCTGCCGGTAAACTGACGATATACTATCCCTACGATCCCGTCCGAGAGGAGGAATATGACGTTGTACAAAACAGCGTAACGTATACCGTGGAAGTCACGGTCGGGGCAAACACCCGGCAGGAGATAAAAGCTACCTATATGTCCACGCGTGCGGGCGCGCAACTCGTTTACAAATCTATTGCGCTGAAGATAGATAAAACTCTGCCCGTAACCGAGGTTTCGGCGACAGGCGAGGGCGGTGAAATATCAAACGGCGGCTACGGCTACGGACAGATTTCCGTTCACGCGGGAGTGCAGAGCGGCATTTCCGGTATCGGCAAGGTGGAGGTCAGCGTGAACGGCGGCGGCTGGATGCAGCTGCAGGCGGAGGGAGGCTCGGGTATTTACGCATATACTTGGAGCGAAGGCGCCACGGGCGATAAGCAAAGTCTGATTTTCCGTACCGTTTCGGGCGCGGGCGCCGTATTCGAAACCGAAGCGTTTGTCGTGACGAGAGACGAAACGGAAGCGCCTACCGACGCTCCCGATGTCGACGGCAGGCTTTCGCCGGACGGTTGGTATCTCGACATAGACTATGACGGCGACGGAGAAAACGACGGGCTTTCCATAGGAAAGACGTTCGCTTCGCTCCCGATTTCCGGACTCAGACTGGAATACAGCTATAAGGTGAACGGCGTCACGGTCGAGGATTACGTTTCTGCGGACGAATCGGGCAGGATATATCTGGTACTGCACGACCTCACTCTCGGGACCGGGGAGAAGGGCGGTACCGTATACGAGGAATTCATTTACGCCTGGGTAACGGGCGCGGGCAAGAAGGTCGCTATAGGCGGCGACGAAACGGAGGTTTATAAGATAGACGGCAACACGTATTACGTTTCTCTCGACGTCGGTGTGGCGAATCTGATCGAAACCGTTTCGTCCGATTCGTATACCGGCGCGTTCGTCGCTTCGGTAAGCGGCTTCGGCGCATATCACAGGGGCGAGACTGCGGAATATTCGTTCTCGGCGGCGGCAGGCTACCGCTTCCGCAGCTACGGCACGGGAAGCTATTCCGAATCCTACGATCCCGATGACGCCGCCGCATTAAGCGCCAAGTCGGGTTCGTACCTTGTGGCGGGCGACTTCGCAGTCAGCGTCACCATGTATAAGGAAGTCACGTATTCGTTTATGAATCTGACTCAGTATATACAAAGGACGGGCGCGGTCACCGATGTCGTCGCGCGCTATCCTCAGGAAATATCGGATATGTTCGGCAGCGCGTTCAGCCCCGTACTTTCCGAACCCGAGATACACGCCGACGCGCCTTTCGGAGTATATGAGGTGACGGCGTCGTTCGGCGGAGAATATGCGGATTATTTCGTGTTTGCCGAAAAGAACGGTTCGGTTACCGAGGTTTCCGAAGAAGTCGGCGCTATGCTGAGAGTTACCTACTTTGCCGGCTCAGGCACGGCGGCGGATCCGTATCTGGTCTATGACGCCGAGGATTTCTCGATGATAACGGCGTACATGCTGACCTACGACGATCCCGCCGAGGAAACACGCTACGACCTAGCGTTCGGACAGAACAGAAAGAAAGCCTATTTCAAACAGGCCGACGATATAAAAATAGACAACACTTTTGTTGCCGTTTCGCCTTTTTCGGGCACGTATGACGGCGCAAACAGACTCTTTGAGGCGGACAGACTCCTCGTCAGGAGCGGCGGCTTCAGCCTTTTCGGTACTGTGAACGGCGCCGGAATAATGAACCTCGGCGTCAGGATACGCACGCTTACGCTTTCCGACGCGAGCGGCTGTGACGTCGCGTTCGTGGCGGCGGACGCTGCGGAAAGCGATATCAGAAACGTGTACGTCTACGGCAACGTCTACGTGACAGGCGCCGACGATATAGTGATAGGCGGCGTCGTAGCGCGTATGAGCCGCACATTGGTATACGCTTCGTATTCGGGCGTCAACGTGTTTGCCGACAGCGTAACGGGATATATCGGTCTCATCGTCGGACACATGACGGACACCGCTTATACGTCGTCGTGTTATTCGATAGGCACGATAACCGCCGATAGCTGCGTGCCGTTCAGCGCTTCGGGCAGCGGCGACTACCTGTATGCCGGCACTGTTGCGGGATATGCGAAGAACGTCGGCGGCATCGGTCCGGGCGAAGGCAATAATACATATTATATTAACGGAGCGGTGTCGTACGGCGGCGCCAACATAGCCTTAAGGTCGTTAGGCAATTCCGAGTTCGCGGATTACGAGATACTCAGGCATGCGGCGGTTGACGATATCCTGGGCTTTTTGGATATGAGTGCGAATAAGGTTGCCGGCAAGACGGTGCCGGAGCTTGTAGCGGAAACTTCCTCGTTCTTTGCCGCTGCATACGGGGTGCAGGGCAACGGCACTCCGGCGCAGCCGTTCCTTATTTCCGAGGCTGACGACCTGAGGATCATAGCCGAAGTGCCGTGGGCATACTGCCTGCAGACCGCGATGCTTGTTCCCGGCGAATATGCCGAGTGGCTATCCAAGACTCCGTTCAGAGGCTATTACGATGGCTCTGACTATGCATTATCCGAAATTTCGCTTAAAGGCGAAGGAACATATTTGGGACTGTTCAGGATACTGGAAGGGACAGTAAAGAACCTCAAACTCCTGAATATTGACGCAGACTTTGTGCTTGCCGAAGGCGGATACGCAGGGCTTATTGCCGCAGTCGCCGAGGATGGCTCCGAGATCGGCAACGTGGTCGTCACCGGCAGAATGGATCTGACGTCGGCTTCGGGCACCGTGTATGCGGGAGCAATCGGCGGCGTCATAGCCGGCACGGCGACCGACGTTATCACCAACGCCAGCGTGTTCCTTGACGTCTTCGACGGCGTTACGGGCAGCGTGTTCGGTCAGATACGCAATTCCGCGTCCGTCAGATTCGTGACGGCGATAGGCAGTCTCAACGTCGAATATTCCGGCAGGATCAACGTCGGAGCTTTCGCGGGCGAAAATGCCGCAGAGGCTTCGGGCGCCGTTTCCGACAGCGTGTATCTTATGGGTCACGCGTATGCGGGCGCTTATGCCGTCGAGCGTGCGTTCCGCGGCAGCGGTACGGTCACGGGTGAAACTTCCTACCAGAGCATCGCCGCTTCGGCGGCATACGATTCGTCGGGCAGACTGATAGGAGACATAATCACAGGACTGCATCCGTTTGAGGGTTCGGGCACGCAGGAGGATCCTTTCGTAATAGATAGTTTCGCGCAGCTGGAAAGCGTGTCTTCGTATATGTACGCAAGCTTCAGACTGGACGCGGATATTACCGTCGGCGACTTCGACGGCGACGGCAGAGCCGATTCTGCGGACTACGTATTCGAATCCATCGGCGGCAACGAGGCCTTTACCGGCACGTTCAACGGCAATAATCACAGGATACTCGGACTGACCGCGCCGCTGTTCAATACCGTTTCCGGTACCGTCCGTCAGATCGGTCTGGCGCTCGAGTGCGTGATAGACGGTTACGACGACGTCACATTCGGCGCCGTCGCCGAAGAACTGAATGCCGGCGCGCAGTTGGTGCAGGTCAACGTCAGCGGCAGCGTGGAGATCACCGCGCGCGGCGGAGCCGCCGTGACGGCAGGCGGTATAGCAGGCGTAGTAAACGGCGGCAGGATACGTGTAGGCACGGTCGGGATCGTGTTCAAAATACGCGGCGCGAACGTTTCGTTCGGCGGTATTGCGGGCGAACTCAACGAGATCAACGTATCCGACGTCGAGACCTGGACCCTGGACGCCGTATGCTCGGCGGATATAGCCGGCGCCACGGTAAACGCCGGATATTACGCAGGCGTGAACCGCGTTCCGGAAGCTGCCGAGCAAAACTACAAGAGCGTAACCTCGACGTTCGTCGTCAACGGCGTCGAATCGTTTGCCGATATAGGCAAAAACATCAGCCGCTGAAAAGCGGAGGTTGAAGTAAAATAAACGATTCCGCTTCGGGAGGGAAAGCGGGAAGGAGCATATTATGACTACCAATAAGGAAGCTTGTCTCGGTAACGAAATGTCAAAGCAATCGGTACGCCGGCTCGGTGCCGTCAAGATTGCGCTCATTGTTCTTGCCGTGGTGGCGGCGGTCGTATTGGCGACTTTGCTGTTTACGCTTTTCGGCGTCGATTCCGTTTTGCCCTCAGACGATATCGCCGCTTATGCGTGGAGTTTGCCTTCCGGCCAAAACGTCGGGTTTTCGACGGTCGATTTTTCGGAAAGCGGTTACCAGAAAACCTCAGGTTCGCCTAGCAACAGTATTTTTACTGCCCCGGGCGGATGTTATGTTTATGCCAAAGGCGGGCATTCGGATCGGGTAACGAACCAATTCGAATACGGCGACGGCAATCATTACGATACGTATATACTTTTCATTTGGGACGTGAATATGTCGCTGAGTAACGGCTACAACAGCGACCGCGCCGCAAT